>DAOTIQ010000039.1:0-17305 GCA_035448245.1 Thermovirgaceae bacterium | reverse complement strand
GTTCTACCCTCTGGAGACCTGGACTACCTGGTGCTTAATCACGCCGAGATGGATCATACTGGAAGTCTCCCTTCGGTAATGCGGGAACTTCGGCCCGAAAAAGTAATCTGTTCCGGGGCCTGTATGGACGCCATAATTGAACATTTTGGAAAGCAGGACTGGCCCTTCCATGTTGTCAAAACAGGGGATTCCCTTTCCCTGGGGAAGAGAACCGTAAGGTTTATCGAGACAAAGATGCTTCACTGGCCCGACAGCATGTTCTCGTATCTGGAGGAGGACCATCTCCTGGTATCTAGCGATGCCTTTGGTCAGCATTATGCGACGGGCGAACGTTTTGACGATGAAGCCGATCAGTCAGAGCTGATGAAACAGGCAGCCAAGTACTACGCCAACATAATCCTGCCCTACTCCGGTCTGGTTCTTAAACTTCTCGAGAACGTAAAGGCTATGGGAATAAAGATAGAAATGATAGCCCCTGACCACGGTCTTATATGGAGGAAGAAAGTTCCCGATATACTCCAGTCCTACACGGATTGGGCATCAGGCAAGGTGAAAGCCAAGGCAGTTGTAGCATACGACACCATGTGGGGAAGCACAGCCAAAATGGCCCACGCAGTCATCGACGGACTGATATCCCGGGGAGTCGAGGTAAAGGCTACTGATCTGAAGGGGTGGCATCGGAGTGATGTTATGACAGAACTCCTTGATTCCGCGGCCCTGGTTCTTGGGTCGCCGACGCTGAACAACGGTTACCTTCCGCGCATGGCGGATCTCCTATGTTATGCCAGGGGGCTAAGGCCGATGTGCAGGGTGGGAGCATCCTTCGGGTCCTACGGCTGGGGAGGAGAATCTGTAAAGCTGCTTAACGAGGAACTCGGCCGGATGAAGATAGACCTTGCCCATGAGGGCCTGAAGATAAAGTATGTTCCTTCCCCTGGTGATCTTGAAGAGTGCAGGGAAATGGGCATTTCTGTGGGAAGAAAGATCATGGAACTGCCAGGTGCCTGATCTTTGCGAGGAGAGGATACAGTTCCTCGCGGATCATTTCGAGGAGATGTATCATCGGTACAACCGGCCTGAATTTATCGACCCGGACCCAGTAGGTGTTGTCCGGTCTTATCCTGATCTCCCTGACAGGGAAGTGGCGGCGGTTGTGTCCTCGTGCCTTGCCTACGGCCGTGCGGCGGGGATAGTGAAAAGCGCCAGGGCGATACTGGATCCGATGGGTCCTTCGCCCCATGGGTTCCTGACAGGGTCTTCCCCCCTTGAGATTCGAATGATCTGCCAGAATTTCAGGCACCGTTTCACCGATTGCAATGATATTTACGAACTGCTTCTGTCGATTCGGGATATCCTCTTCGAATGGGGTTCGATCGAGGCTCTCTTTGCTTCAGGCCTGGGAAAGGATGAAAAAGTTACGGGCGGGCTTCGCAAGTTGTACCGTTCCCTTCAGAAAAACTCGGGAAAGCGGAAGAATTCTCTTCTTCCGAATGTCTCAAGGGGTAGCGCATGCAAAAGGTACAATCTGATGATCAAGTGGATGGTGCGAAATGACGGGATAGATCCTGGAGGTTGGAGATGCCTTTCACCGGCCTCCCTCATCCTGCCCCTCGACACCCATATGATCAGGATCTGCCAGGAACTTGGCCTTGTGACGAGAAAGACCCCTGATATGGTGACGGCGAATCAGGCGACAAGGTCTTTTCGGCTGATAGCGCCTCAGGACCCGACGAAATACGATTTTACCCTTACCCGTTTCGGGATCAGACCGGATCTCAAGATGTCCGACCTTCTGGGTCAATGCGGACATTCTTAATGTATAATCCCTTCAGAAGAAAATAACAGGGGGTCATTTCAAAGAGGATGGGAATACTACCTTACTGGGACCAGAACGTAGATCTTGAAATATCTCCATGGGCTCCATACGGAAAAGACTTCAACCCCATATCGGTAAACTCCATGCACAGTGACCAGTTGGGAGCCATTGCGTCTCTTGCCCTTGGAATGGACAGCGAACTCATGTTCCTGGAAAGTTCCGTAACAGGGCAGGTAGGTGCCCTTTTTCGGGAAAACCTCATGATGCCAGGGAGACGCCGTGGCCAGGATGGCGGATTCTCTGTCATGTTCGGATACTCCCAGGTTATGGAAGCCCTTCTTGGAATGTTTGCCCAGGCTTATCCCGGCCTCAGGGCCGGTCTTGCCGTATGTGGTGTATGGGACAGATCCATGCTGGTTGATGAGCGCAAGGTCATAGTCCTTGTTGGAGAGACTTTGTTCCTCAACGAGGCAGGGTGCCTGAACGCACTTCAGCAGGTAATGCTGGCGGCCTCAACTGACAGCGGTTCCAGCTCATTTTTTGCGGAGCAGTTCGGATATCGAAGATTCTCCATACCCTTCGAGACCGATGACGTTACCAATCTGGCGATTCTCAAACTGCTTTTCGATTTTGAGTTCGAAGCTACAAGGGCAGTGGTGGGTCCCCCTCCGGAGGTTTCCCTTCCGGTCCTGTTCAAGGAGTCTCCCCTTTGATCAAACCCTTTATTGCGTTAATGTTGGGATCCAGTCTTGCCATGGATGCTCTGGCTGTTTCCGTGGCAATGGTTTTGTGTGCCCGTGTCGCTGTCAGGGTTTCATCTGTCACAAGGGTGGCTGGGGCTTTCGGCCTTTTCCAGGCCCTGATGCCGATGGCCGGATGGGTACTGGCAGAAAGATCAATGTCTGTCATTGGGGAGATAGATCACTGGATAGCTTTTGCGCTGCTGGCCTTTGTGGGGGGCAAAATGGTCTTCGATGGTCTCAGGAACGGGGAAGAATGTCCTTTCAGCAACGATCCTTCACGCGGGGTCCCCCTGTTGATGCTGTCTCTGGGAACAAGCATTGACGCGATGGCGGTGGGGGTAAGTTTTGATCCTCTGGGACTGGCACCTTTTTTTACGTCTGTCGTAATAGGCTTTGTCACCTTCGGGATCGTTTCGGCCGGGATGGTCCTTGCGAACCGCATAGGGAAAAGTTTTGGAGAAAAAATGACAGTAGCAGGTGGTCTTATACTGATAGCTATAGGGGGCAGGATACTAGTGACCCACATTGGGGGCTAGGGGACGGAGGACAAGCCCCAGTCCCGCGAAAAAATTTTTCTGGATAATTATTCAGGCCAGTATTTCCTGGGCTCCCCCCCGGGAAAAATCGACGTAACCCGAATCGGTCAGTTTGAGTTCCGGGATAACCGAAAGGCACAGAAAGCTCATTGTCATGAAAGGGTTTTCAATGGTTGTTCCAAGTTCGGATGCTGCCATTTCAAGGTTTTTCAGGCTTTCAATAACTTCGTCTGGTCTGCCCGGGTTCATCAGCCCCCCGGCGGGAAGCGAAAGGAAGGCCGTTACCTCCGTACCTCTTGCGGCGACCAGTCCCCCACCTGAGGAAACGAGTTTTCTGAAAGCAGTGCTTATGGACAATTCGTCCATCCCCGCTACGACGAAATTGTGAGCGTCATGAGCCACAGAAGAACCGATTGCCCCTTCCTTCAGACCCAACCCTTGGACAAAACCTTGTGAAAGCCTTCCTGTTCCCCTGTTTTTTCCCATTACGGCCATAAGAGCGACGTCTCTTGACGGGTCTGCCGTCGCCTTGCCTGAGATTATCCTGGGTTCCATGACCCTGTGTTCCGTTATTACCTGACCGGGAAGAACGCCGATAACCCTTATCCTGTTGCCGCTTTTCACGGGGATTCCCAGATCTTCCGGCTTGGGGCTGGTCAGATCTGCTCCGGAAACCCTTATTGCATCCGTTATCTCCGTTCCGCCGCAGGGTCTTTCCAGGTTGCCGTATGTTGCTACAGACCTTCCGTTTTTCCAGACCCTCCTCACCCGGCACGATTCAATGTCATCCACTGCCACTATATCGGCAAGGTATCCCGGAGCAATTGCTCCCCGGTCGCGAAGCCCGAAATAGGTTGCCGGAGACAGGGTTACCATACGAAGGGCGGAAAGAGGGGATATACCGCACGCAACCGCCAGCCGGACTTTCTCGTCCATGTGTCCCCTGTCACGAATATAGGAGGCGGTAAGATCATCACTTACCAGCATACACCGGGATGCCCTTCTTTCATCTTCCCTGATCAGAGGGGCCAGTTCCTCCAGGTTTTTTTCAGTTGCTCCCTCTCGTATCATAAGCCACATGCCCCTCCGGAGCTTTTCGAGGGCCTCGCTTGCAAGGGTGCACTCGTGGTCCGAATCACAGCCGCTGACAAGATAGGCACAAAGGTTCCGGCCCGTCAGCCCGGGGGCGTGGCCATTCTTTACTCTGCCTGAAGCTGCCGTTATCTTTCGCCAGATATCCTCCCCGCCTGCTATAACGGCCGGGAAGTTCATTACCTCGCCGAGAGAATGGCACCAGCCTCTCGAGAACATCTCGGACACCATTTCTGCTCCGAGAGGTTCCAGGGGGGTCTCGAAAGACGAAGCTGGCACACACGAAGGGGCGGTATAAAAGAAATCAACGGGACAATTCATAGCGTCGAGGAACATGTATTCGATCCCGGCCATACCGCAGGTGTTGGCTATTTCGTGTGGGTCAGCCGCTACGGCGGAAGTTCCTCTTGCCGCCACCAGTCCCGCAAAGGAGGATGGGACAAGCATGGTGCTCTCGATGTGGCAGTGAGCATCGAAAAAGCCTGGAGCAAGGGTCATTCCCGAAAGGTCCAGGTTCTGTTTTCCTTCGTAACCCTTGCCGACCCCTGCAATACGTCCTTCGTGAATAGCCACGTCGGCCTCTTCAAGTTCCATTGACAGGACATTTGCTACGAGTGCTCCTTTCAGGACGAGTTCAGCCGGTATATCGCCCCTTGAGACCGCAAGCAGCGAAGGTACGGACATATGATCATCTCCCTGTTTCAGTAGTTGACTGTCGGACTTTTGATACTTTAAAATGTCATAAAACCAGTGTCATGCCGAGAAAGGGGAAGTAATAATGAGAAAACTTTCCTGCCTGTTATGCGTGCTGTTTTTTGTGGTTGTCGCGATTCCGGCCGCTGCGAGCGTTATTGACTTGTCGGGCCCCTGGATACTTGAATTCCCGCAAGGGCAGGGACTTGCCGTTCTTCAGCCGACAGGGGGCGATCCCACGAGCTACACGGGGCAGGTCACAATCCCTCACCCGGCCTATTCCAGTGGAAAACTAACCTTCAATGTCAAGATGCTTACCGCGCCGAGTTATGTCGTACCGGGGAACATTATAACTTTCCAGCCAACAACCGTGGCGAACATCGGGTTCTTCCTGATGAATCTTAGCAGTTCCAGTAACGGTATCGCCTGGATAATGCACAACGCCGGATCAGAGAACTATATTATCAACCTGGCCAATGAAAGAGCGCCGGCACACAGGTAGGTTCCGCGAAACACATATGTTTCCATGGCAGGCTCTCACCCTGGGTGAGAGCCTGCCTGCTTCATGAGAGAGCCTTCCTGGCGGCTTCTTCCCCGGCTACGTATCCCGTTGTCCAGCAGGCCTGCAGGTTGAATCCGCCCGTTGGGGCGTCGAGATCCAGGACCTCTCCAGCGAAGAAAAGGTTCTCCAACTTTTTGGAAGCCATTGTCTTTGGGTCCACGTCCTTCAAAGAGACCCCGCCCGCGGTAACGATCGCCCAGCGGTAACCCAGGAGAGCCACAGGGGTAATGGATATGTTCTTCAATGCCTCGACAAGGTTTCGTCGCTCTTCCCGGGTTATGGCATCAATGCTTTTGTCTTCATGAATACCAGCCAGTTTAAGGATGACCGGTACCATTGCCCTTGGTACAAGCCCCCTGACGCAAGTGCTGATCTCTTTACCGGCAAGTTTGCTGAAATCCCGGAGAAGGCGTCCATCCAGTTTCGTTTCGTCCAGGGCGGGTTTCATGTCGAGGAAAAGAGTAACCGGGCCTTTTTTCAGAAGAAGGGATATCGTCCTGGATAGGTCCATTATTATCGGTCCGCTGACGCCGAAGTGTGTGAAGAGCATCTCGCCCGACCTTTCATCCGTTTTTTTCCCGTTCTGCCAGACGGAAACTGAAACATTTCGAAGGCTCAGGCCCTGGAGTTCCTTGCAAAAACTCTCTTTGGCCTCCACGGGACATATCGAAGGTTCAGTGGGGGTGATGTTGTGTCCCATGTCCCGGGCCCACTGCATGCCGTCCCCTGTGGACCCGGTCGAAGGGTAAGATAGCCCACCGGTGCTTACGATGAAATTCCTTCCGGTCACCTTCCGGGAACCGGCCGTTACGGCATGGTTGATCTCCCCGTTCTTCCCTTCCAGGGATCGGACTGATGTACCCGTCATTATCGTTACATCCTTCTCCGTCAAGTATTCCATCAAAGCAGACCTGACGGTATAGGCGTTCTGCCCGGCAGCGGGGAAAAACCTGTTTCCGCGCTCGGCGACGGGTTCTACCCCGCGGCTGCGAAAAAAGTCCAGAGTTTCATAAAGGCCGAACCGGTTCAGTGCCGAGATCAGAAAACGGCCATTTCGACCGAATGCTTCGGCTATCTTGAGGGGATCCTCCTCGTTGTGAGCGAAATTGCATCTGCCCTTGCCCGTGATAAGCAGTTTTTTCCCCAGTTCAGGGTTCTTTTCCAGCAGCGCGACCGAGGCTCCGACTTCCGCCGCACGTCCCGCTGCGATCATTCCGGCCGGGCCACCGCCTATAACCACTACATCGAAAACAGCCATAAATGGCTTTCCTCCCTTATTCGGGCTTTTCGACATGATAACAGGAAACTATAATCAAGAGTGATTTTATGAAAAACATCTGGACAGGAAAAGTGATCGGCATATCAATAAGGACAGGAGGCGGAGTGGATGGAAATCATGCTGTTGTCCCTCAGAGAGATCGAATCTCTCAATATTCACGTATCGGAAGTAATGAAAGTGGTCGAGAGAGGATTTGCGCTTAAAGGTGAAGAGAAGATGGAGATGCCGGCAAAGATCGGCATTCATCCCCGCAAGGATTGCTTCATTCACGCCATGCCATGTTATGTCGGCGGCGATGTGGATGCTGCCGGTATCAAGTGGGTGGCGGGATACCCCATAAATCAGGCCAGGGGGCTTCCGTACATCACTGGCATCATGTGTCTCAACGAATCCGAAACTGGTTTTGCCAAGGCGATCATGGATGCGAACTGGATAACGGCATGGCGAACGGGGGCGGCCACCGGCATCTGCGCAAGACACATGGCGGACCCTTCTTCCGAAACGATAGCTGTTATTGGCCTCGGTGTGCAGGGACGAACAAACACCATGGCTCTTGCCGAGGCGCTCCCAAAACTGAAGACCGTAAAAATATACGATGCGTTCGAGGCCCAGGTTGCAAAATACACTAGCCTAGTTGAACCCGACCTGAAGGGTATTGATGTCGTTCCCTGTAAAAGTGTCGAAGAAACGGTGAAAGATGCCGATGTAGTGGTTACCTGTACTCCGATCGTTGCCGATCCAGAGAGATTCGTAAAATCGAAATGGCTTAAAGAAGATGTTCTGGCCGTAGCTGTCGATTACGACTCTGCCTTCGATGCCGATGTCATGACCGGAGCGACAGCGTTCGTCTGCGACGACATGAACCAGTACTTGTGGACCCAGGAGCACGGTGTCTACTTCCAGAAGGGTTATCCCACTGAATCTCAGATACTGGGCGACATGGGGCACCTTTGCGCGGGAAAGAAAAAAGTCGAACGAAAGGGGAGACGGGGAGCTGTCCTGATGGGTATCGCAAGCCACGACATCATGACGGCGAACCTGATCTTCGATCAGGCAAAGGCAAGAGGCGTGGGCAGGATGGTGGAGATATAAATTCCTGATCAAACCAGTCAGGGGTCCTTTCCGGCAGGGCCCCTGATTATGTCTGGTTACAAGATAAACTGTAATTATGCTAATATTCTGGTGAGGGAGGTGTATGCCTTGAGAGCCCGAGGATCGAGAGCCTTCACCCTTGTTGAACTGCTGATAGTATTGGTAATCATCGGCATATTTGCCGGGTCCCTTATGCTTGTCATGGGTTCCGGGGCCGACAGGTCAAAGGCCACGAGGGTGATCAGCGATATGGCAGTTCTCAAACGGGCCGCCATGGTGCGTTTCTTGGACAGCGGATCCATGCCCTCAGATCCGGAGGAACTGAGGCCCTACGTGGCAAAATACCACCTTGCCGGACCCGACGGAATTCCTTACGGAATTTCCACCGGAGAAAGCGGAAGCGGGATAGCCGCAAATCTCGAGAATGCTCCCGCAGGTGTCAGGGATCAACTGGCAAGATCGGCCTCCAGGGTTGCCCTTTACGGCGACCCTACCTTTACTGAGTATTATAGTGGCGGAAATGTAGCCTATACTCCTTTCTCCAGGATAGGGACGCCAACTGGGGACGGTAATCCGTCATTTTCGCCCGGAGAAGCGGATTTCAGCAGAATATACAACGCGGCCCTGAATGAGACCCGGTGGATAACGACTGATGGCGGACTGACCGCGGAAGGGTCTGGCCGAATGCTTTTTGCAGATCAGGAATGGGGAGATTTCGAAATGAAGATCGATACGCAATTCCTGGCTCTTGCTCCCAACCCGGGATTTGCGGTTTACTACAGGGCCACTGATAACGGAGGCAATTTACCCCAGGCAGGTTACTCTTTCCAGTTCGAGCCAAGATATCAACTCCCTGATGGAAGCTGGACCGGGACAGGTTATTTCCGCGTGCGAAAGTATGAAAACGGTAACGAGTCGACACAGCCAGCGACCCACGTCAGGATTACCGATATTCTCGGCCCCGGCTATGATATGAATGCCAATTACCAGGTGACAATAAGAGCCGAAGGAGAAAGACACCAGGTCTTTATCAGCGACGGTTCCACAGAATACAAGGTCTTCGATTATACCGACGCGGGGCCGTCATCCGGTCAGAGCGGACTGCGCCTTTGGTCAAATACCGAGGTATCCCTCCAGAACATAGAAATAACCCCACTCGATTGATCCTCAAGGGAATGTTTGCATCAAAGGATATGCCTGTTGAGCAACAACTGATATACTAGAGGTATAATAAACCCATATCAGAGGCGGCATAATGAAAGCTCACAAGGAAGAGATATACCGCGTTCTCAGGAACAGGATAATAGGCCTGGATTACAAGCCCGGTGAGGTCCTCTCCGACAGGGACCTTGTCGCGGGATTCGGAACAAGTCGTACTCCCGTGAGGGAAGCCATCCTTAAACTTCAGAAAGACGGGCTCGTGGAAACAGTGCCGAGAGTTGGAACTTTTGTTGCCTCCATAGACATAAAGTCTGTCAGGCATGCCTATGAGATGAAGAAAAACCTGGAGGGTCTGGCTGCCGAACTGGCCGCATCAAGAGCGGGAGAGGAGCAGATCCGGGGCCTTCTTGACCTGGCCGGAGCCTTTGCGGGCCTGGATAACTTTCGTGACTACAGGGAATGCATCGAGAAAGACAGCAGGTTCCACGAGCTTACCCATGAAGCCTCCGGTAACCCTCTGCTTATGAAGACCCTCGAAAACCTCAGCCTAATAACAGTCCGTTTTCTTCAGCATATCCAGTACGTTGAGAACGAATACGAATGGTACAAGGATTCAATTAACGCCATAGCCGAGGCTATCAGGAGAAGAGATCCTGCAAAAGCTCGAAAGGAGGCGGAACAGCACACTGCCGCGTTTCTGACGAAACTGGCGAGTTATTTCTTTGGCTAGAAATGAGAGACAAGAGGGGGTAAATCAATTGCACGAGATAAGATGGCACGGAAGAGGAGGTCAGGGCGGTTTTACAGTAGCCCGGCTTCTCGGGATGGCGGCATCAGTATTCGAGGGGAAGTACTCTCTAGCTTTTCCGTCCTTTGGGCCGGAGAGAAGGGGAGCCCCGGTCCTGGGTTTCACCAGGATCTGCGATGACCCTATCACTGACAGAAGCATGATGGACCAGTGCGATTATGCCGTGTTCCTCGATGAGACTCTTATTGGCCCCGGCACTCTGGGAGGTATCAGGGAGGAAGGGGTCATCCTGGTCAACAGCGTTAATCCCGAACAGTACAGTAAGATGACCGACAGAAAGATCGTGGCCTTTGACGCCACAACACTTGCCCTGGAGATCCTGGGAAGGCCAATCACCAATACGTCGATGCTCGGGGCTCTCGTGGCGGTTTCCGGAGTTGTTTCTCTGGATTCTGTCAAGGAAGCCATAAGGCAGGGGATGAATCCTTCCCTTGTAGAAAAGAACTGCGTGGTAGTGGAGAAGGCCTGTGGAATGGTCAGGGAGGTAATAACCAATGGATAGGCCCAGGATAGTTGAATACAGTAAACCATCAAGGGTTGAAGATTACCCTTGCGGAGCTTTCAAGGCCGGACACCTGGTCCAGGGCAACGCGGGATGGAGAGTCTTCAGGCCGGTAATAGACCACGAAAAATGTGTGTCCTGTCTAAGGTGTTTTCTTGTTTGCCCGGATGGGGCGATAGACAAATCGGGAGAAAAACTGGAGATTGACTACTCTTTCTGCAAGGGATGCGGCGTATGTGCCCACGAGTGCAAGGTCGGGGCCATAAGCATGGCCAGGGAAGGAGATGAGAGCGATGCCGGGTAAAAGGATATTTGTTTCCGGCGACGAGGCTGTGGCGGAGGCAGTCCGGCTCGCAAAACCTCATGTGATATCAGCCTACCCGATAACCCCACAGACCGTTGCGGTGGAGAGGATCTCCGATTTTGTCGAGGATGGGACCCTCAAGTCCGAGTATCTCCACGTAGAGTCGGAGCACACGGCGATGTCGGCGGCACTTGGAGCAGCAGCCGTGGGAGCAAGGACCTTTACGGCAACATCCTCTCAGGGGCTGCTCTACATGGCGGAGGTTCTTCCTTATGTCAGCGGAGCCAGGTTCCCCATAGTAATGATGAACGCCAACCGCACTCTTGCTACGCCGTGGGCATTGCTTGCGGATCACAGGGATTCCCTTTCCCAACTTGACAGTGGCTGGATACAGGTCTATTGCGAGAATGCCCAGGAGACTCTCGACATGGTCCTGCAGGCTTACCGCATAGCGGAAGATCCGCGGGTAATGGCGCCCATGATGGTCAACCTGGACGGGTTCATACTTACTCACACCTACGAAATGGTGGACCTGCCCGATCAGGAAGAAGTTGACGCTTTCCTGCCACCCTACATTACCGAAAACAAAATGGACCTGGACAACCCCAGGACCGTCTGTTATGCCGCGATGGATGATTACATGGAGTTTCATGTAAAGCAGGAACTTGACATGCGTAAGGCTCCGGGGGTCATCCAGGAGGTTGACGCTGATTTCGCAAAAAGATTTGGACGCAGTTATGGAGGGATGGTCGAAGAATACCGCTGCGATGATGCCGAGGTGGTTCTTGCGACCCTTGGAAGCGTTACGGGGACGGCCAGGGCGGTTGTCGACCTGATGAGGGACGAGGGCCGCAAGGTCGGGCTGTTAAAGATCCGCTTCATGCGTCCATTCCCCAGGGAAGAGATAGCGAAGGTTGCCGGAAAGGTTCGTGCCATGGGTGTTCTGGACAAGGATATTTCTGTGGGATATGAAGGGATAGTCTTCACTAATGTGAATTCATCCCTTTGCGGTTCAGGCAAAGCCCCGGCAATGCTGAATTTCATCGGTGGACTTGGAGGCAGAAACATCTCCAAGGGCCATATCAGGGAAATGTTCGAGGAACTTTTCCGGGCAGCAGAAGGAGAGAGATGCGATAGGATCCAGTTCATAAACGTGAGGTGTGAATATGATGGCTGATAAACTGGTCTCCAACGCCAGGGAACTCACCAACACGGAATATTTCTATGGGCACAGGGCGTGCGCCGGATGCGGCGGCAGCCTTGCGCTAAGACTTGCCATGAAGGTTTTGGGCCCAAGGACCTTTGTTGCCATACCGGCAAACTGCATGGCAGCGGTCAGTTTCCTTTATCCCCAGATATCCTTTACGACCAATTCAATGATCACGCCTTTCCCCGCTACGGCCGCGGTGCTCTCCGGGATCGAGGCCGGGGCCCGGGCGCTGGGCCTTAAGGACTACAATGTTGTCGGCTTTGCCGGTGACGGAGGGACTGCTGATATCGGCATACAGGCTCTTTCCGGTTCCATTGACAGGAGAGACAGGGTTATTTATGTCTGCTACGATAATGAGGCCTACATGAACACAGGGATACAGAAGAGCGGGCTGACTCCCTTCGGATCAAAGACCACTACCACTCCGGCCGGGAAGAACATCCCCGGCTCGGTGGGTCGCAAGAAGGACATGTTCGAGATAGTGGCTGCCCACGGCATCGAATATGCCGCGACAGCAAGCATAGGCTACCCTGAGGATTTTTTGAAAAAAATCGGCAAGGCGGCAATATGCAAAACCACGTCCTATGTCCATGTTCTTGCTCCATGCTCGACGGGATGGGGTTTCCCGGTTGAGAAGACCGTGGAGATGGGTAAAGACGCGGTGGATTGCGGACTCTGGTACCTGGCCGAATACGAGAACGAAAAGTTCGTCCTCAACAGGAAGCCGAAGGAATTTTCTCCCATCGGGGATTACCTCAAAAAACAGGCCAGATTCAGGCATCTCAAAGAGAAAGAGATAGATTACATAAAGGCCGGAAGAGACAAGAAGTGGAAAAAGATTCTGGAGAACTGGAAAGGATAAAAAAAAATCGGGGGTGCCTTTTGGGGTGCCCCCGATTTTTATGGCTATTCACGGTCTTTTAAAAACGAGGATAGCCTTTGCAGATCTTCAAGGGTATCGGTGCGGTTCCACCTTCCGAAAAGGCTCGATACAAGGCTTTTCAGGAACATGTACGAAAGGACAAAGATGATCAGCGGGAAAAGAAGCACATCGAAAAGAAAGCAGACAAGAAGGCTGACCATCTTGAGGGTCAGAGCCTTGGTCTGTCCTACTATTGTGTTTTTTATCCCCGAAAGCAACTCCCGGGGATAATTGATCACTCTGGCGGGAGAATCGATCATTTTTTTAAGAAGACTGTCTTCGTTTTTTCCTTCTCCCGTTTTTTCGCTATTTTCGCTATTGGTATCCAGGATGCCCGAAATTTCAGTACTGTATTTTTCTATGTAAACCATGGCCTCGACGGAAGTGGTGTCTGTTATTGACCTGGAGAGCAGGGATGCCCCGAATATGGAAACAGGGATAAGGAAATAAAGAAAGGTGAAAATCATTAACAGGAAGAGCCCTGCTTTTCTGGAAACCCTCTCAAAGGTGGTGAAAATGCGGGGAAGAGTCGATGTCTTCAGGATGATCAATCCTGACACAAAAGACAGGGCGATCATTCCTGCCCCGTAAGACAGGAAAAACCATGCCGACTGGTCCGCCAGAACCAGAAGGAACCTCATGGACATCAGTATTCCAAGGGTTGCGAAAAGGATCTTCCATGTTATATCGACGGCGTCCAGGACCGATTGGACAATATCTCCAAACTGGATATCGGCAAGTGCCAGATTTGCGGTGCTCCCCTCGATTATGGATAGTCCGGCCTTGATCCCCGAGAGTAGAAGAAATCCGGAAAGGGCCTTGTCCTCGGTCTTTTCCAGGTAGGCAGAGTTTTTCCCGTCAAGGGTTCCCCTTAAATATTCACCGGAATATTCCTGGGCTTTGCCGAGAAACACCAGTGTCATGATAATGATGCAGATAACTGTCCCGGCCAGCAGGCCAGGGGCCCTGCGATTATGGTTTTCTTCTCTCAATATTTTTACCACCTGTTATTTCATCAGGATGATTCAGGAAGAAAGGAACCTCTTTAGTTCCTTTGGGTCCCCGGCATGTTCAAGGGCAATATCAAGAGTTATCTCCCTGCTGTTGACCAGTCTGGCCATGCTCTGTTCGAAAGTGTGCATGCCTTCTTCCGGACTTGTGAGCATCGTGTTACGTAACTGCTGGGTCCCCCCGACGCGAACCCTGTTCCTGACTCCTGTTGTCCCAACGAGCATCTCCGTAACCAGGATCCTCCCTCCGCCGACCCGGGGAAGAAGTTGTTGAGAGCATACTCCCAGAAGGGTGTTGGATAGTTCGGCCTTGATCTGGTCCTGCTTCTCGGCAGGGAAAACATCGACTATTCTGTCGATCGAGCCGGGAGCGTCCCTTGTATGGAGAGTGGCAAGAACCAGGTGTCCCGTTTCTGCGGCGGTAACTGCGAGAGAGATGGTCTCGAGATCCCTCATTTCGCCGATCATGATAACATCCGGATCCTGTCGCAGGACCTTTGACAATGCTTTTTCGAAAGATTCCGTGTCCTTCCCTATCTGCCGCTGGGTTATAAGGGCTTTCTTCGAAGAGAAGGAGAACTCGACAGGATCCTCAAGGGTGATAACGTGAACGTTCAGGTTCTGATTGATCTCTTCTACAATCGCGGCAAGGGTCGTGGATTTACCGCTGCCGGTGGGCCCTGTGACCAGGAGCAGGCCGCTTTTGGAGTATGCCATTTTTTTCATGACCGGAGGTAGCCCGAGGGTTTCGATATCAGGTATCAGGTTGTTGATCCTCCGGATACTCAGCGAAGGCGTTCCCATGGAGAGAAAGGCATTCATCCGGAACCTTGCGCCGTTGCTGGTGGCAAAAACAAAATCTGTCTCGATACCGTTGATTATTTTCTCGTAGGTTTCCCGATCCATCATCTCCATAAGCAGTCGGGAAATATCATTCTTGCCCAGGGGATCCATATTTGAGGCGGCATGCAGTTTAAGGTTCCCCATCCGGAAAAGCGGGGGAAAGCCTGTTTTAAGGTGAATATCGCTTGCCCTGAGGGGTAACATGTTTGCCAGTAAGCCCTCACAATCAAGGACCGGGTAATCCAGATCAACAGGGGGGAACCCGTACTCTGCCGGTTTTCCGGGGCCTTTGTCAGAGTCAGGCGGCTTTGGAAAAATCTCTTCGCCGCAAGGGAACGCACCCATAATGACTATAGATTCTTCCCTTTCTGGTTCGTCCATATCATTCACCTCTTCCTCCTGGCCTTTCGCCTTGGGCGGAGATATGACTTCCTTTATTTTCTCTGTTTTTCGCGGTGAAGTAGCGACTGGTTTGGACACCGGCGTTGGGGGGTGAAGGATATCCGGTTTTTGGGGTTGGCCCTTATTGGCCTCCGAAGCCAACTGGAAAGATACCAGGAAATGGTCGCCAGGTTCCTCAAGGCGTATGGAGTGAATGTCGACAATGCACGGCAGGGGGCATCCTTCGCAGCTTTTGAAGACCAGGTGGCTGCTGTAAGGGGTTGAAGGGTCATCGTTAAGGCGCTTCAGGATCCTTTTGGGAACATTGGCAAGTTTTTTGTCCCAAAGGTCGTTAAACCTTGTCAGTCTTTCCGGTTTTCCCTTGTAACCGAGGGTGTCGCGAGCCTTCCCGTTGCAGAGATGGACGATCCCGATCCGGTCGATGACAAGCAACGAAAGCGGACTTGCTTCAATGTCTATCTGTCTCTGTCTGGGGATGGAGAAGTTGCCAGGATCCTTGAAATTTTCACTTTTGTCCAAGGTGATCTCCTCCGGGCTATTGCTGTCGGGAAAAGAGATAACGTTGTCTAAATTCCTTCACTCCTTTTATACACGAAGGAATACCAGGTAGCAATTAACGCTACCTACCCCATATACTGAGGTGTCCGGAGGACCGGATCCCTGCCAAGGAGAAACATGGCGAAATGATCAAAAACTTCGGCGGTTTTTTCATCCCGGTCGTGCCACCTCGCCATAAATTCGCGTTCTCTCAGCCATGTCCTCCTGAATGACGCCGGGTCTTCAAAGAGAAGAACCCCCTTGGCGTGGCCTATAAGAATAGCGTAGTGGCCGTCGTTGAAATTTATCTCCCACTCCTTGAGGGTCTTCGGTTGCTCCGCCCATGCCTGGAGAAGCACTATTGGGGGGGCACCATTATCAATCATTAATTTTATTTCCCTTAACGTCCAGGCGGAGCGTGCTTCAACCTTGAAGCCGTACCTTATGGCGGTGCGTATCATGTTGTGTACGTCGGTTCCGTTCTCGTCAGTTCCGAGGGCTTCCATCAGTTCGTCCAGGCGAACTTCCACTCCGTAGTAAGCCATTACCGTCTGAAGGGCTGTGGCTCCACAATCGTAATCGAAAGCCTGTCTGCCGTAATGAAGGTCGATCAAGGAGTAGCCTCCTCTCAGGTAAGGAATAATTGATATTATAGGTCCACCTGGCAGATACAGGGAGGGCAGGAAAATGAAGAACCCGGACAGGGAAAAGATATCGAAACTTGAGGAACTGCCGAACGTGGGCAGATCTATCTCGGCGGACCTGGTTTCGATAGGTATTTGCAACCCCGGGGAACTGAAGGGGCGCGATCCCCTGGAACTTTACAGAGAGGTATGCGAGAAGTCCGGACAGAGGCAGGACCCCTGTCTTCTCGACGTATTCATGTCCGTTATAAGTTTTATGGAAGGAAATGACCCTCTACCCTGGTGGGCTTTCACCGAAGATAGAAAGAAAAAATACCAGATATAAATCGGGCTGGTCGGGATCCTACCTGACCCGCATCATCAGGAATCTCTCCCCCGGAGTGTTTGAAGTGCTGTTACCGATGGCAGAAATTGTCGAGGGGTTAGAGGAATAAACAGCAAGAGAAGGATTGCCGAAATTTTCACTGAGGTTGCCGTTGTAAATTCCGGCTCCCGGTGACATCGAGGCCAGCTTCTTCCTGACCTCAAAATCCGCGTAATCATCACTGACATTTGCTACTACATAGATGTGATAGTCAGAGGTAGAGTAGTTTGGATCTGATCCCGGCCCTGTGACATAGACAAAAAAACGGTTTTTCGCAAGAGTTCCCCATGCTTGACTTAAAGTACTGTCAGCGAAATCGTTTTTTGGGGTTTTGTCGAGATAGGGAGAGAGAATCTTTATGTTGTATATCCCATAACCGGCGGCGGACTGGTTTGGCCACTCTCCGCTCTCAAAAAAATAGAAGTCGGCCGCGGCCTTGAGGGTACGCAGGTTGGCAACAATACGGGTTGCCTCCGACGATGCGGAGGAACTCCCCAGTAAAAGCATCATTGATCCGGCCAGGATACCGACGATGACTATCGTTACCAGCAGTTCGATAAGGGTGAAACCCTTCCTTTTCAGATTCTCCACGGTTACCTCCCTATCCGCCGCCGGTCAGGCTGGTGTTCCAAGTGTCCCCGCTGCTTCATATCAATAAAAGGAAATTTTCTGCATAGCAGGATAATATACAAACCATTCGAAGGATACAAGGGAAATCCGGATTTGAAAAGACGCACCCGTAAAAAGCGGTGATACAATGCAGAAGGAGCCGGGGGACTTTGGGA
>DAOTIQ010000038.1:0-17471 GCA_035448245.1 Thermovirgaceae bacterium | reverse complement strand
CAGATCCTCACGTCACTTCGTTCCTCAGGGTGACAACAGGGTCAACGGCGTGAACGGTGAACGGGAAACGGTGAACGGGAGGGGCAAGCCCCGTGAGTCGTTAATCGTGAGTCGTGAATCGAAAAAGCCAAAGACAAACCCTCACGTCTCTTAAGAATGACAAGGCTCTTGCTCCGCAATTTTCTCGTCTCACGTTTCACGTTTCACGTCTCACGCACCTCGCGAGCTTCAGCCTACCCTCAGCACCAAGCGGGCGATCTCGAAGTAGACGAGGAGACCCATTACATCCACCACGGTCGTGATGAAGGGTCCAGACATCACTGCCGGGTCTATTTTGACGGCCCGGGCGATGAAGGGGAGCAGCACGCCGGAAAGATTCCCGATCATGATGACCGATACAAGAGCAAGGGCAACAACCACAGCAACTTCGGGACCGGTCCCCAGCATGTACGCCCTTCCTATCGCAAGCACACCCAGGGGTACACCCAGAAGAATTGCAGCCATGCTCTCACGAAAAAAGATAAACCCCAGGTCTTTAACGGATATATCCCCAAGGGTCATACCCCGGATAATAAGGGTGGCCGACTGTGTACCCGTGTTCCCACCTGTACCTATCAGGAGCGGGATGAAGAAAGTCAGGGCCACGACGCTCTCTATGGTAAGGGAATATCTCCTGAGCACAGAGGCACTTATCGCCTGTGCCAGGATACATATTACAAGCCAGGGCAACCTCTTTTTTACAAGCGAAAGGAGACCCGTCTCGAGATACCCGTCGTCCACGGGCTGGATACCAGCCATGCGTTCAAAGTCCTCGGTGGCCTCTTCTTCAAGGATGTCGAGTACGTCGTCGAAAGTCACGATACCGACCAGTCTTCCCTCTTTGTCTACCACGGGCAGGACGTGAAGATCGTACCTGGAAATTATCTGGGCCAGTTTTTCCTGGTCCGTAACGGTTGCGACAAAAACAGGGTCATCGTCCATTATGTCCGACACCGGGGTCTCCGCCTGGGCAAGGATGATATCTTCAAGGTTTACAACACCCTTGAGTTTTCTCTCGCTATCCATGACAAAACAGGTATATATAGTCTCCTTGCTCCTTGCTTCCCTGCGGATATGCTGGAGAGCTTCCATTGCGGTCATTGAGGCCTTCAGACCTATGTATTCAGCCGTCATAATCCTTCCGGCCGAATCCGGAGGGTAGTTGAGAAGGCGATTGGCAATTTTGCGTTCCTCGGGAGATAGATGCTGCATCAGTTTTTTTACCGTTTTGGCGGGAAGTTCGTCCAGAAGGGCCGTCCTGTCGTCATCGGACATTTCTTCTATGATCTCGGCCGCCTCTCTTTCGGTAAAACTATCGAGGAGTTCTTCTCTCTCTGGACCTTCCATGTACTCGAACACATCAATGGCAAGATCCTTCTGGAGGATGCGAAAGATAAGAACTCTTCTGGAGGGGGGGGCATCAACGAGCATCTCCCCTATGTCGGCAGGTTCCATTGTCGAGAGAGTTTCCTTTGCCTCCGTAAATTTATGTTCGATGATAAGTGAATCTATCTGGCGATATAGCATGTCCAGTCGGTCCTTCATGGCTGCACCCCCTGTTTACCGGTCAAACGGGAAGAAAGGCGGAAACGCAAAACCGCATTCATTACCTGCATGTTCCGGCACAGTTCTCTGTCGGTAACTGTTAATTACTCACGAGGGGGTTTTTTAGGACTGGGAAGGGATGGTATCGGTCTTTTGGGAAAATGGGGAACCTCTTTGTATTACGGTCCCGTGATCACCCTCGTATCGTTGCTGCTTTCGGCGTTTTGGCTGGTACTTTGGCTATCTTCCATTTTCATCTCCTTCGTTCCCGGAGGGTTCATCCCGACGTTATCGTATCCCCGAAAAGACCCTGGGTCAACAAAAAGGCGCCCGGAATCCGGGCGCCTGATCTATCCGCCATATTCGGCCGCAAATTAACGCTTGGAGAACTGCCTCTTACCGCGAGCGCCTTTCTGACCGAATTTCTTTCTCTCTACCATTCTGGAATCCCTGGTGAGAAGACCCGATTTCTTGAGTGCCGGACGGAGATCGGGATTCATCTTTAAAAGAGCCCTGGCCAGGCCCATTCTTACCGCTCCGGATTGCCCGGTGAGACCTCCGCCGCTTGCGTTGACGAAGACGTCGACCTTGCCTTCCAGCCCGGAAGTCTTCAGTGCTTCAAGGGCCTCCGACTGCCAGATAACTCGGGGAAAGTAATCTTCCGCGGAGCGTTCGTTGATCTTGACCGTCCCGCTTCCAGAGCGAACCCTCACCCTGGCAAGAGCGGCCTTGCGCCTGCCGGTGCCCCAGTAATATTCGGACTGTTTCATTACGGTTTTCCTCCTTTCTCCGTCCCGGATTAAAGTTCCAGCGGTTCGGGCTTCTGGGCCGCGTGCGGATGATCCGCACCGGCATAAACTTTGAGTTTTTTCTCAAAGCGTAGTTTGTTTTTCGGGAGCATTCCCTTGACCACACGCTCCACAAGGCGATCAGGATACTTTTCCATAAAAGTACCGTAGGAAGTACCCTTGAGGCTGCCCTTGTATCCGCTGTGGCGATAAACAAACTTTCTCTCAAGTTTCCTGCCCGTGATCTTCACCTTGTCGGCATTTATGACAACCACAAAGTCACCGGTGTCAACGTGAGGGGTGTAGGTCGGCTTGTTCTTGCCCTGAAGTATCATCGCGATCTGGGCAGCGAGCCTGCCGAGAACCTTGTCCGTAGCGTCAACAACAAACCACTTTCTTTCAACCTGTTCCTTCTTTGCCACGTAGGTAGAGGTCGTATTCACAGCCATTTGCTTTATTCCACTCCTTATCCGGCCGCCGATTTGACGGCGGACACACATATTCACATACCCTGCGCTGTCAGCAAAAAAGCAGAGCGGTGATTATTCTATCGAAGCGTTCCCCGGGTGTCAAGGAAAAACGACCTGTTCCAGGGGGATCAGAGCATTCTGGAAAAGGACGGGTTTTCGGTTATTCCGGGGATCCTTCCTCTCTTGGCCAGAGGTTTTCCGTCCACGACCTTGAGATCCATCGTCATATCCCTGGGGGCAGCATGGGCAATATAACTCCCTACTCCGAAAGATGCCGCTCCTGCCGCGGAAAGTATCCTGATCCTTTCCGGGTTGAGGCCTCCAGAAACGATGACCTCAACATCTCCAGCTCCAGCCATGTCCAGCCTGCTGCGTATCTCCGAGACCAGATCCGGCGTTACACCACCTCTTTCGGAAGGTGTATCCAGACGGATCCCGGACAGCCTCTCGCCCAGAGCCTCGTATATTCTCAACGACTCCTCCGCCTCGTCACGGAATGTATCAACGAGTATGATCCTGGGTTCACCCTCGGGAAGAGAACGATCGTAGACCCTGGCAACCTCCAGGGTGTCCCCGGCTATGAGGATCGCCGCATGAGGTATGGTCCCTTTGGGCTGAACTCCAGCCAGTTGCGCTCCAAGAATACAACTTGCGCCAACGCAACCACCGGCAACCACTGCTGCCCTTTCCATAACAGGGGCAACGGCAGGGTGGACATGCCTGGCGCCGAAGGAGAGAACGGGTTTGCCCTCCGCCGCATCTACACACTCCCGGGCCGCTGTAGCCCAACCGGTGGAAGATGCAAGCATTCCAAGGATCACAGTCTCGAATAACCCAAAGGCGGAATATGGACCACTTATCCTGGCTACCACTTCCTTTGGACCAAACAGGTCCCCTTCCTTAAGGGAGAGTATCTCCACACCGCTTCCTTCAAGAAGCCTGAGAACCTCTGGTATACCGGCGAAAACGCCGCTCTTCCTCGCGAAGATCTCGGCTACCACCGGGGCATCAAGCCTCCCGCAGGACTCGAGGATGTCCCGGGTCTTGAGGAAATAGACATCTGTGGTCCTGCCGGACATTATCTCTTCGTGAGTTGCGCTGAACAGCCTGTCCCCTTCAGCCTCCACTCCTGCAATGTCGGAAAGCCTTTCGAGCCTGGAAAAGCCCATCACCCTCATCCCCGGGTCAGTGCATAAGAACAAGGACGAGGGATGTTACCAGGAAAAGGGCCATCAGGAATATTGTTGCCTTGGTCAGAACGGAGAAACGCTGCCACTGACCTCCGGCCGCATCCTGCTGGGTTCCCCCACCGAAAACGCCAGTAAAACCACCCTGCTTGCGTTGCTGCATAAGGATTACGGCCATAACTGAGATGGATATAATAATATGGACGACCGTGAGAAAAACCTTCACACGCTGCACCTCCCAAACAATTCGTTCCATGAAACGAATGCTTATTCTACCATACTACGATTTTCAAGCATACAGGAAATAGCCCTTGCCGCTATTGCCCGGTGAGATATCCCGGACTTCACCTCGGGGCCCAGTTCCGCAATGGTTTTGCTGTAGCCATCGGGGATAAAAACGGGATCATAGCCAAACCCCTCATTTCCCGAAGGCTCTGAAGATATCTCTCCGTTGCATATCCCTTCGGCCAGGATCCATTCTCCCGCCGAAGGATCCACCAGCGCAAGGGCGGCCACAAAACGGGCAGATCTGTCACTTTTCCCACTCATTCGCCGCAAAAGCCAGGAGACCCTCCCGACATCGTCAGAAGCGACCCTTGCAGATCTTACGCCAGGCCCCCAATCGAGACTGCGGACCTCAAGTCCGCTGTCATCCGCGAGGGCCGGAATACCCATGACACGGGCCCAGACCGCTGCTTTCTGCATGGCATTCCCCGCATAGGAAGAACAGTTTTCTTCGACCTTTATCTCTGCGCCATAAAGGTCCGGCCCAAAAAGCAACAAAATACCGGAGGAACCGAGCAGTGATTCAAGTTCCCTTAGCTTATCCCTGTTGGAGCTTGCAAATACGATCTCTCGCATCCTCTATCGCTTTCATTTCCGCTTCATCGAGATCCAGGACTTTCTTCTGGACCCCAATTATCGAACGGATCCCTTTTTCTGCCAGATCCAGCATCCTGTCGAGGTCTTGCCTCGGGAAGGGAGTCCCTTCGGCCGTTCCCTGAACCTCTATGAAATCCCCGAATTCGTTCATCACAATGTTGCAGTCCACCTCGGCAAGGCTATCTTCCTCGTAGCAAAGATCAGCAACCAGAATGCCATCGGTTTTCCCCACGCTTATCGCGGCCACAAAAGCCGCAAGGGGTATGCAGCTGATCTCGCCTTTGGCATAGAGGTGGCGAAGAGCGTCGACGAGGGCCACGAAACCACCGGATATCGCTGCTGTTCTGGTCCCGCCATCGGCCTGGATCACGTCACAATCAATCCACAGAGTCCTTTCTCCGAGAGAAGAGAGGTCCACCGCAGACCTTAGAGATCTTCCTATCAGCCGCTGTATCTCGTGGCTCCTGCCGCTGATCCGGCCTCGGGTGCTGTCACGCTGGGTCCTTTCTTTTGTTGCCCTTGGAAGCATTGAATACTCCGCTGACACCCAGCCACGACCTGTTCCCCGGAGAAAAGCGGGCACCTTCTCCTCCACGGATGCCGTGCAGAGAACTACGGTATTCCCGAAGGATACCCGGGCGGAACCCTCTGCAAAAAGGTTTACCCCGCGAGTGATCGTTACTTCCCGAAGATCATCGGGGGACCTTCCGTCGATCCTTGGAGTCAGGATGTCTTCAGCTGCCATGGCTTCGTCAGATCTACAGGTTTTTTCAGTTCGGGATCTTTCCCGTTGATCAGGAAACGCACTTTCACGACGGGGGGAAAATTGTGGACAACACTTCGGACAATGGATGTCATCACCAGAGCCGCTTTTCCGGATGACATATTCTCCAGAGCCGACAGAAAGCGATCGTTGAGGTCAAGATACAGGAGGTCTCCGTTGCGAAACACGTGGAGGACTCGAACCTGCTCCGAGATAGTGTTCTCTGCCTTCATGGTCTCCAGAAGGTTCATGATGACGGCTTTGACATCATCCTCCATTAGCCCCGATACGTGGGTGACAGGGCTGGATACAAGTACTTCACCCCTGGGTATGAAGATATCGAAACCGGATTTTCTGCCCGGAAGACCTGAAGCGGAGTTGTCCCGGAGTACGTCCCTGGCTCCGTCGGTGTCGCTCACTACCTGCTCCTGCACGATGATCTGCTTCTTGTCTAGGTATTTCAGGATCATCGAGGTCCCCCAGTATCCAGCCGCAAACAGAAGAACCACCAGAGAGACCCAGGCAGCGACCCTGAAAACTACAGGAGCCTTGCCGTTCTCTTCTTCCTCCAGATAGCGCTCATCCTCATCTTCATCATCAAGGGGGCGCCTCGTTCTTCTTTCGTAGTCCCTGAGATCAGTCATGGTATCTCCCTCCGTATCGGCACGGTTTCACCCTGGCCGGACAGCGATCAATTATAATCGTTTCTCTTCAGAAACTCCACGATCCCGGCTGAGAGGGCTTCGGCCATCTGCTGCTGGTATTTCGCGTTTTTAAGTTTTGATGCCTCCGTCAAATTTGTGAGAAAGCCCATCTCAACGAGAACCGACGGCATCGCGGCTCCCCTGAGGACATAGAAAGGAGCCTGAGCCACCCTTCTCATGGGAAGTTTCCGGGATTCGCCGGTCCGATAAAGGACCTCGGCGAAAGAGGTGCTTTCGGTTATCTTGACGTTCTGCTGCATGTCCCCGAGGATCTTCAGCAGGGTTCTTGTACGTTTATCCGAGGCTTCGTCCTTCTCCATACCTCCGTCGACCAGTTCCCGGTTTTCTATAAGAGCCAGTTCCATGGCGTGCTTGTCGGAAGGAAGAGCCATGAGATATATTTCAACCCCCTCCGCGTTTCTTCCCTTTGGAAGGGCGTTGCAGTGAAGGCTCACGAAAACATCGGCATTCTCCCTTACAGCAATATTTGTCCTGTCGGCCAGTTTCAGATAAACGTCGGTGCTCCTCGTAAGGACGACCCTCAGTCCCTGTTTTTTGAGAATATTCGCCATAAGAAGGGCAACCTTGAGGTTTATGTCTTTCTCTCTTATGCCGTTCGCCACCGCCCCCGGGTCCTTCCCCCCATGACCGGCATCGATCACCACCGTTCTGACCCCCTTGTTGGGACCTTTTACAGGATGAACGGTGGTGGTGACGGGTCCAGGCAGAGGAGTGGAGATCGATGGCTCAGTTTCCACGGCTGTTTCTGTAGAACCAGGGGCCGGAACTTCCTCCGGCAGTTGCGGGGCTGTCCCTGCAGCAAGAGGCAAGGGGCCGTAAAAATCCACCACGAGTCTGTGGGGAGAGTCAAGGCTGAAATGTTTCACCCTGGAAGAGTTGTGAGCGAAGACAAGGACCGCCCGATCTCCGAACTGGGTCACTCCCGTTCTTATCTCTGAAGGATAGGGGGAAACCGCTCCGGGGGTTCCCTTTGCAAGGATCCCGGGTATCGAAAGCGTGACCGACCCCTTGTCTGTCTGAACTTTGACCGCCGCGGGAGCCGAAAGATCAAGCACCACCCGAAGCCCGAAATCCTGCCTCCCCCACCTTATCGACCTCACGGTGACAGGAGACAGGTTGCCCGAAGATACGGGGCTTTTCCGGGGTTCCTGAAGGGGGGTGTAAGAAACCAGGGTCTGTTGCCCGGAACCTTCTCCCCGCCATGACAGTACACCGGAAGTGCCATCTTTTCCCGAAACCCTGCTGATCATGGACAGAGTACTGTGAGGTTCCACCCACCAGTGTCCCCGGGATCTGAGGACCTCGTGGGATATGGGGATTATCTCGCCGGAAGTTACCGCGGCGGCTGCCCCGGGGAATATCTGCAGGTTCCCTCCGGGCCCTCTCAGAACAAGGGTCTCGCCCTTTTCCTCGGCGCCAAGAGACAGAAGCCTGGCGGCCTCGTCAACAGCGACGAAGAAGTACCCGTTCTGGGCCAGCACCGGTACTTTCCCAAGCACCGAATCTCCCTCCACAAGTTCCCATTGATCCGCCGCTTCGGACATGGGAACAGGGAGAGCAGCAACCCCCGCTGCTATCAGGAATAACACGACAATCCTAGCAACCCGCCATCGAAACACTTTTCACCACCACCGGACAAGCTCCGATATCACCGAAGAAACGGAGTTCGCTACCGATCTCGGTAATGTTTTCGAGAAGCGTAACGAGGTTGCCGGCTATGGTCATACCCGCAACCGCCCTTCCCGGTACCCCTCCCCCTTCGATAAGAGCCCCCTTGATCCCGAGGGAGAAATCCCCGCTTACCGGATCGATAGTGTGAACTCCCATGAGTTCACTCACCAGTATCCCCCCCACATTGTCGGAGAGAATGTCTTTTATTTTTCTTTCTCCCGGCAGAAGGTGCAAATTTGAAAAACCGACTCCCGGAAGTGAGCCGGGGCTTCTGGATGCGTTGCCCGTCGGCTTGGCCTTGAACCTTCGGGCATACTTGAGATCATAGAGATAAGAAGAGACCACTCCCCTGTCCATAAGAACTGTCCTGCTGGAGGGAACACCTTCACCATCCCACGAAGATGAACCTGTTCTCCAGGGAATCGTCCCGTCATCCACGATGGACAAAGACCCGCTTCCGATCTTTTCTCCCATTCTTCCTTTCAGGAGAGACCTGTTTTTGTAGACCGCGGAAGCAAGAAAAAGTTCTCCTATTGATTCAACAAGAGAGGCCGACGCATCCGGATCCAGCACAACATCATATACTCCCGTCACGAGAGGTGTTCCACCAATTATCATGGCCGTCCTTTCTACTGCTTCCCTGGCTATCGAAAGGTGGTCGACGTCTCCGATCCTTGTACCTTCGGAAGAAGCTCCACCCATCTCGTGATTCTCACCATCGGCCATAACCACGGTGACGGAACAGGCAGCGAATGTGTCTTTTTGCCACTTCATAACCCCTTCGCTGGATGCGTACAGGGTCTCGCCGAAACCGCTGACAAATGAAGCCTGCCTGACAGAGACGATTCTTTCGTCAAGATCTGCGGTCAGGCGATGCATTTCGAAACACCTGGCCTCTCTCTCTTCATGTGAAAGAGAAACAACCTCAGGGTCAAAGACCGGAACCTCAGTGCCGGTAGCCGACCCTCTGTAAAGGGAGAGATCCTGCTCCGGTTCGGAAGCTGCGCAATTCGACATGCAATCGTCCAGCAGCGTCTCAAGGTTTTTCCTCATAAGGCTGTTCATATCGGCAACTCCCTGCCTGCCTTCCCTGTCTATGGCCCTGCAGCCTACTCGCAGCGAGGATCCACAGCTGTCCTTTTCCGGCATGGCATCCCTGAGAGAGAAGTGTGCCGAGTTCCCGCAGGTATACATGACATCGGCCATGGAGGCCCCCCTGGACATTGCCCCGTCTATAAGCAACCGGGCAATGGACTCGACCTCGCTTCTTTCCGGGCGGTCCATCAGGAATCTTTCAACTCTTCGAGTATTATCCGGGCCGCGCTTTCCACATCCTTTGAAGTTATCCCAAAGTGAGTCACCAGCCGGAACCTTCTTTCCGACACTGCCCCGAACAATATCCCCCGGGATGCGCATTTCCCGGCAAGGGTTTCCGCATCCGGGCCGGATTTATCGAGACTGACGTAGACCATGTTAGTGGGCATCTCCACTTTTTCGACCGACAGGCCTCCCGAAGTAAGCAGCCTGGAAAGCAGGTCCGCGTTCGCATGATCTTCCCCGAGTCTTTTTGTCATTTTATCCAGGGCGACAAGACCGGCAGCGGCTATTACCCCGGCCTGCCGCAGTCCGCCTCCGAGGCGCTTGCGCCAGTGTCTCGCAGCACCAATGAAAGCCGAACTGCCGCATAACATGGACCCGACGGGAGCTCCAAGTCCCTTGGAGAGGCAGAACTGGACCGAATCCACCCTGGCGGTGTATTCCTTGACGTCGACACCCCTTGCCACGGCAGCGTTAAAGACTCTTGCCCCGTCAAGATGTATAGACAACCCCCGGCTTCTGGCCATATCCACAGAGGCGCCGAAGGACTCCACAGAGACCGCAACACCTCCGGCCCTGTTGTGGGTGTTTTCCAGACAGAGAAGGCGGGCCGGAGCGAAATGCACGTTGGAGGGTCTGCACCAGCCATCTATACTTTCCGGAGAAACTATGCCTTCGGTATCGGGCGCAATAAGAGGAAGGACACCGCCCATGGCCGAAAGACCACCCCCCTCGTAGATGTAGATATGGCTGTTGGAACCAAGAATGGCCCCATCGCCACGGGAACAGTGGGTAAGAAGTGCCACGAGGTTCCCCTGGGTGCCGGAGGTGACAAAGAGCCCCGCCTCATGCCCGGTAACGGCGGCGGATTCCTCCTCCAGCCTGTTGACCGTTGGGTCCTCCCCGTAAACATCGTCGCCGACCTCGGCAGATGCCATTTTTTCTCTCATTTCCTCGGTAGGTCTTGTAACGGTATCGCTTCTGAGATCAATAATATTCATAAATACTGAAACCCCCCTTAAAAAAGACCTGTGTCGAGCCTCTGGCCGATCATTGCAGATATGATATCACCAATACGGGCTCATATCCTGGCCCCCAGCCTTGCCCAGGGAAGCAGTGTTTCTGTGACAGAAACCCCGAGGTCCGTTCCCGGGCGATCCAGTCCGTGAAAATCAGAACCTGCCGTCGGAAAGAGCCCGAACCTGTTAGCTATCTTGAGCCAGTAGAAAATTTCCCCCGAGCCGTGGTGACCCGATATGCATTCAAGACCCCAAAGTCCTTTATCAGATAGCCTGCCGATCAGTTCCAGCATCACAGGCTCATCCAGAGCCATCAATCCAGGATGAGCGAGGACCGGCAGTCCACCCGCACCTCGTATCACCGAAAGACACTCCTCGGGATCGAGCCTGACTCTCGGCACAAAGGCAGGGCAATCTCTTCCTATGAACCTTTTGAACGCTGATGCCGGATCCTTTACAAACCCCTTGCGCACAAGCACCCTGGCTATGTGAGGACGAGCGATGACCTCTCCTCCGGATTCGGCCTCCACATCCTCCATGGTGATTTCGGCTCCCAGTTCCCTGAGCTTTGCGACTATCTGAAAGTTTCTTTTGTCTCTGCCTACCCTGAGGCTTTCGAGTTTTTCCTGGAGAACCTTCTCTTCAATATCTATTCTGTAACCGAGAATATGAAGTGTAAAAGAGGCCTCGGCAGACAGTTCCACCCCGGGGATCCCCTGAACCCCCTCCTTGCGGCAGGCCTTCATGAAACGGTCAAGCCCGCTGGTGGTATCGTGGTCCGTCAGGCTGATTATTGCTATATGTCTTTTCGCCGCCCGTCGGGCAAGAGCTTCGGGTGAAAAGGTTCCATCGCTGAAGGTGCTGTGTGTATGAAGATCGACGGATATCATCTATAAAATCCCCTTCCGCTTTTCCCTTTCTCTGGTTTCTTTCATTCTGTACATGGACCTGTCGGCTTTTTTGAGTATCCCGACGACGTCTTCGCCGTCTTCTCCATATACAGCGACCCCGGAATCCAGAAAGATTTTTTCCGGATCACCCGTTGAGGTCACAATATCCATAACACCGATCCGTGCGGCAAGTTTCTCCGCATCCTGCCTTGACGTATCCGGAAGGACTATTGCAAACTCGTCCCCTCCATAGCGGGCAAGGGCATCATACTGACGTACCGCCGCAAGAATTTTTTTCCCGATCTCCTGAATGACGTAATCTCCCTCAAGATGGCCGTACCTGTCATTTATGCTTTTGAAGTTCCCGACATCTATCATCACGACGGAAAAGGGGCTTCCGTGCCTTTTTGATCTGGATATCTCCTCCTCTATTCTTTGCCTCAGGTACCTGGAGTTCCAGAGTCCCGTCATGGGATCCCTGAGGGCCTGCTCCTTGAGTGAATCAAGTATTGTATGCATCTTCCACGCCACGGCAATATGCCGGGCCATTATCGAAAAGAGTTCCTCATCCATGGAGGAAAAGGCATTTACATCGACATCCTCGAACACCAGCACCCCGAATATCGTCCCTCCTGACTCTATGGGTATGTCCAGCTGGCTTCTTGCCGAGGGGACTATCGGGATCCATGAGTCGTCAAGGTATACATCAGGGGTGTTGCGCAATTTGCCCTCTCTGGCAGTCTTTCCCACCAGGCCAGTATTTCTGGTCATTCGGGCATTCACTGAAGGGTATTCCGAAGAAGGGATCGCCGATGAAGCGACAAGTTGAGGAATCTCCCCGTCGGTGGCCCTGTAGATCGAAGCGGCCTCGAAACCCATCTTTTGGGAGACCGATTCAACCACCCTTTCGCAAAGATCATCCACCGTCGGCGAAAGCGCAAGTGACTGGACAACATCGTGGAGCAACCTCATCCTGTCTCCTCGTTCTTCCAGCTGCGAAATGGCATTTGAGTTTTCGAAAAGTATCGCAAGGTTTGTGGCAATGAAGGAAAGTACCTTGACATCCTCCTCGGAGAAAGCATCCGTCTCATCGCTCTGGAGATCTATTAGACCCCAGACGGTATCCCTCAGAGCTATCGGGACCGCAAGTTCACTCCTGGTAGCGGGGTTGCCCATAATGTAGGCAGGGTCTTCGGCGCAGTTGCGGCAGAGATAAGCTTCTCTGGTGGCAATGACATGCCCCCATATTCCCTTGAGGTTGTCGTCCATCAGGACATGCACATACTGGGCCTGGGAAAGGCCGCAGTACGCCGCAAGACGGAATGTTTTTCCCGCTCCATGGCCATTTTTCGCGTTATCCCTGATCACGATGTATATATTGGGATAGCCGAGTTTTTCAAAGATCTGCTCGACCAGTTTCCCGCAAAGGGATTCGACCTCGATAAGGGACCCCGGCTCCCGGAATATTTCCAGAAGCAGAAGAGCGAGTTTCTCTCTCTCCTCGTTGGATCTGTTCAGCTGCTCCTCCCTTTCCTGCCTCGCCGCCAGCCACCGACGCCGGGATTTCTGTTCGCGATAAGAGTCAAGGACTCGCCTCAGGATCTTTTCGGTCCTCTCCCGGCGCGTCGAGATGGCAAGGGCCGAAGCAAGTATGGGCACGATCTTCTCAATGAGTCTGAGTCTGAAGGGAGTCATGTCCCTTGCAGAAAGGAACTCGACGTTCAGGACACCTGCAACCGAATCATTCCATATCAGCGGAAGGGAAGCCTTGGATTCTGATGCGGGGCCTATATCAATGTAATCAGGGTCGTTCATTACATCGGAAATGAACTGGGACTTTCTTTCCCTGTATGCCCTTCCGATGATGCCTCTTTCAACGGGAACGGACACTCCGGCCCTGTAACTTCTCGTCCCCGAAAGGAGTAACAACCTTCTTTTTTTCTGGTCGTGGACAAATACCGCAACATTTTCCATGGCCTCCATGGCGCTGAAGGATTCGACAGCGACCTCGGCTACCTCAAAAGGGGTCACCGCTCCGGCAAGGGACAGGCTCATTTTTTCAACAAGGAAGCTTTCCGTCAGTATCGCTTTTCTGCTTTCATGCCAAAGCAAGGAGAGAAGGGTCAGCAAAAGAGCAAAGATCATCATTTCGAAAGGATGGAATCCCGCGACCATAAATCCGCCGGAAAATATTCCTGCCGGGAGAAGCATTTTCGCCCACAGGGGGAGTCCCGTATTCAGAAATGAGAAAACCAGAAGGCTTGCAGATGCGGCAAACAGCATGGGTAGTTTCATGACGGAGGAAATCAGGGCAAGGGTTACCCCGCAAAAACCAAGCAAAAGCAACAGTTTCCCGGGTAGATCCTTAAAATCCCGCATTGCCGGGCTCCGCCGACTCGATCAGGTCCCTGAGAAGGGAGTAAGCGGTGTGCATAGGCCCAACACCCCCGCCCGCGACGAAAACCTCTCCAAGGGTATCGGTAACAAAAAGGACCCCGTTGGTGGCACCGTGAACCCTGGAAAGGGGGTTGGAATCCGGCAGCACTTCCGGTCCGACCGAAACGGAAACTCTGCCCGACTCAGAATCGATCTTCGTCAAAAGACGCACCGCCCCACCTGATCTCGCAGTCTCGAAGAGGAGTCCCGGGCTTACCTGGGTGATACCTTCAATATCCATGCTCTCCAGCGGAACGGGGCTTGAGTTCATAAGCACCTGGGCAATTATGGAACCCTTGACCGCACTGTCCCATCCTTCAACATCGAAAGTCGGGTCGGCTTCGGCAAACCCTTTTCTTCGAGCATCGAGAAGAGCATCATCGAAAGAGGAGCCGCCACGCATAAGGTCCAGTATGTAGTTTGACGTTGTATTCATTACACCCTCGCAGGAGATGATCCGGGATCCTCCCAGACAATGCCTAACAAAAGAAAAGAAGGGGGTCCCTCCCATAACCGCCGCCTCGAACAGGAATCTTGCCCTTTTTTTTCTTGCAAGGTCGCAAAGTTCGCCGGCCGCAAGAAACAGAGGCCCCTTGTTTGAAGTTATAACGTTGATGCCGCGATTCAGAGCCCCCCTGATGTAGGCCATCGGAACCTCCGGTGACCGGACGGTCGTGGAAGTGCATACGACGAGCAGGTCGTAATCCATATCCGCAACCATGGAAGAAGCTGTGTCAGATTGAGTCCCGGAGCTCAACCTTCCGGTAGAGGCCTCTCTGTCAAGCAATTCGCGGACGGATATTCCGTCGGGGATGACGACCGAACCGCGGGTACGGGTGGCAATGCCTACAAAACGACAGTCAATACCATGTTTTTTCTTCAACAGGGCTGACTTGTTTTCGACAAGCTCACAGAAGGCTCTTCCAACGTTTCCCAAGCCAAGCAAAAGAATATCCATTTTTCCTTCGACCCCCATGACTTGACTCGGCCTGGTTGCCGGTCAAGTCTATGATATCATTGGTTTCAGGAATATTTACAGGATCCGGTTGATGCTTTGCAACCATGAGGATACAGCAGATCATCAAGCATAACCACTTGGAGGCGTGATGCAATTGGAAGAAAACCATCGACCCACTGACAGAACAGTTGCGGAAAATTGTGCCAGGACAGCATCCTATGTTTTTGAATCGGTATCCAGATCCGCAAGATTATCTTCCCTTGCCACTCCCGAGATGCAAGATATGTTCGGTGAATGGGTCGATATGATCGGCCGTCAGATAATATCCAATATTGAAATACCCGGGAAAATTGATGTTAACGCGATGGCGGAGGAGATAGGGATCTCGACATCCACACTTCTGGGTCTTCTTCTTTTCCTGAACCGTTCCGGCAAGATCTCGATAACCGAGGTGGGGCTGGAGAACGGATGTGGAAGTGTCGACGATATCTGCAATTGCATGAAAGGCAAGTGATCGATTTGACAGACATTGAACTGCTTTCCCAGAGAGCCCGACAAAAGGCGGCACGGGCCGAGGCGGGTTTTTATGATAGGCCCTCACCAAATTCCATAAGGGAATCCATAGATCACACCTTGCTCTTTCCCGCTCCCGTCGCAGAAGAGATTTCTGTCCTTTGCGAGGAAGCGGTCCGTTTCGGGTTCGCCTCGGTCTGCGTCCCCATGACATCCCTCCCGGAGGCCGTCCGTATACTGACGGGCACAGGGGTCAGGGTTGGGACTGTGGCAGGTTTTCCCCTTGGAGCATCTCCCCTTTCTATCAAGGCCTCGGAGATACGCTGGGCGATCGAACATGGAGCCGACGAGATCGACACCGTCATCAACATTCCGGCCGCAAGGGAATCGAACAGGCAGATGATAAGAGAGGAACTCTTCGCCCTCCGGGAGGCCGCGCAGGGAAAGACGCTCAAGGTAATACTGGAAATGCCTCTTCTAAACGACACCCAGATCATTACCACACTCAGGCTTGCGGAACAGGCAGGTGTTGACTACGTAAAGACATGTACCGGCTTTGCGGGCAGCGTAACTTATTACCACGTGGCCTTACTGCGGACCGCTGCTTCTGCCACCATGAAGATCAAGGCATCGGCGGGCATAAGAACTTACGCCGCCGCTGAGATACTGATGGGTCTCGGTGCCGACAGGCTGGGCACCTCCAGTGCGACAAAGTTCCTGGAACCGTTGAGTAGTTAGAAGAAAAACCGTGAATCGGGAAGGCATGGCGACTGGAGACGGGCATCAGGAGACTGGAGGCAGGGAAGGGCAAAAAGCCGTAAGACGTGAGACGTGAGACGAATGGAAAAACAAGGAGACAGGAGACTGGAGACTGGAGGCAGGGAAGGGCAAAAGCCGTAAGACGTTAGACGTGAGAATTGAGACGAAAAAGCAAAGACCGAAAGGCGTAAACGGTCAACAGTGAACGGTGAACGGGAAGGGCGAAAAAGCAAGGAGACAGTCAAGGAGGCATGAAGGGCAAGTGCTTGTCATTCTGAGGAATGAAATGACGAAGAATCTGTTTCTAATTCAGGTTTCGAACCAGATCCTTCATCCGCACTATACGCGGATTCAGGATGACAGACTGGATCAACTGCGTCAACGGTAAACGGTCAACGGGAGGAGCGGAAAAGCAAGTCGACTGGAGACTGGCTGCTGGAGACAGGAGGGGCGGAAAACCGAGGAGAAAGGAGACTGGGCAAAACCAGATTCCCGCCGGTGGGCAAAGGGCGCGGAACGTCCGCCTGCTGGCGGATTCCGCTTCACCCTTCGGGTTCAGAATGACAAATTTTTGCGTCCACGGTCCTCACAAAAGAATGGTTTTCTCTGCGCGGCTTCACCCTCTGCGACCCCTGTGGTGAGAGGGGCCTTGAATCGTTAATCGTGAATCGAAAAAGTCAAAGGCAAGCCCAGATCCCCGCCGGTAGGCGGACGTTCCGCTTCGCTCCGCTCAGGATGACAGACTGGATCAACTGCGTGAACGATGAACGGTGAGCGGTAAGTTCAAAAAACAGACCAAAACCTCAAACCAACTTCCGTTGACACAAAAAAGGGCCGGGAAGCTTTATCCGGCTTTCCGGCCCTTATATATTTTCGTGGTTTTTGTTGTTCCATGGTCGTTCTGGTTCATATATTGTGCCTTACCTGTTTTTTTGGTTCACCGTTCACCGTTTACCGTTTACCGTTTACGTTTTTCGGTCTTTGCTTTTTCGTCTCAATTCTCACGTCTAACGTCTTACGGCTTTTGCCCTTCCCTGCCTCCAGTCTCCAGTCTCCTGTCTCCTTGTTTTTCCATTCGTCTCACGTCTCACGTCTCACGGTCTCATACAAAAAAAGAAAAGTTTCCGGCGGCGTCCTACTCTCCCACGGTTTAGACCGCAGTACCATCGGCGCTGGAGGGCTTAACTGCCGGGTTCGGCATGGGACCGGGTGTGTCCCCTCCGCCATGGCCACCGAAAACTTTTCCTTGTGTTCACATATTTGGTTTTGTGATGCTTTTGACCCTGACCTTTACCGTTACGATTCACCGAACCTAAACCAGATTCCCGCCGGTGGGCAAAGGGCGCGGAACGTCCGCCTGCTGGCGGATTCCGCTTCGTCCCGTTGGTCCTCAGAATGACAAAGAATTAGCTATTGCCTTTTCGATTCACGACTCACGATTCACGGGGCTTGCCTTTACCGTTTACCGTTTACGCTTTTGATCTCACGTCTCACGATTCACGCAGATAT
>DAOTIQ010000037.1:0-19075 GCA_035448245.1 Thermovirgaceae bacterium | reverse complement strand
CTTCCAGTCTCCTGCCTCCAGCTTCCTGACGCCTGCTCTTCAGGTTCATTCCGTTCACCGTTGACCGTTTACCGTTGACGCACTTTATTTTTTCGATTCCCGATTCACGTCTTTTCGTCTTACGTCTCCCGTCTAACATCTCAGGGCCTTCAATATCCCCCTGGCCGCGACTATCCCGCTTGCTGATGCCTGTATTACTCCCCGGGTCACCCCTGCGCCATCGCCGGAAGCAAAAAGACCAGGAATATTAGTCATGAGGTCGGCGTCAAGATCCAGCTTGAGGCTGTAGAACTTGACCTCCACCCCGTAAAGCAGTGTGTTTTTTCCATTTATCCCAGGCATGATCGTGTCCAGGGCCTGTATCATCTCCAATATTCCCTTCAGATGCCTGTAGGGCAGAACAAAGGAGAGGTCTCCCGGTTCCGCGGTTTTGAGGGTAGGGTCAACGAGCCCCCTTTCTATCCTGGCAGGAGTGGAACGCCGGCCGTGTTTCAGGTCTCCGAGCCTCTGCACTATGACCCCTCCGCCAAGCATGTTTGCCAGCCTTGCGATGTGGCTTCCGTAACCGTTGGGGTCCTTGAAGGGTTCGGTAAAGTCTGTCGAGACAAGGATCGCGAAGTTGGTGTTGCCGGTCTGGCCGTTCCCGTCGCGGTTGCTGTGCCCGTTGACGGTAAGGATGTCGTGCTGGGCAAGATACTCTGTCGTCACTTCTCCACGGGGGCACATGCAGAAGGTCCTGACCTGGTCGTCAAAGGTGGGAGTATCGAGTATGGCCTTGACCTCGTAGAACTGGTCTGTAATTGCCTCCGCGATCCCCGAGGGGATCTCGACACGAACTCCGATATCGACGGGCAGGGATTTTATCTTCAGTCCCAGGGACTTGACTGTCTTTTCCATCCAGAAAGAGCCCTCGCGCCCCGGGGCCATAAGCACTACCGGGGATTCTACAGTTTCTCCGCCGGAAAGCATTACCCCGGCAGCCCTCCCCTCTTTCAGCACTACCGATTCCACAGTGGTATCCATGATCACGTCACAGGACCGGGATATCTCTTCGAACATGCTCTGAAGAATGTCTTTGGATCTGTCGGTACCCATGTGTCTGATTTTCGCAGGGATTATTCGAAGCCCCACAGTGCTTGCCCTGATGGCGACATCTCTGGCAAAGTCAGGATCGGGGGAGAAAAGCTCCATGCTGGCTCCATGCCTGACAAACTCCCTGTCAACCACATCTATTAGTTCAAGCAACTCCTTGCGGCCTATATAACTTTCGAGGTTGCCGCCGAATTCCGGGGTCAACGTAAGTTTGCCGTCGCTGTAGGATCCCGCGCCACCCCAGCCGCAAATTACGTTACAGGGTTTGCAGTGGGCACAGGTCTTTGTTTTTCCTTCCTTCAGGGGGCAGCTTCGCTCGCTGATCTTTTTCCCCTTGTCGATAATTGCCACCTTTTTGCCCTTCGCCGCAAGCTCACGGGCCGCAAAAAGGCCGGAAGGCCCTGCTCCCACAATGATCACATCGTATTTCATTGTCTCACCTCTCGAGGTTTTTCCTGAATCCGCACACTGATATTATAACTCTCTTCGACATCATGACCCGTCGGAACATGTTTTGATACAATGAACTTGCGACACAAAAAAGCCTCTGATTTTCGTGACGAAAGGGTGGATAAAATGACAAAAAGAGCGACCCCTTCCCATCCGATCCTCGAAACCATTGCCGAGAGATGGAGTCCCAGGGCATTTACCAAAGATATTCCCTCCGCGGGAGAACTGGCATCGATCTTCGAAGCGGCCCGCTGGGCTCCTTCATGTTTCAACGGACAACCCTGGCGTTTCATCGTCTCCAGGGCGGATGATCCGGACACTTTCGGCAAGGCCCTTTCCTGCCTGAGAGAACAGAATGCCTCGTGGGCACAGAATGCCCCTGTTCTGGGTTTTCTCATTGCGAGCGAGAATTTCGAATACAATGGGAAACCGAACCCCTGGTCAGACCTGGACTGCGGGCTCGCGATGGGGCAACTGGCCCTGCAGGCCCAGTCAATGGGGTGGAGCACCCATATTATGGCCGGATTCCACCCTGACAGGGTTCGCGAGATCTTCGGAGTACCAGAGGGATTTGACCCCCTCGTTGCTTTCGTCGTAGGAAAACCAGGGGACCCGAAGACCCTTCCACAAGATCTGCTGGAACGCGAGGTCGCTCCCAGGGAGCGGAAAAGCATCACCGAGACGGTTTTCTCTCCCGAATGGGGAAAGAAATATTTCCATGGCCAGGAAACATCTGACCAAGACAATAAAACAGACATGAACTGAACCATATCCGATACGGGAGAGAATATCTTCGATGAAAGCAGCCCGGGCTCTTCTGGAAATGTTGCGAGGATACGGAGTTGAATACGTTTTTGGCCTCCCCGGCGAGACAACCCTCGGTCTTTATAACGAGTGGAAACAATTTGAAGGAATAGAACACGTAATGGCAAGAGACGAACGGCATGCCGTTTTCATGGCAGACGGTTACGCTCGCGTCAGCGGAAAGCCCGGTGTGTGCGAGGCTCCCAGCGTGGGGGCTACTCACATGATCCCAGGAATAGTCGAGGCAATGAAATCCTGCGTCCCTCTGATAGCTATTACCAGCGATATACCCCTGCATATGGAAAAACACAACATGCTCACCGGCTTCGACCAGACCGCCCTCTTCGCTCCCTTCGTGAAGGAGAGCCTTACGGCTTTCAGAGGAGACGAAATACCATTCCTGGTACAGAGAGCCTTTCGGGTGGCTGTTTCGGGCTGCCCCGGCCCGGTACACCTGAGACTGCCAATGGATGTCCTGACTCAGGAGATCTCTTCCTCTCTACCACAGGCCCAGTTTCGTTTTGCACAATGCCCGGGAACCCGCCCCGTTGCCGAACACCTTGACGTGGAAAAGGCGGCCCGCGCGCTGGCTCAAAGCAAAAAGGGCGTGATGATCTGCGGCCAGGGCACACTGACCTCCAAAGCCTGGGACGAAGTTAAAGCGACGGCGGAGACTTTTGGACTTGCTGTCGGGACTACCATCAACGGAAAGGGGAGCATCCCGGAAATGCACCCTCTCTCCATTGGCGTCATCGGAGCACGGGGAAGCACTCATTTTTCCAACTCCTTTCTGGAGGAGGCAGACCTTGTCTTTTTCGTCGGCAGCAGCACCGATTCCGTCGGCACGAACGGGGGTATCCTGCCCGGGGAGACAGGGAAAATCCGATTTATCCACCTCAACATCAGCGAAAAAGAGCTTGGTAATTCTTTCGGCGGGGGAATACTTCTCCACGGGGACGTAAAAAGCACCCTGCGGGCCATTCTGGACTTCGCTGAAAGAGAGGCCCTGCCTGCAGAAGATCGGCAAAAGGATATCCTGGATCGAAGGTCGACACCTAAAAGGCGGGCATTCGGCAATGAAGGCCCCATCGACCCGAGGGCGGCGACGGAAGCCATATCAGAACTGATGCCCGAAAAGACAGTCATCGTAGCGGATCCGGGAATGAGCGCCGTGTATCCTGCCGCATTCTGGAAGATCCCTGAAGCGGGTCGCTTCTTCCTTACCAACTTCGCCATGGGCGCCCTGGGTTACGGCCTCCCTGCGGCCATCGGGGCATCATGCGCCCTCCCCGAAGGATCGACGGTCCTCAACTTTATGGGTGACGGAAGTTTCGGTTTCGTCGCGGGAGAGATGGAAACTCTTGCGAGGCTGGGGAAAAACATCAAGGTGATACTTTTCAACAACAGCAATTTCGGGTGGATACGGGGCACCAACCATTTCAGCTTCGGCGGCCCGGATTTCTCGCCATCCTTCAGCAAAATAGACTATGTAATGTTGGCGGACAGTTTCGGTATTAAGAGTTACAGAGCCTCCACACTCCCGGAACTGAATTCCGCACTCGAGGAATTTTTTGCAGACACGGGACCGGCTTTTCTTGAAATGGTGGCTCCATCCCCGGAAGAATGTGTCCCTCCAGTACCTGATTGGGCCAGCAAGGCAAAAGAGTCCGGCAGGGGGAGCGACTACTGGTAATAACGTTGACACCCGTCAAACCTTTCTAACCACATGAGGACGCAGAGGGTGATACACCGCAGAGAAAACCTTTTTTCGGGAGAACCAAAGGCCTTATTGACCAAGTTGACTGGATTGACCCCAACAACAACAAGGTCAACCCTGTAACACCAGGAGCCACAAAGTCCTGGAGCTTTTCCTTTCTCCCTATGTTTTTTGCCTTCCCGCTTCCCGAACGAGTTTGACAAATGCGGGGAAAGGTATAAACTGATGCGAAAAGTCGCTCATCAGTGATGACCGGCGCCCTTCAGGAGGCCTCATGAGTCCAGAGTTCGCTGAACAGGAGTATTTTGTGCTCCACCTTCTTTCGGTTTCGGCAGAACCTCTTGGCGCAGGAACCATAAAAGAGGAACTGGCCCGCAACGGCATGGATATGAGCGAGGCCTCGGTGGGACGTTTCATTCGGGACCTGGACAACCGGGGAATTACCGAGAGGGTCGGATTCCAGGGCAGAGTGCTTACTCCCCTGGGTGAGGAACGCCTCGGCGAGCTGGTTTCCGAGAGGGAAAAGATCGTTTCAACTGGGGCATTCCTTGAAGCCGTGAAATCCCGCGAGAAAGATATGCTTCTGGAGATCCTGGTGGCCCGACGGGCCATCGAGAGAGAACTGGCAGCTCTTGCCGCAGAATCACGTTCTGAAAAGGACATCGCCGTGCTGCGGGAGATCCTCAACCGCCAGAACGACCTTATCTCCAGAGGCGAACCGATGGCTTCCACGGACCCGGAATTCCATCGGGAGGTGGCAAGGATCTCCGGCAACAAGGTCCTTCAGTCGGCCATCGAGATCATCCGCAAGAGCGGAGAGGGAGCATCTTTCTTCGAGTATATCAGGACAAGGGTCGGCAGCAGGGTCGGATCCGACCACGAGCCCGTGTTCCGGGCCATTGAAGCAGGCGACCCTGATGCGGCCGCCGCCGCCATGGCACTTCATATCGACAATATCATCAGGGATGTCCGCACCTATTGGAAAGACCACATGAGAGAACTTGCCAGACCGGGGGGTGGTCCATGAACAGGGACTCAGAACCCGGTTAAAAAAGGATACGGATCCTGTCTAAGGGAAATTATACGTAGAGAAAAAGGGAGGTAGAAAGAGTTGAAGAAGATCGTAGCGGTATTGGGCGTGCTGCTTGTTCTGACCCTCGCGGGGTCGGCAATGGCGGCGGACGTGGTGAAGATCGGCCATACGGTGTCGCTGACCGGGGGAGCCTCGATGTGGGGACAGTCCGAGGCAAGGGCCCTTGATATGCTGGTGAAGAAGATCAACGAGGGGGGCGGAGTTCTCGGAAAGCAGATCGAGATCGTGCGGTATGATAACCGCAACGACGCTGTGGAATCGGTGAACGTCGCAAGACGGCTTGTGTCTGACAAGGTGGTCGCCGTAATAGGCCCGGCACAGAGCGGCAACTCCATCGCCACCGCTCCGGTCCTTGAAAAGGCAAAGATACCCATGGTCGTTACCACGGCCACTAACCCCTACGTGACTATAGATCAGAAAACAGACAAGGTGCGACCCTTCGCCTTCCGCCCCTGCTTCATTGACCCCTTCCAGGGGACTGTTGCCGCCCGTTTTGCCATAACGGACCTTGGCGCGAAAAAGGGAGCCATCCTCTATGACGTGGGCTCCGATTACGGTCAGTGGCTGGCACGTTACTTTGAGGAGGCTTTCATAGACAAGGGGGGCGAGATCGTTGCCAAGGAGGCTTTCCGCACCGACGAACTCGATTACCGCGCGCAGCTTGGCAAGATGAAGGATCTCGCTCCGGATGTAATTTTTATCCCTACCAGCCAGAAGGAAGCCGCAATGGCAGCGAAACAGGCCAGGGACCTCGGCATCAAGGCGACCCTCCTCGGGACCGACAACTGGGGTAGCCCGGACCTTATCGAACTCGGGGGCAGCGCCATCGACGGTGGCTATTTCGTCAACCTGACGGACCTCGCCGACCCCGACATTCAGGATTTTGTCGCCGAATACAAGGCCGAATTCGGCGAGGAGCCGGTACTTCCCAACCCGGTCATGGCCCAGGATGCCCTGATCATGATAGTAGACGCCATAAAGAGAGCCGAAAGCACCGACGGGACCAAAATGGCGGAGGCCCTTTCCACAACTAAAGACCTGACTGTGACAAGCGGGGTCGTGACCATAGACCCCTCAAACCACAACCCCCTGGACAAGCCGGCTGTGATCCAGCAGGTCGACGTTCCCGGAAAGACTTTCAAGTTCGTCAAAAAATACGTTTCTGTGGAATAATAGAAAAAGGTTTTTATCGGGGAGCCGACCTGAAAGGGCCCGGCTCCCTCTTTCAGATACCCTTCCAGTGGACGGGGACCCGGAGAGGATGTGCAGGCCGGATTGTTTCTTCAGACTCTGATCACGGGTCTTTCGATAGGTGGCATCTACGCCCTGATGGCCGTGGGATACTCCCTCGTTTTCAGCGTGCTCAATTTCAGCAACTTCGCTCACGGTGCCGTGATAATGCTGGGCGCCTACGCGGGACTTGCCCTGGCGACCAGACTGAGCCTTGGTTTCGGGCTGGTTCTGGCGGGCAGCATTGCGGCCGCGGGGATTATCGCCGTACTCAACGAGCGCCTCGCCTACTCCAGCCTGCGCAAGCGCAAGGCACCCTCCCTTTACCTGATGATAAGTGCCATGGGTTGCGCTGTTTTTCTGGAGAACCTTGTCTACGCCACGATCGGTTCCCGTTTTTATGCCTTTCCGGAGTTCTTCGGACGGCAGGTCATCAACCTGGGAAGCAGCAGCATAAGCCTTCTTGATGTGGCGGCCTTTCTGTTCGCTCTGGCAGCCATACTTGCTCTTCACCTTTTCATCAGCCGGACAAGGACGGGCATAGCAATAAGGGCCGGAGTCTCGGACATGACAATGTGCTCCCTGATGGGGGTCGATCTCGACAGGCTCATAGCGATAGTCTTTCTTCTGGCAGGAGGATTCGCGGGTGTCGCCGGAGTATTTCTCGGGATAAAGTACCTTGTATACCCCACGATGGGCTGGGTAACCAACAAGGCATACATAGCCGCCGTAATTGGGGGGCTCGGGAGTCTTCCCGGGGCGCTTGCCGGGGGCCTTATCCTGGGGGTCGTTGAGACTTTCGTCTCCACCTATGTCTCAAGCGTTATCAGGGACGTATTCAGTTTCACCCTGCTGATCCTGTTCCTGGTCCTCCGCCCCAATGGGTTGCTTGGACAGGACAGCGAGGAGAAGGTCTAGACATGGACTATATCCTTTCCATCGTTATCCTTGCCTGCATCAACATGATCGCCGTTCTCGGCCTGTCCATATTCACAGGGTTCACCGGGCTTTTCTCCCTGGGGCACGCGGCTTTTGTGGCTGTAGGAGCATATACTTCGGCCATTCTGACCTATTACTATGAGGTCCCTTTCATCCTGGCCCTTGCCGCGGGGGCTGCCGCCGCAGGAGCTGTAAGCCTCATAATCGGTATCCCGACCCTTCGGGCAAAACTCAGGAGCGATTATTTCGCGATCGCCATTCTCGGTTTCGGGGAAGCCCTGAGGGTGCTCCTCGAAAATTTCGAGATCACCAACGGAGCAAGGGGCCTTCCGGGAATTGAAAGCTTCACCACCTTGCCGATAGTCCTGGTTTGCCTTACGGCAGGAGTTTTTGTGGCAAGGAACTTCCTCCGTTCGCGCTGGGGCGCGGCCTGCATAGCGATCCGGGAAGACCCCGTAGCGGCAGAAATGGCGGGTGTAAGGCTTTTCCGCACGAGACTCCTCTCCCTCGTTGTCAGCGCCGTCTATTGCGGGCTTTCAGGTGGCCTTCTGGCACACTTCCTGTCATTTATCCAACCAGTCATGTTCACTCTCCTGCAGTCCACCCAACTACTGGCCGCCGTCATCGCTGGTGGTATGGGGAGCATATCCGGCCCCCTTATAGCATCCTTCGTCTTCATAGCCCTGCCGGAGGCGCTAAGGGTGGCACAAATGTGGCGCCTGGTCGCCTACGGTCTCCTGCTTGTCCTGATCATGGTCTACCGCCCCCAGGGGCTGATGGGCTATTCGGAACTGTCAACCCTCATCAGCAGGATATTGAAAAGGGGTGAGGCGCGATGAGCCCGCGGGACCCCCTTCTTTCGGTGAAGGGTCTTTCGAGGGATTTCGGCGGAATAAGAGCCGTGGATTCCTTCACCTTTGATGTGCGTGAAGGGACTATCACGGGCATCATCGGGCCCAACGGCGCCGGCAAGACAACGGTCTTCAATCTCGTTACCGGCATCTACCGCCCCTCCGCGGGAAGCATAATGTTTTGCGGAGAGGACATCGGGGGATTCCGGCCCGACAGGATCGTACGGATGGGGATAGCGAGAACTTTCCAGAACATTCGACTCTTCAACAGGAGAAGCTGTCTCGAGAATGTCCTTACTCCACTCATGCAGAGGGAGAAATTCTCTTTCCTGGGAGCACTGGCGGGATCTCCCGGGAACAGGAACAAGGATCGAAAACTCCGGGGCAGGGCTTTGGAACTCCTTTCGGAACTCGGCCTCGAGAGGCACGCTTCCTGCCAGGCAGGGACTCTTCCATATGGCCTTCAGCGCAAACTCGAGATAGCCAGGGCCCTAGCCACGGAACCTTCGCTCCTGCTGCTGGACGAACCAGCCGCCGGCATGAACCCCGAAGAAACAAGAAGCCTGGCGAGGCTTATTTCCGAGGTAAGAGAAAAGTTCCAAATCACCATACTGCTGATCGAGCACCACATGGACCTGGTGATGAACATCTGCTCACCTGTTATCGTAATGAACTTCGGGACACTCCTGGCAACCGGTACACCCGGGGAGATAAGGGAAAACCAGGCTGTGGTGGATGCATACCTGGGGAAAGGCAAGATAAAGAATGAACGCGCTGCGGGTTGAAGATCTTCATGTCCATTACGGAACGATCCACGCTGTCAGGGGAGTCTCCTTCCACGTGGATGAGGGAGAGATAGTCTCTATAGTCGGCTCCAACGGCGCCGGAAAATCAACGATCATGTGGACCCTCGCGGGGGTAACCCCGTCTTCAAAAGGCACCGTAGAATTATTCGGTAAGCCCAGGCCATCAAAACCCCACGAAATAGTCGCCCAGGGCCTTGCCCTGGTTCCGGAGAGACGTCGGCTCTTTTCCTCCCTGACCGTGGAGGAAAACCTGGTGATGGGAGCCTATCGACGGAAGGGAGACAGGGGCGAAAAAGAGTCTCTGGAGAAGTGTTTTCACCTTTTTCCGATCCTGAGAGAAAGGATCAAACAGCGGTCGGGAACTCTTTCGGGCGGTGAACAGCAGATGCTTGCCATTTCCCGGGCACTCATGAGCGACCCGGGGATACTCCTGATGGACGAGCCTACCCTTGGACTGGCCCCTCTTCTCGTGGAGACCGTAATCGAGACCATCGTCAGGCTCCGTGACGAAGGGATCACGGTACTTCTTGTGGAGCAGAATGCCGCGCGCGCCCTGGAGATCAGCGACAGGGGTTACGTTATCGAGGCCGGCAGTATAGTCAAGTCCGGTCCCGGGCCGGAACTCTCCGATGACCCGGATATCCGCAGAGTCTATCTTGGCGGTTAAAATTATACCTATTCCTGCTTAGCTATCGGGGCCTGCTTCGCTCCGGCAGCATCCGCAAGATCTCCGGGCCTGATAAAAATCTGGACTCCTCTCGCCCCGGCGCTGACACATATCCGTTCAAAACCCAAGGCGCTTTCGTCGATGAAGACCGGGTAGGTTTTTTTAGTGCCTAAAGGCGATACCCCTCCCCTGATGTAACCGGTAAGAGGCAGGACTTCGTTCAGGTGGACCATCTCGGTCTTTCTGTTTCCGGAAGCAGCAGCCAGGGCCTTGAGGTCCAGTTCCGAATCACCCGGCACGCAGGCAAGCATGATGCCAGTCCTGTCCCCTCTTGCGACGAGGGTCTTGAATATCTGCTCCGGGGGCAACCCGATCTTTGCGGCAACAGCCCTGGCACTGACATCGGCAGGATCCACCTCGTAGTTCCAGAGTTCAAAATCCACACCAGATTTTTCCAGAAGCCTGGCGGCGTTGGTCTTCTTCAAAAAGAGACCTCCTCGGGAAACTCAAAACCCTCATTTTCGAAGAGTTCGAGACAGACTGCTACAACATCGGGGTCGTAGAGGGTACCAGACCCTTGCCTGATCTCCTCAAGAGCCTGGTCGATACCGAGGGACGGACGATAGGGTCTGTGGGAAGACATGGCCTCGACAACATCAGTTACGGATAGTATCCGGGCCTCGATCATGATATTTCCGTCCTTCAGCCCGCGCGGGTAGCCGGAGCCATCGATGCGCTCGTGATGCTGCAGGACGATATCGGCCACCGGCCAGGGAAAATGGACAGGCTTCAATATAGTGTAACCTGCCTCCGGGTGCTGCCTAATGATGTCGAACTCCGCGGCGCTGATCTTTCCGGGTTTGCTCAGTATCTCGCTGGGAACCTGTATCTTGCCGATATCATGGATCATTCCCGCCATAAAAACAGATTTACGGACAAATTCGTCAAGTCCCAATCTGGTAGCGATCCGCTCCCCAAGTTCCGCCACCCGCCTCTGGTGACCCGAGGTGTACGGGTCTTTTGACTCCACAGTCTTGGCAAGGACGTATACCGTCTCCTCAAGGGCCCTCTCCAGGGCATCGGAACTCATCTCGAGTTCCCGGGTCCGTTCGCGAACCTTGTCCTCGAGTATGTCCCTCTCTTTCTGAAGCATCGCCTCGCTCTCCCGGAGACGGAACATGGCCCTTAACTGGGCAATAAGTTCAGTCTCATCAAGAGGTTTTACGAGAAACGCGTCCACACCCGCATCCAGGGCCTTTACCTTGTTTTCGGTAGAAGTGTCCAGAGCCGTCAGCGCAATGATGGGAATCGATTTCGTTTCCCTTATGTCACGAAGCTTTCTGGTAACCTCGTAGCCGTCAATGACTGGCATCCGCAGGTCCAGCAGTATCACATCGGGTTTCATTCTCCGGGCCTGTTCTATCCCCTTTAATCCGTTCTGGACACTGATTACGCTGGCCTTCGGGAGAAGGTCGCCAAGAACAGCCTCGAGGGTTACGAGGTTGTCTTTTTTGTCGTCAATAGAAAGAATGATCACTCAGGACCCCCCCATCAACTCATGAGCAGGCGCTCAAGTACGGGGCGCATTTCGTCGGGATCGACGGGCTTTGTTACGTATGCCTTGCATCCAGCTTCAAGGGCTCTCCTGCGATCACCCTTCATCGCCCTGGCCGTCACAGCCGCGACGGGGATATCTCTCGTGGCCGCGTCACTTTTCAGTTTTTCAAGCACCTCGAAACCATCCATATCCGGAAGAGAAAGGTCAAGAAGTATCACCCTCGGCTTCAGGGCCGCGGCTTTTTTCAGCCCCTCTTTGCCGTTGGAAGCACCGGTCAGCCTGTAGTCGGCTCCCAGGATAGCCCTCATTGTGGTCATGTTGTCCGGGTTATCCTCGATATAGAGAACATCGGGTCGGATATCCCCGTTTGTGGCCACCGTCTCCCCGAACAGGAGCCGGATCTTCCTCAGGATCTCCTCCCTGTCGACGTCCCCTTTCTGAACAAGTTGCTGAACATTGTTGCTGCGAAGCCTCGAAAGATCTTCCCGTGTCAGGTCTTTGGCCGTCAATATCAAAACCGGTATTCCCGCCGTGGTCTCCCTGCCGCGCAACTGGTCCAGAACCGAGAAACCGTCAACTCCGGGCATCATCAGGTCCAGGATTATGGCGTCGGGGGTGTTCTCTTTCATGTATTCCAGAGCCTGCTGACCCCCGGGAGCGATCTCCACGAAGGCGATGCCCTCCTCTTCGATCAGGTGTTTCACCTGCCTGGCCGCTATGTCATTATCCTCCACCATCAGGATAGTCCGACGGCCAGATGCTTCCCCGGCCACTATCACCCTTCCGCTGTCCTTGCCGCAAACCCGTTGGATCTCGGCGGAAAGATCCCGCTCAATTACCGGCTTGCAGAGGTATCCATCGGCTCCCAGTGCCTTTGCCGTATCCACCTCGTCACAGACAGAAATAATAACAACAGGGAGAGCGGAAGTCTCGGGATCTCCCTTGATCTTCTGAAGGACTTCCCATCCATCCATTTCGGGCATTATTATGTCAAGGGTCATGGCCACGGGGTTCACCTGACGGACCAGGCGAAGAGCATCATGGCCGCTTCTGGCGACAATAGCCTCGTAGCCTATCCTTGAAAGAAGAGAAGATATGGTTGAGGCTACCGATACGTCATCCTCAACTACGATAACCTTTTTCCCTTCTCCTCCGGCCATAAATGGACCCTCAATGGCTTTCTGGGAAAAGGAATCCAACTCCATGGGAATACTCAGGGTGAAGGTAGACCCTTCGCCCTCCCGGCTCTCGGCGGTTAGTCTACCCGCCAGCAACCAGGCCGATTTTTTTGCAATGGCAAGACCAAGACCAGTACCCTCGAACTGCCTTGAGGAGGAACCATCGACCTGGCGGAACTCGTCAAAAATAAAGGGGAGTTCTTCTTTTGGTATACCTATGCCCGTATCTTTCACCCTGATGACGAATTCCCCGCCTTCGTTCCTTACGGAGATGGCAACTCCCCCTTCGGGGGTAAACTTGACGGCGTTGTCCAGGAGATTTCTGAGAATCTGTCTGAGTCTGGAATCATCGGTTTTCACAAGCGGGAGATCTTTCGGGATATCCGCCTCGAGGAAGATCTCTTTTTCTATGGCTACTGGCCTCAGGGTTTCCAGGAGCGAGATGACCGTATCGCTGAGGGAAAAGAGTGAGGGCCTGATCTCCACACGTCCCGATTCTATCTTCGAGAGATCCAGAATATCGTTTATCAGGTCCAGCAATTGCCTGCCGTTCCTCTCTATCACGTCCAGATATTTTGCCTCGTCCTCCTCTTTTTGGCCCCCCCTGCGCTGAAGGACCCTGGAGAGAGCCAATATGGAGTTGAGGGGCGTGCGGAGTTCGTGGCTCATATTCGAGAGGAACTCGCTCTTGAGACGATTCGCCTCCTCTATCATTTTGCGCTGATGCTCGAGTTCCACGTTCTGCTCCTGCAGTTCTTCCGACTGCCGGGTAAGTTCCTCTGTCTGGCTGACCAGTTCTTCGTTCCTGGCCTTTATCTGGGCCGTCATCTCCTGCATTCGCTCCGATGCCAGTATCCTGTCGAGCCCCGTTGAGAGAGAGTGCCTGCATTCTCTGACAAGTTCTTCATCCTCCCACTGGAAGGATGTCAGGGATCCAAGGCATATCAGCCCTTCAAGGCTCCCCGAGACCAAAAGGGGCAAGGCCATTATCTCCCTGGCCTCCACGACACCGCCTGGCCCCCGGAAAACAAATGGAGCGGCGTCCGGAATCTGCCTTATGACAACCACGTCATCCCTGAGAGACGAAAAACCCAGAATACCTTCAAGTGTCTCGCGGTCGAAAGGTTCCCTCGCTTTCGGTTCCATCCCCGCCGAAAAGGAAGGCTCAAAGGTTTTGCCGTCGCCAGAGAGGACGTAGAACACGCCCATGTGCGCATGGATCCTGGCCATAAGCACTTCAAAAACAGCCCGGGCGAAGCCTTCCCTGTCGTAACTGCCCACCGCGGCCTCGGTTACACTGGACAGGCCCTCAAGAAGACCGAAACGGTATTGGAGTCTTTCTGCCATGGTATTGATAGAGCCGGCAAGGTCCCCTATCTCGTCGTTCCGTTCTTCATCGGTGTTTCTGGCGTCCAGTTCGCCTCTGGCAATTTTTTCGGAAATTTTTGCCATCGACTCCAGAGGCCTCGCGAGACCCCGGGAAACGGCCAGAGCGAGAGCCACGGTCAGTAAGAAAAAGGCCAGCCCCGTTATCAGGATCCTGCGTACCATAGCCGCGATGGGCGCATAGATCTCAGTCTGGTCCATCTTGACCACGAAACCCCAACCAAGTTCGGGAAGGTGCGTATAGGCCGAAAGGACCTTTTCCCCCGCGTAATCCTTCTCCTCGACGACTCCGGTCCCGCCTTGCGCCGCAAGCCTGGCGGGTTCGGCAGTGATCTTGATCCTCAGGGGCGCATCGGGAGCCTTTGCGAGAGTGTTAAGGGCTATTGATTCTCTGTTGACAAGGACCATCTCCCCCGTTTGCCCAAGCCCCTCCCGCGCGCGCAGAAGGGCATAGAGAGAATTTTCCAGATCCAGCCTCCCTACAAGCACGGCGGTAATGTGTTCTCCCCCGTGCTGATGGCAGTAAACGGGAGTAGATATGGTCATTGTCGGTTCTCCCCCAAGGGCCTCGGAACGGTAGATATCCTTGATGTAGGTCCCGTTCTTCTCCAGAGGGCCTGTAAAATAGGCGTCCCCGGATCGGTTGAGCCCCTCGATTGATGGCTCCGTCGCAAGAAATATAACACCGGTCCTGCTATCGACCAGGAAAAAATCAAGAAAATCGGGCTTTAGAGAGAGCTGCCTTCCTAGAACCTCCCTTGCTTTCTGCAGAAGTTCCTCCCTGTTCCCCTGACCCGTCTCAATTTTCTCCACAAGATCTCTGACCGCCGTATCTTCGGCAAGAACTTTTACGTTGACCTGTTTGTTATCCAGCCATTGGCGAAAATGGGATACCTTCATGTCCCTTATGGCTGCCAGGTTTTCCGATACGTTCTGCCGGGCCGACCCGATCATCTGCGTCGTTATAACCCAGAGGGATATCCCAAGGGGGACAACGGCAACCACCAGGAACCAGAAAAGGAATTTTTTTGCTATACCCCGGAACATCAATCTGTCGACCATCACTATGACCCTCCCCCGTATCGGTGAACCGGATTCTTGCGGAAGACCCTGCAAAAATCACATATCTGTCCAAAACGCATTCGCCTCGCGGCATCCAGGGATTCCGCCTCTCCCAGTACCAGGAAACCCCCCGGCCTGAGAGCACGGTCAAGCCTTTCCAGTACGATCTCCTGGTATTTTTTGTCGAGGTAGATCAAAACATTTCGGCATAAGATCATGTCGAAAGCACCGAAGACGCTGATCCCCGGAACCTGTTCCTTTTGCGAAAGCAGATCATGGTAGGAGAAACAGACCATATCGCGAATACCTTTTTTTACCCTGTAATGATCAACCTGGGGCTCGAAATATTTTCCGAAAAGACCCATCCGTACATTGTTCAGCCTCTCCATGGGATACTCTCCCGTTTTTGCTGTTTCCAGATCCTTTTCATCGATATCGGTACCGAAAATGTCAATATCGACTGGCAACTTTCCCGGGAAGTGAGATTCTTTGGAAAGAATGGCCACCGAGTAGGGTTCCTCCCCCGTGGAGCATCCCGCTGACCATATCCTGATGCTGTGGTCTCCGGAAACAACCTTGTCTCGAAAAATTGTCGGAAGGACAAAAGTTTCTATGGCGGAGAAAACCATGGGGTCACGAAAAAACTCGCTCACGCCGATGGTAAGTGAATCGAGGAGGGAATCCAGTTCCATTCTGTTGTTTTCAAGCATCAGAAGATATCCGGTCAGGTCCAAGGCTCCAGAGGCCTCAAGGCGGTTTTTTATGCAGCGTTCGATCATGAGGGGACTATAACCGGAGAAATCAAGGTTCCTTTCCCGCCTTAGGTATTCAAATATCAGGTCGACCTCCAGGTTGAATTCCGCGAACCATCCCGAAATATTCATCTCTCCACCGATAGTAAAATTTGTATCGCTTATTATACAATCATAGCGATAATATTCTACAGAAATCGGACCACAGGAAGGGGTAAAAGGATGATAACTCCGGGGCTCGTCGAAACCCTTTTCTCGGCTGCTTCCATGACCAGGTGGAATGACCACGCCCGCCCGGCACAGTTCACCGAACTGGCAAAGCAGGCTCACAAGATGACCATAGCCTGGACCATCGCACGCTGCGAGGAGGATAACGGAAAAACCGTTGACTGGGTCGCCCTTGTTGAGGGTGGACTCTTCGAGTTTTTCCAGAGGGTCATTCTGACAGACATAAAACCTCCGGTATTTCACAGGATGATGGCAAATCACGGACCCAAACTCAATCAGTGGGTCCTCGAGAAGACGGCTCCCGATCTTTCACCTCTTTCAGGGGGGGTTTTCGGCCGCTTCCGCCGGTATCTGGAAGAACCCGGGTTCTCGGCGCGCGAAAAACACATACTCAGGGCCGCACACTACCTGGCCACCCAGTGGGAATTCCGCATGATATACGCACAGAACAGCATGCTGTGGGGAATCGAGGAAACACGAAAGGAGATCGAGGATCAGGTCAATGAGCACCTCGATCTCTCGGGAGTGAAGGAGATCCTCATGCGCCAGGGAATGGCCGACAAGGGAGTGTTCGCCTTCATCGACCTCTGCGGACAGCTCCGGTTCCAGGTTCGCTGGGCCCAGATACCGAGGGTTCCCGCGACATCGGTCCTGGGGCATCTCTTGATCGTGGCTTCCCTCTCCTTCTTCTCTGCCCTGGAGGAGGGAGCCTCTCCCCGGAGGCTTCGCAACGACTTCTTTGGAGGGCTCTTTCACGACCTCCCCGAGGTTCTCACCCGCGATATAGTCTCCCCCGTAAAACGCTCGGTGGGGGGGCTTGAGGGGCTCATCAAGGAATACGAACAGGAGGCCATGGAGAACAGGCTACTGCCCCTGCTCCCCGAAAAATGGAGAGATGAGATACGCTACCTCACGAAGGACGAGTTCTCGAACAGGGCCCGTGACCCGCTCACCTCGAATATCGTTTCCGGAATAGACCCATCCGACATGAACAGAATCTACAACACCGACGACCGGGACCCGGTGGACGGACTCCTTATCGATGCCTGCGACAAACTGGCCGCCATGGCCGAGGCATCTCTCTCTATCAGGTTCGGCGTCCGTCCTCCGGCCCTTGTCGAGGGACGCAGGAATATCTTTGACAGTTACCGGAAGACCGAAATAGGGTCCACCGATTTCGGGACCCTCTTCGGCGCCTTCATGGATTAAACTCTTTTGCCGGAAGTTTCGCTCACCTCTTTCCACGCAATGGCCAGCCCCTCGAAATCGACATCAATGTCGATGGGCTTTACCAATGAACTATCATTGACACAGGAACCGCAGCAAACCTCTCTCTTCTCGACCATATCTCTTTCCATCAACTTTCTCTCCTCCTTGAACCTTTAGTTACGCCACCTGGGTGACTCTTACAGCCTTGCCTGCCGAACGCTCCAGGGTACCGGGGGACAGCAGGCTGAATCCGACCCTTATGCCCAGGTTCTCATGCAGTTTTTTCGTAACCTCTTTCTGCATCCTGCCCATGGCGACCTCGTCAAGTTCCCGTCCAGCCTCACAAAGGACGTTCAGTTCCTTGAGCCCGTTGGGCTGGAACACATCAAGCCTGTAGTGCAGGGAGAGACCTTCGATCTTACCGAGGACAGCCTCAACCTGGGACGGGAAAACGTTGACACCCCTGATGATAAGCATGTCGTCGCAGCGACCCTTTATCCTTTCAAGACGCATGTCATCCCGTCCGCATGGACACCGCCCGGGTAAAAATCGGGTAAGATCCCGGGTACGATACCGGATAACGGGCATGGCCTCCTTGGTGAGGGAGGTAACTACCAGCTCTCCTTCCTTTCCCTCGGGAAGAACTCGACCTGTCTCGGGGTCAACTATCTCGAAAATAAAGTGCTCCCAGTCTGGGTGAAGCCCCGCCCTTTCGGGGCACTCCATTGCCACCCCGGGGCCTATGACCTCGGACAGTCCGTAGGAATCCAGGGCGATAACGCCAAGTTCGTTCTCTATGCGGTCCCTCATCTGCTCCGTCCAGGCCTCTCCGCCCAGGATCGCGAGGCGCAGGCGCAGTTTTTCCCTCAGGCCGTTCTTGCGCACCTCCTCGCAGAGGTGAAGGGCATAGGATGGGGTGCTCGTGAATACGGTGGTTCCGAGGTCCTCCATCAGCATCAGCTGGCGCCCCGTGAAACCTCCGCCGGTGGGAATGACCATGGCTCCGAGTTTTTCCGCTCCATAGTGGAAACCAAGGGCTCCGGTGAAGAGGCCGTATCCCAGGATGACCTGGAAAACATCACCCCTGGTTACACCCGCGGTCGTGAGACAATTCCCCATGCATTCTTCCCAGGTCGTAATATCGTTTCTCGTATAGGGAACGACTGTGGGCTTGCCCGTCGTGCCGGAAGAAGCGTGTACGCGCACAACATCATCTCTGTCGCAGGCAAGGATCCCCATGGGATAGGCGTCCCTGAGGTCACTTTTCGTCATAAAGGGGAGCTTGTGAAGATCTTCCACGGAAACTATATCTTCCGGGCAAACTCCCATATCCTCCATCCTGGACCGGTAGAAGGGGACTTTCTCCCACATGGCTCTTACCGATCTGACCAAACCGCTCGACTGCTTCTCCGCTTTCTCCACTGCACCCAGCTCCTTTGAAATATGATGAAAATGAATAAAAAAAGGCCGGGGTCCCCTTTTGGGGACCCCGGCCTCTTAAGGCATAGACGCCTAGGCGCCGGCCCTCAGAGGGGGTCCCACGCTGGCGTAAAAATAAACGAATCCGAAGTTGCAGGAGACTGCTACGTTTCTTTTCATCGTTGCCTCCGCTTTTATGTATTGAGGAATTTTATAGCACTTTTTTTGGGGGGAGTCAAGGAGGGTGGGGAAACAGGAGTGGGGGGAAACAGGAAACGGGAGGCTGGAGGCAGGAAGGGCAAAAAAGCCGTAAGACGTGAGACGTGAGACGTGAGACGTGAAGCGGAAGACCAGGGAGGCAGGAGACTGGCGTCTGGCGACAGGAAGGCATGGGCAAAAGCGGGAGGCGGCAAGGCCAAGGGACGGAGTGAAGGCTTTACCGAAGGCTCAGGAGCCGGTGAGTTTCGCAGCCGTCGCGGAGGGGCAGGAAAAGCACACAGTAGCGGTTGGTTTTTACCGGCACTGTGCGGTCGCCCCGTAGCAGGCGGAGAAACGAACGATTTCAGGCGAGTTGCCTTTGGAAAAGACTTCACTACGCACTCTCATAAAACGATCCCCCGGCCCTTCTCACCAC
>DAOTIQ010000036.1:0-19208 GCA_035448245.1 Thermovirgaceae bacterium | reverse complement strand
AAGCCCCCCTACTCGCTTAGCAGGCGAGTGCCTTCAGCCGCTCGGCCATCCCACCGGGAGCAATCATGCGCGGTCTATTCTATGCACCCTTGAAGAACGTGTCAAGGAGAGTCTCCATCATTCCTCTTTCGGATCTTCGATCTCTTCAGTTCCTTCCGTATCTCCCTCAGAGACATCATCTTCGGGTTCTGCGGGAACCTCAAAAAATCCCTTATCCAGCATCCTTATATCCGCTCCAGCAAGGAGGGTCTCAAGATATTCATTCTGCTTAACCTGTTTTTTCTGCTCGGCGATCATGGATCGAACATCGGCACTTGCTTCTTCGTAGGGAACGACCCTCTCCGCAAGTTTTTTCTCCTTGACCAGAATGACAACATCCGTCTTTGACAGCTCCAGTGGCTCGGAAACTTTACCGGGGAGGGTTGCGTTCAGGGCCTTGAGGCTTCCTTCAGAAAATTCTTTCGCCGTCACAAAAGCCGGTTCGCCAGACAGGGTGTGATCGATGGTTTCTTCCTCATATTTTTTTATGACATCATCCCATGAACCGCCATTCAGCAATTCCCGGCGGGCTTTCTCTGCAACTTCCATGGATACGAACCTTGCGAACATAACATTGAACCCCTCAGGCTGGCGGAAGAAAAGCTCCCTTGTCTGGTCATAGAACTCACGGGTTTCCTCTTCGCTGACCTCCACGTTCCCGGCACCTGCATCCAGAACCATCCTCTGGGCCAATTGCATGCCAATCTGCTCCCGGAGATCTTTCATCCTGATACCCATGTTCTGCATGTACTGTTGAAAAGCCTCTTTCGTGGGGAACTGGTTTTCTATCCTCCTTACTGCCATGTCGATTTCATCTTCAGGCGCCTTTATCTTCAGTCGGGACGCTTCTTTCTGAAGCATGTGCTGCATGGCGATGCTGTTTAGTACATTCTTGCGCATTTCAACGATTGATTCAGGGGAGAAATCAGTCTGTCCCGACTGTTCCGCAAAGTTCTGGACTCCTGCCACTATCTGGGAAGCCATAACATTCTGTCCGCCAACTGAAGCGACGGGGAAATCTCCTTCGGGGGATTTTCGTGAGGACCGACTGCTGCCCGTAAGGTACATTGTGAATATCGACAGCACGAAAACGACCACCACAATTATCATAATGGCCCTGGTTTTTGTCCTTAGTGCCTTCATTATCACGGTCTGTTTTCCTCCTTATGCACAGGCGAAACTGACAAAGCCTGTTTTTTTCAGCGTGTTCAATGATACGTTTGAAAGGAACCGGTGTCAAAGAAAAAGTCACATCTCTTCAAATGTTTCCCCCGTCTTTATGTGGACTTCAAGCGGAACCGAGAGCACAGCCGATCCTTCCATGGCCTCCCTCATTATCACGGAAACCCGCTCGACAGATTCCCGGGGACATTCACATACCAGTGAGTCATGGACCTGAAGAACGAGAGGCGCTTCCAGTCCCGACTCCTCCACCAAATGTGAATAACGAATCATGGCAATACGCGCAATGTCCGCGGCACTCCCTTGAAGAGGAGTATTCACGGAAACTCTTCCGAGGGCCCCCCCTCCCCTTCCCTCGATGGTGGAAACCTCATTGAGAGGACGTCTTCTTCCGAAAAGGGTCAGCGTATAACCTCTTTCCCTGGCCTCCCGGGCTGAATTCTCCATGTAGTCCCTTACCTTCGGGAAGGCCTTGAAGTATCTCTCTATAACCGAAGCCGCTTCTTCTCTGCCTATTCCCATCCTGGCGGAAAGACCATGGGCGCTCATCCCGTATAGAAGCCCGAAGTTGACGACCTTTGCCATCCGTCTCTGCTCAGGGTCTACGGAACCATTTCCCTCGCCAAAGATCCAGAGGGCCGTTTCGGAATGAATGTCCCTTCCCTGGGCAAAAGCATCTTTGAGCCTTTCCTCTCCACAAATATGCGCAAGGATCCTGAGCTCCACCTGCGAGTAATCACCGGCTACAAATATGTTGTTCTTGTTTCGGGGCCTTAACGCGCTTCTGAGCCTGCCCGCCAGATTGCCGAAGGAGGGAAGGTTCTGAAGGTTTGGGTCCCTGCTGCTGAGGCGCCCGGTCCCAGTGAAAGCATGCTCCAATGTTGTATGAACACAGCCTGTTACAGGGTCAACACCTTTAAGAAGAGGCTGGATGAAACCTGTAATTATCTTGGTTATCTCCCTGTACTCAAGCATCATTCGGGGAACTGTCGCCTTGCTAGAGGAGATCTCCGCCAGTTCTTCCAGTACCGAAACATCTGTCGAGTACCCGGTTTTGTTCTTTTTGACCGGGGTAAAGCCCATTTTTTCGAAGAGCAGCCAGGCAACCTGTTTCGGAGAGTTGAGATTTATGTGTGATCCAGCCATAGAATCTATCTCCGCCGAAATTTCCCCGCTTTTGAGGTCCAGTTCTTCCTCAAGATCGCCCAGAATATTCCTTTCGACCCTTATTCCGTGGCGTTCCATGGCCGCAAGAACGGGGCATAAGGGTGTATCGATATCTCTCATTACCTTGTCAAGGCTCATCGACCTTATAAGGGGTTCCTGTTCATCCCTGAGACGCCAGAGTTTCGAACAGTCCTCGAAGGAAGGCCCGGGCACCGGGTCAGGTGGCAACTCCGGGTGAAGGACATAATGAGCCAATACGGAATCCCATATTTTCCCTGGATCAGGGAAAAGTCCCGGTGACGCGGCACATATCTCCTTGTACCCGCTTGTGAGAACATAACGGGTCTTTGCCCAGTAAGACAGTTTTTCCAGCAAATCCGGGGTAGCCTCTTCTGTCCAGTATCTTCCGTCCTTTGAGCACAGGCAGATATTTCCGATGGAAAAACCAGCAGGGTAGTTGCCCCTGCCCGACCAGGAAAAAGCCAGTTCTTCCTCCTGCAACAACTCATCAATGGATCCCCACTCCTGCAACATTGAGGACTCCCCGGCAACCACCAGCGGATCTTGCTCTTCTTCGCTTTTTTCATCGCCGAGAATACGCCCTGCCAGTTTCTTCATCGCGAAACGCCCAAACATTTCCCTGAGTGGTCCCCTTTCCAGTGGACCGATCTCCAGTTCTCCCGTTTCAAGTGCTCCATCGAACCTTAGTCTTGTCAATTCCCTGCTGCTGAAAGCCGTTTCATGGCCCTCTTTCATTTTTTTCCGAAGGGCCGGTTTCAAGTCTTCGAGATGTTCGTATATATCTTCCAGTGATCCGTAGCTGGCAAGCAACGCCCTGGCCGTTTTGTCCCCTACTCCCCTTATGCCCGGAATGTTGTCTACGCTGTCTCCGACCATCGCCAGATAATCGGCCATAGCCCCAGGCGGGAAGCCCCACTCCTCTTCAAAGATCTTTTCGTCGTAGACCCTGAACTCGCTAACTCCCCTCACGGGTCTCATGACCGAAAGTCCCGGGGCAAGGACCTGAAAAATATCCTTGTCTGCGGTAAGTATTACAACCCTGATACCCTGTTCTGCCGCGGATCTGGCTGTGGATGCGATCACATCGTCGGCCTCAATTCCTGGCCTTTCTACGACCCGGAGGCCCATCCTGCCAGAGAAATCCTTGATAAAAGGAAGTTGCCGTTTGAATTCTTCAGGTGTAGGCTGCCTGCCTTCCTTGTAGGCTTCATAGGCTTCGTGCCTGAAAGTGGGTCCGGGGGCATCAAAAACAACCGCGGCCAGTTCGGGCCGTACTTCTTCAAAGGTTTTGACAAGCATGTTCGCAAAACCCAGGATCGCGTTCGTGGGAGTTCCGTCAGGCGCGTTCAGTTCCGGAAGAGCATAAAAAGCACGGAAGGCAAGGCCATGGCCATCCACCAGAAGAAGGGTTTTCCCCGACAATGTCTACATCTCCTTTGACCGCCATTTTTGAGGTATACTGCACTGTGCGTTTTCAATATCGACTAGCATACCATCATGGAAGGATGAACAATAATGAACGAAAAAATCCGCGTACGTTTCGCACCCAGCCCTACGGGGGCGCTGCATATCGGAGGAGCTCATACAGCCCTTTTCAACTGGCTATGGGCCCGAAGAAACGGCGGCTGCTTCGTCCTTCGAATAGAAGATACCGATCTCGCAAGATCCACGGCCGAACACGAGCAGACCATTCTCCAGGGCATGAGATGGCTGGGTATCGAATGGGATGAAGGACCCGATACAGGTGGGGAACACGGCCCCTACAGGCAGTCGGAAAGGATAGCAATATACCGGGAGCATGCCGAAAGGCTTCTGATCTCGGGTCAGGCGTATCGGGACGGAGAAGCCATTATTTTTTCAGTTCCCCATGGCAGGACAGTTGCATTCGACGACGCCGTTTACGGTCATATCGAAATGGCCAGCGAAACCCTGAAGGACATAGTCCTGATAAAAAGCGATGGATTTCCCACCTACAATTTTGCCGTGGTGGTGGACGACCACACAATGGATATCTCTCATGTAATACGCGGCGAAGATCATATCTCTAACACTCCGAAGCAGATCCTCCTGTACCAGGCACTTGGCTGGAACATTCCTGTATTTGCCCATCTACCCATGATACTTGGCAAGGACAAGAAAAAACTTTCCAAACGCCACGGAGCTACCAGCGTTTACGAATACAGGGAAATGGGATATCACCCGGACGCGATCTTTAACTATTTTGCGCTTCTTGGATGGAATCCCGGTGACGACAGGGAGATATTCACCCGTGAAGAAGCCGTCGGCATGTTCGATCTTTCAAGGGTAACAAAAAAAGCCGCGGTCTTCGACATGGATAAACTCAATTATATTAACCAGATCCATATTTCCAGAATGCCGCCGGTTGAACGGGCCAGGCACGTACGTCCATTCTGGGAAGAGGCAAAGCTTCACCCGGAGTCGAAAAGTGACGAATGGCTCGCCCGGGCTCTGGATCTTCTTGAGGGAAGAGGTCAGACCTTCAAGGAACTGGCAGAATACACAGACTATCTTCTCTCCTTCGAGCCCGTAAAAAACCGCTATGACGCCTCGGAACTGAACGAAGAACAAAGAGAGACCCTTGAAAGGTTCTTTGCAGCCATGTTCGAGTTACCTGAATGGAACCCCGAGATACTTGAGGTAAAGGCAAAGACGTGGTGTGAGGAAAATTCCACAAAACTGAAGGATGTAGCAATGCCTCTCAGATGGGCAATAACCGGGCGAAAGGTAAGCCCCGGGATCTTCCACATCGTAGTGTTCCTCGGTAGGGACGAAGTCGAAAAAAGATTGAAATATTACGGCCTTTTACAGTAAGGGCGCTCTCTCAGAGCGCCCTTACTTGATATTTCTTTAAAAATTTACCAAGGATCTTTCCGGGATCCTGGGGCGAGGCCATAAGCGAGTAGCAGCAAAGCGCATGGATGAATTCAACAGGGTAATCCATTTGTCCCCAGACATCGAAACCGCGAGATGAAAGACCCGCTATGCCTACATCATGATAGGCTGCCGGATCCTTTACGTCTCCTTCGGCCTGACTGCAGGCAATGATCTGTGGCTTTTCCTTGTCGGGATAGAAAGAGGCAATTTTTTCAAGTATTGATGTCGGGGCATTGCCTGCCCCGAATCCAAGCAGGCCAATTATTTTCTCGTTGCCAGACGGAACGGGATCAGTTCCCGGAGCACACAGCAACCACCTTACGGATTTCCCCGCCTTCCTTGCTTCATCGGGGGAGGTGCCAAGGATCTTTTTCAGTGAATATGGCATTCTTCCTCTTGGATGAGGCAGATCGGTGATCTCCCCGTCTCTAGCCCATTCCGGGCTGAAATAAAGGGGAAGACCTCCTATGGGTATGAATGCGTCAGGGTGTTGGGCCCTGGCCTTGTGGGCTCTGTTCCCCTGGACAAGTTTCCAGTTGCAGTATATCCATACTCCTGTCAGATCAGAACAGACCACCTGCGCCGCACCTCTGAGATTGACCGTAACGTCCTCCGGCGTATAGTCAAGTGTCAACTGGCTCCCCGTCAGGATTATAGGAATCCCGACACCGGAAAAGCAAAGGCTCAACCATGCGGCGGAGTGAGCCATGGTATCCGTCCCGTGAAGGATCAGAACCCCGTCGGTTCCTTCACTTACAGATCTCTCGATAATACGGGCCATCTCGATCCAGTGCCCCGGGTCAAGGTTCGAACTGTCAAGACCAGGGATACCCCATGGCTCCAGGCAGACAACTTCCACTCCTTTCTTTTCGAAAAAGCTGGAGACATATCCCTGAAGAGTCCGCGAAACCGACGGATCAGGGCCCTTTCTGTCTCCCAGAAAACCACTGGCGATTGTACCTCCGGTAAAGATGACAAGCACTTTCCCCATTCGCCACCTCCGAAAAAAAAGGCGGGGGCCTCCGCTAAAGGCTCCCGCCGGAAGGTCATCAGCTTCTGCCGTAGTCTATTTTACGTGAATAGCCTTGACTGGGCACGCTTCGGCGCAGGCCCCGCATCCGACACACTTTTCATCATCGATCAAGTGAGGCTCCTTAACCTTACCCGATATTGCCTGGACCGGGCAGGTTCTTGCGCATTTGGTGCACCCGATACACTTCTCGGGGTCGATCTCATATTTTGTTCCCTGGTCCTTCTTTTTGGATGATTTTCCCTCCACCTGAGAGACCGGCTTGCTTCCAGAATCGGTCACGATCTCGGCCTTGCGATCGTATGAAGAAAAAGCAAATTCATGGGTCATCCATATACACGAAACGGGGCAGATCTCCGTGCACTGGGCACAGAAACAGCACCGATCCATGTGGAAAATCACCTTCTTTTCGTCAGCAAGGGACTCGATGGCGTTGGCAGGACAGACCTTTATGCACATCTTGCATCCTATGCAGGCATTTCTGTCGTACCCGATCCTTCCCCGAAATCCCTCAGGAGTTTTCACCGGATCATTAAGTTGAATTGTCCCCTCGGCCGCGGCCTTGAGGGCCTCGGTGAGATTATCCGGCATGTGCGCCACCGGAAAGGGGTTGGTGGCGGGATCCTCACTCCACTGTCTCAATATCTGTATCATCATTCTGTTGAGCATTTACAACCCCCCCTTTAAAGGACTACGTCCAGCGAAAGAAGGACCATCCCGGCAAGGGAAAGGCCCGCTATGTGAAGCCAGTAAAACTGCGATGCCTGCCATATTTTGTATCGGCCGAAAGCTGTCCGGATAAGGGTTACTCCAAGTATCTGTACAACAAAAACCTTGATCCAGAAGAAAAGGAAATCGGCCAGGAAGAAGAGCGGCCCCTCTATCTGAAGCATTTTCCCGAGCGACCACGGGAGAAAGAGTGAAACAACAACTGCGCACATTACAAGCGTGCGAAGAGAAAATGCAACTTTCATCAGGGCAAGGTTGCGGCCTGAATATTCGCATATGAGCCCTTCCAGTATCTCGGTCTTGGCCTCGGCTATGTCCATCGGAACCTTTCCCACTTCGGCGGGGACCACTGCCATAAGTGACACCAGAAGACAGAGAAGACCGAATATTCCTGTCCAGCCGGCAACACTCCAGACGGGCATTCCGACGAAGGTTTCAAGGCTGAAAGGCTCTCCAGGCATACCCGAACGATAGGAGAACCACGCCAGGGAGACTATCACAACAGCGAGGGGCAGTTCGTAACTCATCATGAGAGTCATCTCGCGCTGGGCTCCAACGTTCGCATAGGTCGATCCGCTGGCAAAACCCCCCACTGCCATGGCAACTGCGGAAAGCCCCAGAAGATAAAGAATAAGGATGAGATCCCCGCTTCCACTTAGAATCGGAGGCAGGGAACCCATCGGCACATAAAGAAGGATCATCATCGCGGCAGAAGCAGAAACCCACGGGGCACCGTTGAAAGCCCATGGAATAGCCCTGCGGGGCACTATGTTCTCCTTGCCAAGAAGCTTGAGGAGGTCCAGGAAGGGCTGAAACAGGGGCGGCCCGATCCTCAGCTGCATCCTGGCATGGACTATCCTGTCTACCCCTTCGAACACGAATGAAAGAAGAGAGGCAAACACGAGGAGCGCCACCCCTGCGAGGATCTTGAACATAAGAAGAATCATGCTCCCATCACCCTCCCCGTTTTCTCGCGGCAAAGCCTGAGAAGATCGTTTTTGGTGACGGTCTGCTCCGAACCGGAGGAGCGATCCGTCACTACCATGCGTTCCATACATGAAATACACGGGTCAATACTGTTTATGATCAGGGGCGAATCGGCAAGTTCATTGTCTTTGAACATGATCGGCCACGAGACGGCATTCGCATATGTCGGGGCACGAACCTTCCACCAGGTAATATTCTCCTGGCCCCCTGTAAGTTTTATGGAGTGCGTGTCGTCTCCCCGGGGAGCCTCTATTGCACTCCACCCTGTTCCATCGGCATCTTTAAGGTAATTGAGCAACTTGGGGAGTTTTGGTTCCCACATAAGGTTGCCTGATGGAATCCCGGCCAATATCTTCTCTATAATGTCTATTGACTGGTAGACCTCCAGAACTCTGACCAGGAATCTGTCGAACACGTCCCCGTAAACCTCCCCCGTATGATCCTGTGGGACAACAGGGGTTACCTCCATGTCACAATAGGCCTCGTACGGGGAAGACCACCTGAGATCAACCCTCAGGCCGCTTCCTCTGGCGGTCGGACCAAGGGCGCAGTGAGTTATTGCATCCTCTTTTGAAAGCACACCCACGTTCCTCATTCTGGCCTTGGCTATTGGATCCTCAGTTACCACATCATAGAAGACTCCGAACTCGTTCTTGTAAAAATCGATCATATCCCTTAGTGCCTTGTTCACAGCCGGCGTAATGTCTCTCCGAACCCCGCCGATCGTACCTGTACCGTAGTTTACCCGGTTTCCGGTCATAGCCTCGAGAACATCCATCACCTTTTCCCTGAGGATCATCCCCAGGTGGAACGCGGAATCGTAACCAAAAGTGTAGCAGGCAACGCCGGCCCACAGAATATGGGAATGGATCCTTTCAAGCTCCAGAACCAGCGCCCTAATATACTGCGCACGGGCAGGGACCTCGATGCTGGCGGCGTCCTCAACTGCCCTCACAAAGGCGACTATATGCGAAAAAGAGCATATGCCGCAGATCCGTTCTGCCAGATAGATTATCTGGATAGGGTTCCTGTCGCGGGCCATGAACTCGATACCGCGATGAATGGCTCCCGGGCGGATCGTTGCGTTGACAATACGCTCACCATCAACATCAAGCCATGCAGTCACAGGTTCCTTCAGACCAACGTGGACTGGGCCGATTGGCACTTTGTAGGTCTTGTTCGCTCCTTCAGCCATTTCGGCACCTCCTAGGAAAGTTCCCTGATATCTTCCGGCTTGGGACCGGTCTCATCACGACGCCAGGGTTTGATCTCTTCATTCCAATCCTCAGGAAGGAAGATCAGGGCCTTGTTGGGCAGGCCATCGAAGTCAACACCCAGCATCTCCCGGATCTCCCTCTCGCTGTATTCGATTCCTGGAATCCTGCTCCAGAGAGAAGGCATTACGAGATCCTTCTTTGGCACGTCGACGGTGACTGTGATCCCGAGTCGCCTGCCGTAACCAGCGCTCCTGAAAATAGAAAAGTGATAGTTGAGCTGGACGGCGTTGCCAACATCATCCCCCGAAGTGATGTGAAAGTGGAGAAAGTCTATTTCCATAAGGGCATCGACGAGATCCGTAAAACGCTTCCTGTCGATGGTAAGCCAGAGGTGCTTGAAAGCAACCTTGTTTTTGGCGCCACCCTTATGATCGCGGAGTTCCACATCACGGACCGCATCACCAAATTTCTCTCGAATACAATCCTCTACCTGCTTTGGATCCATGCTTTCTTTTACATATTCCGGGCAACGCGGTTTCATCTTGCGGCACCTGCCTTCTGAAGCTGTTCTTTCAGGTTCTCAAGTTTGAGTATCGCCTTGGCGGCACCTTCAATTATGGCCTCCGGTCTCGGGGGACATCCATGAATGTAGACATCGACGGGTATTATGTTGTCAACGGGACCGTCAAGATTGTAAGACTTGTAAAAAACATCACCAGAACATGCACAGTTGCCAATTGCAATGACAACTTTGGGGTCAGGCATCTGGGCATAGATCCGGCGCAACCTGCCCGTCATGTACTTTGTGACTGGACCGGTCACAAGGAGCGCATCCGCATGCCTTGGTGTGCCGACAAGCTTCATCCCGAAGCGTTCTATATCGTACCTTGGCGTAATGGTCGCAACGATCTCGATGTCGCAGCCGTTGCAGGAGCCGCTGTTGCAGTGGAAAACCCATATCGACTTGGTAAGGATGTCGAGATAGCGTTCTGTTTTCATCGTCACACCCCCCTACATCAGGACGAGCAACGCAAGGACTGCCGCAGTGAGGACGAAAAAGCCCACGTAGTCACTTACAATGCCGCTGTGGATTTCGACAAGACCGTCATAATAAGGCTTGAGGGCCTTCACAAAGCCCCAGTAGGCAGACGACGCCGGAACACCCATATCACCGCCGTCTTCCGGAACCTCATTGCTTCCGTAAAAGATCTCGTCCTGTTCGGTCCCTTCCTTGTAGTCCGCTCTCCCAAGAGACCTCAGCCACAGGACAAGCACCGAAGATATTCCGAAAAAGATAAGCCAGACATAGACATCCCAGTACCCGAAACCGGAATAGACTTTGGGCCACATTAGAGACCACCTCCCATGACCGCGGAAATATAGCCGGCCTGGTCTACCAGAGCCTTGGCCGCAGGTTCAACAAGGTGAGAAAGGGTCCAGGTCGGGAAAAGCGTAATGGCCACAATAATAATCGTAAGAATGGACATCCCGATAAGCATCGAACCCGGGGCTTCGGTAGCATGTTCGAATTTTTTTCTCGCGGGACCCAGGAAGGCCGTCTGAAAAACCTTGACAAAAGAGGCAAGGGTAAGAACAGAGGTCACGAGAGCCACCACCGCCAGGATGGGGTAAACCGCAAATGTTGACTGGTAGATCAACAGTTTGGAAACGAAACCGTTGAACGGAGGTATCCCTGCGATAGCCGCGGCTGCTATGACGAACATGAATGTCGTATGGGGCATCACCCGCGCAAGGCCTCCCATTTCGTTGAGATTTCTCGAACCGGATGAATAGAAAAGAGCACCGGCGGTGAGGAAAAGCAGCCCCTTGTACATTGTGTAGTTTATTATGTGGAAAATACCACCCTTCATCGCGGTGAAACCGTATTCAGCCATGGCCTGCGGATCCCTGATCGCCAGGAGACCTACTCCAAGGGCCATGAGGATGTAACCTATCTGCGAGACCGAATGATAGGCCATGAGACGCTTTACCTCTTTCTGGATAACGGCCATGGTCACACCTATGAACATGGAAAGGACGCCCATCACTATGATCGTCCACGGAACAACTGTGCTCCCGAGGCTTACACCATATAGAGAGAAGCAGACCCGGAAGAGACCGTAAAGTGAAGCCTGGCTGACCCCGACGAGAAGGCAGGTAACTCCCGCGGGCGCTTCGGCGTAGGCATCGGGAGTCCACATATGCATCGGAACGGTCCCGCATTTCATAGTCAGGGAAACAACAAGAAACACCAGAGCGATCTTTTCGGCATAACCCATGTGCATCATTCTCGCTACTGCAGCGATGTTGACTGCATTGTACCGGCCGTAAAGGAATCCAACGGCTATAAGCACGAACATGGCGGAAAGGGTCGATATGACCATGTACTTGAATGATGCTTCAACTGCCTCCGGCCTGTCTCTCCAGAATGCAATAAGCCCGAAGGAAGCCACCGAGGCTATCTCGAGAAACACAAAGAAATTGAAAAGGTCTCCAGTAAGCTGCATTCCCAGCATTCCCGTTACAAGCAGGAAATAAAGGGCAGAAAATTTTTCAAGACCAGTGAATTTGTCCATGAACTGAAGTGAAAAGAAGGCTCCAGCCAGGGCGGCCACGGAACCGACAACAGCCATGAACGCACTGAAAGCATCGACCTGGAGAATGATCCTTATGGGCCAGCTCAGGCCCGAGGGAAGAGTCAGATTCCAGCTCTCTGCCCCCATGACGTAAACCATTACACCTTCGGCGAGAACCCTGTTAAGGAGAAGCAGGCAGATCGCCGTTGTGGCAATGGATATGAATACCATCCACGCATTCCGGATGGATCGTCCGCCAAGACCAGCGACGGGCGAGGCAAAAGCTCCAAGAAGAGGGATGGCCAGAGCAAGCGCGGGAAGGTGAATTTGCCAGTTCATCCTCTCAGCCTCCTGATCTCGCGGACATCAAGTGTCCCGTAATGACGGTAAAGAAGCATTATCAGCGAAAGGAGCAGCGCAGATGTAGCCAGGCCTATAACTATCGCCGTCAGTGTGAGCGCCTGCGGAGTCGGAAGAACCATGGTTTTAACCTCTCCGGCAAGGGTGAACACCGGGATACTTCCTCCGGTCCGGTAACCAAGAACAATAAGCAACAGGTTGGCCGACGCTTCAAGAAGAGAGATGCCTATAGCGATCTTGATAAGGTTCCTCTCGAAAAGGATCGCGTAAAGGCCCAGAAAGAAAATGATCCCGACAACGAGAAATGGCGCATTACCTGTCATGGCCCGTCTCCCCGCTTCCTTCAGCGTCTTCGAACAGGCGAATTCCCTTGAACATGTAGAGGATTATCAAGGAAAGACCTCCGATGACCTCAAGACCGACGGCCATGTTCATCAGGGATATTGTTCCGGCGCTGTTAATAACCCCACTGTTGGGACCGGAGGGGACGACAGAACCGAAAAGTCCCCCCTGGCCTGCAAGGAAGTTGTAGAAAAAGGTGGTGGTAATACCAAAAAAACCGGCGCAGATAAAGAGAAGAAGACCCGTGGTTTCTATCGTGGAATAGAAACCGGGCCTGGCAAAAGCCAGCAGTTTTTTGCCTCCATGGGATACAAGCAGGAAGGCTATCATCGTGGCGACGATCGCTCCCCCCTGAAACCCCCCTCCAGGGGTAAGGTGACCGTGGATTATTACATAAACTCCAAATATGCCCATAAACCAGGCAAAGACATCGCATATGGTCCTTACGACGATCGAAAGAGGATTCATCGTCCTTCCCTCCCCTTCCTGAAGAGCGCCAGTACGGAACAGACCGCCGTGAAGAGAACAGCTGCCTCTCCCAGGGTATCAAAACCCCTGTAGTCAAAAACTATAGCCGTTACGACGTTATTGACAGAACGTTCCTGCTGGGCGTTATCCAGATAGTAGTCGTCCATCGGGGCGCGAACAGGATCGCCGAAGGGGTGGATCCTGTCCAGGGCTCCCCAGAACGTGCCTGCGACCACAAGGATCGCCAGCATGAAGAGAGCTCGTTTTTTCATACCTGGTCACCCCCGTTGTTTTTCCTGAGAGCCTTGCAGGCCCGCAGAGCAATTATGTAGATGGTCGTACTCAGGCCAGCCCCTATCGCTGCTTCCGCGATCGCTACATCAGGAGCCTGCAGTATGAAGAACTCCAGAGAAAGCAGAAGGCTGAAAACCGCCAGCGATACTACCGAGGAAAGAAGATCCCGGAACCAGACCGCATAAAAGGCGGAAAGTGCTATCAGAGTAAGAACAGCGATGTGCGCGATACCGTTCATGCGGGAGCACCGCCCTTCTTTTTCTCGTCTTCGGCAAGTCTGTCCACAACGGCAAACCTGGGAAGAACACCGCTTCGGTGTGCTGCCCTGGCTATGGCGTGGGCTCCTGTCGGGTTGGATATCAAAAGAGCCAGAATGGCTATAACCACGTGAACCGCAAGGGTTCCAAACCGCCCTTCACCGGTAGAGGAATGCATCTGGACCGCATAGAAAACCACCGCAGCCGAGGTGAACATTGACCCGAAAGTAGTACATTTGGTCGTCCCGTGAAGCCTGGTATAAACATCAGGGAAACGATAGAGTGCTATCGTGCCGAGAACATTGAAAAACACGCCGATGGCTAGAAGAAAAACCGGGGCATTCTGCACGATCACACACCCCCTTCTACGTGGCGTGCAATAAACATTGTTCCCACAAAGGAAAGGGCGGCGTAGACAATAGCAACGTCAACCATAACAACCGAGTCATACACAACCGCAAGGAGTATCATTAATGCGATCACTAGAGTATTGATTGAATCAAGAGCAACAACCCTGTCAGGTACGGTTGGTCCGGCGATAAGCCTTCCGAACATCACCAACGCACATATACCCGTAATGAAAGCGGCCATGGAGAAAATGGTAACTGTCATTCGGCAACCCTCCTCGCCCATTTCCCGAAAGAGCCGTAAACCTTTTTCTCGGGGGGATCTTCGTCGGTGACGTTAATCCAGTGGATATAGAATATGCCAGTCTCTCCGGAATTATCCACATCCACGGTGAGCGTTCCCGGCGTCAAGGTAATGGAGTTGGCGAGCATGGTCTGGGCCATGCTGCCCTTGAGACCCGAGTCAATTCTCACTATACCCGGGCGTATTTTCCCTGTAATGACCCTGTAGGCAACGTCAAAATTTGCCTTGATCATTCCCCAGAGAAAAGGCAGAAAAAGATAAAAAACAAATCCTGTCCAGCGAAACGGGTTTAAACCTGCAAGATTCCAGGACCTTTCAGGATTCCAGGACCTGGCGGCCACAGCCATTACCGTTCCAAGGATCACGGCAATGCCAACCTCGATAAGATCAATACCGCCTCCACTCCACGCCAGCAAAAGATAAGCAGCGACGGAGAGGACAAAAATAACCACACGCCTCACCTCCCAATTCCGTTTTCAAAAACTTGATCCATCAGGTTTTTAAAACCCCCGCCATGTACGAAAAGATACAGAGGAAAGGGGGAAAATGCCAGTCTGACAAGACTCCGGATATACATTATACATTAGAAAACAATACATGAAACTACCTGTTCAGAATCCATATGGCAGCGTTGAGAGCTCCGGCAAAGGATACCCAGGCAAGATATGGAACCATCATCCATGCCGCGACAAGGTCGTAAACGAAAAAAGTCCTTATTGTAGCCACAATAAAAACCCATAGCAGCAGGAGTTCAGCCAAAGCTGCTCCGGGCATCCTGAAACCGAAGAACAGCCATGACCAGGCCGCATTCAGTGCCAGTTGCAATAAAAAGAGGATCATGGCGGAACGCGCTGAACCGAAACTGCCCGCAGAGCACCATACCCTCCACGCCGCTACGCCCATAAAGATATAAAGTACCGTCCAGACAGGGCCAAAGACCCATGAAGGAGGGTTCCACCAGGGCTTGACCAGAAGCGGGTACCACTCTGCCACTGAACGGGCAGTCGCTATCGAACCAAGGCCCCCCGCCGCAAGCGGCAAAAGAACAAACATTGCAAGTGCCACGTATCTTTTCAACTTTCGGGCGCCCCCAAAACAGCAAAAAAACGGCCGCATAAATTACACTTCCATTGCGGCTGTCCTTCCTCTATGCATGGACCTCCCAGAAACACCTCTCCTTTTTCGGCCCTCAGGAGCAGATCGAAAGGAGCATAACCGTACACAACCGGGACAACACCATCGGCCCCGCAAAATGGGCACTTTGGGACTTGCAGTTCCATCTTTCGGATACCTCCGGATTTTACTCTTTCAGGAAACTGTCATGCATGTTACCCTGTGTCAGTGGCCTGAAACAATTCACATGGGGTATTGTAACTCTTTCAGGAAAGGAAATGAAACAGAATGACAAAAATATTCCGTACCACTTTCACAGTTTTGCTGTTATTTTCGTCAATAGCTTCCGCGGAAATCGGTATCTCCGACTGGAACTCGGCCGGGATATCCCTTTTTATGAAAAAAACAGTGGTCGTGACTCTCCTGGGCTCACCCGACGGGAACGAGGGAACCATGGAATGGTATGATATTTCAAATAATGAAGGCCTCGAAAGAGTCTCTCTTGAGTATCTGGACACGGACATGGTCCAGGCAATGGCGCTATCCTTCAGACCCGGATCGATCGATCTTGATACTCTCGGATCTATCGTGCAGGGCGCGTTCCCCGGGATTCCGGAAGTTCACCGGGATGAACATATGGCTGTCTTCATCGGAAGATCAACGGATACCGATGAAACTGTCTATTTCCTTGCCATGGCAGACGCCCCCGACAAGGACAAAGGTCCGGAACTCATTACCATGTCGGAAAAGGCAAACCGTTTTTTCCTTGACAGGAAGGAATAACGGCAACATGATCCATCCACCTTTTCCCGGGAATACCACCCTGAACCTACCCACAAATCCCTTTTGAACGGGGTTGACATAAGCCCCTTATGTGGTTATATTACCACATATCGTTTTATGGAGAAGAGGTGCCAGGGTGGACGAAATCGTCTCCAGGAAAATGGTTGAGATTTTCAAGGCACTTGCTCATCCTGTGAGGCTCCGGATATCCCGGGAACTGCTCCGTAGGGAGATGTGCGTTTGCGATATCTCCGACCTTTTCAGCCTGGACAGGACGACAATCAGCAAACACCTCGCGGTCCTTAAATCCTCCGGCGTAGTAAAGGACAGGAAAGAGGGACTCTTCGTCTTCTACTCCCTGAACCTTGAATGCCTGGGATTGATGATAGGATGTATTTCAAACTCCATAGAGAACGAACTGAGGGGCCACCCGGACAACCTGGAGTCGGCGAAACTTGAAACCCTCCGTTAAACTGATCTGAACAATAACACGATTAACAGAAAGGAGAACGGCAGATGAAGATCCAGATACTTGGCACAGGATGTCCAAAATGCAAGAAACTGGCCGAGATAATGGAAAGCGCGGCAAAAGAACTGGGGATAGCCTGCGAGATCGAAAAAGTAACGGACATCATGAAGATCATGGATTTCGGAGTGATATCCACTCCCGGTCTGGCAATAAACGGCAAGGTCGTTCTGGCGGGACAGATACCCTCCATAGACGAGGCTAAACGCATCCTTTCCAGGTAAATCCAAAAACCCGCATTTTTGCGGGTTTTTTAAAGATATTTTATGTGGGATTTTTGCCACTTTAAAGGGGCGATAAAATGAATTCCGATCTGAAAAAATTTCTTTACATTGCCGGGGCTTTTCTTGCCTTCTACTTCATGCCCATCGAAAGCACAAGACTGCACCGGGCCGCGATAGAAGCTTTGGCAATGATGCACGAGTATGCCAGGGAACATGTGCTGCTCTGCCTTGTTCCTGCCTTCTTCATCGCGGGGGCCATAAGCGTGTTCGTTTCCCAGCAAGCGGTCATACGCTACCTTGGTTCAAAAGCCAAAAGATGGGTCGCCTACTCTGTCGCGGCGGTATCTGGAACGATACTTGCGGTCTGCTCATGCACCGTTCTGCCTCTTTTCGCGGGGATCTACAAGCGCGGGGCAGGACTGGGCCCGGCTTCGGCGTTCCTATACTCGGGCCCGGCAATAAACGTACTTGCCATAATCCTGACCGCCAGGGTTCTCGGCCTGGAACTGGGAATCGCCAGGGCTGCAGGGGCGATAATATTCAGCGTTGTGATAGGGCTTCTGATGGCCCTTATCTTCCGCAAGGAGGAGACCGAAAGACAGGAATCTTTCGCCGAGTTACCGATCCCTGAAGCAACGCGCCCCCTATGGAAGACAGCCATGTTCATGGCCTTCATGGTCGTATTCCTGGTCTTCGCCAACTGGGCAGCCCCCAGGATACCTGTCGGATTCTGGGCGGCAGCCCACCGTGCAAAGTGGGTGATCGCCGGCATCGCACTGCTCCTGACGGTCCTCTCAGCCAGGTTATGGTTTTCGAGTGAAGAACGCTCCGGATGGTACGGCTCAACCTGGGGATATGCCCTGCAGGTATTGCCCCTGCTCTTCGGGGGTGTCCTGGTGGCTGGATTCCTGCTGGGCCGACCCGGTCACGAGGCTCTGATCCCGGGGGCATGGGTCGCGGCCCTGGTGGGAGGAAACTCTCTTTTTGCAAACTTTTTTGCCTCCATCGTCGCGGCTTTCATGTATTTCGCGACTCTGACGGAAGTCCCGATCCTGCAGGGTCTTATCGGGGCGGGAATGGGAAAGGGCCCGGCCCTGGCGCTTCTTCTCGCCGGGCCAGCACTTTCACTGCCGAACATGCTTGTAATCCGCAGCATTCTTGGCACGAAAAAAACGGTTGTCTACACCTGTCTCGTGGTAATTCTGTCCACAACTGCAGGCATGTTTTTTGGAACATTTTTCGCTTAGCGAAGGGAGCCCTGCCATATGGTAAAGGACACAACCAAACACCGGACAGAACATATTAATCACGGACAGGAGAACGAGCAGGATCATTCCGGACATCATCATCACGATGTATCCGATACCTCCGACAGGAGGCTGGCCATATCCCTGGCACTGAACATAGGCATAACCATTGCAGAGATAGTGGGAGGAATTCTCTCGAACAGCCTGGCACTACTCTCAGACGCCGTCCACAACTTTTCGGATGCATCCTCACTTGGGGTCAGCTGGCTGGCAAGGCGGATATCCCGCATGGACAGGACTCCGAACCATTCCTTCGGTTTCAAACGGGCGGAGATACTGGCGTCCCTCGTAAATACCGTAGCCTTGATGGGCATCGGCGCTTTTCTTATGGTTGAATCGATCAAAAAGTTCCTGCACCCCGAGCCCGTCGTCGGTAGGATAATGCTTGTCGTTGCAATCGTCGGGTTGCTTGGAAACCTCGTTACAGCATGGCTCCTGCACAGCGATTCAAAAAAGAGCCTGAATATCAGGGCAGCCTATCTTCACATAGTTATGGACACACTGTCCTCCGTAGGGGTTATCGCCGCAGCACTCCTCATGATGGCATACGGCTGGTTCTGGCTGGATCCGATGCTGACCCTGCTGGTCTCACTTTACGTTCTCCGTGAATCCTGGCCACTCCTCAAGACAACCATACACATACTCATGCAGGGAACCCCGGGTAATATTAACGCCCGAAAGCTGATAGACCGCCTCGAGGAAAGCCCGGATGTGCTTGACGTTCACCACGTACACCTCTGGACCACCGACGGCACTGACATCTTCCTTGAGGCACATGTTTCTCTGTGCAGCGACCCACGGCCCGATACTGATATTGTCATCGGGAACCTCAGTGAGATAGCTTCCAGTGAGTTCGGCATAGACCATGTCACCTTTCAGCCCGAGTTTGCCCGATGTGTGGGGGGAAGATGCTCCGGTCTTGATACCTGCAATCGTGAAGGGTCTACAATAGACTGAACCTGAGGCGGCCGACACCCTCGGCCATGAAGAGGTAGTCACCTTCCGGCATGGGCCCCGCATCCTCCATCCACTGGAAGACC
>DAOTIQ010000035.1:0-19447 GCA_035448245.1 Thermovirgaceae bacterium | reverse complement strand
CCGATTCGCGAATTTAAGTTATTTAATATTCCCAGTCGAAATTGGCGACACCTGCGTTAAGGATTCTTTTTTTAAGGTCGCCGGAGTATTCCTTCAGTTCCTCGCGGGTCTTGCCTTCTGCTCTTGCGACTATTACGGGCTGGGTGTTCGAGGCCCTTACAAGTCCCCAGCCGTTCGGGTAGATTATCCGTACCCCGTCAACAGTTATGGCTTCGTGGTCTTTCAGGGCATCCTCCCGTATCCTTTCGATGACCCCGAATTTTTTGTCATCAGGGCAGTTGATCCTTGTTTCGGCTGTTGAATAATAGACAGGGACGTCCGAAAGGATCTCGGACAGTTTCTTTTCGGTGTTGGAGAGTATCCTCAGAAGTCTGCCCGCCGCGTAGAAGGAGTCGTCGAAACCGTAGAATTCGTCGGCGAAGAACATGTGTCCCGAAACCTCGCCCGAGAACAGGGCGTCCAGTTCCTTCATCTTTGCCTTGATCAGTGAGTGACCGGATTTCCACCAGACCACGTTGCCCCCCAGGGTGCTGATCTCATCGACAAGAGCCTGCGAGCTCTTGACCTCGACAATGGCGTCTGCACCGGGATGGAGTGGAAGGATCTCTCTCCAGAAGAGGATCATGAGGATGTCCCCCCAGACCACATCTCCGTTGTTGTCGACCACTCCAATGCGGTCGGCATCACCGTCAAAACCAATACCGAGGTCCGCTCCTTCACGGCGAACGGTCTCGATCAGATCTACAAGGTATTCCCTTTTTGTAGGGTCCGGATGATGGTTCGGGAAAGTCCCGTCAGGTTCTTCGAAGAGCGGGATGACATCACATCCGATATCCCTGAGGAACCTGTTTACCATTGGTCCGGCCGTAGCGTTTGCGGGGTCCGTTACGACCTTCAGTTTGCGTGGCCCGAGAGTTATTTTTGATCGGAGCATTCCAAGGTAATCCTCTGTGAGATCCAGATCAGTTACCTCTCCCGGCCGGGAAGAGGCGATGAGATCGTCGGCCTGTATCATTCGGCGAATTTCCTGGATCTGGTCACCGTAGAGAGTTGTCTTGCCGAAGGCCAGTTTCAGACCGTTGAATTCCTTGGGGTTGTGGCTGCCGGTGATCATTACACCACCGCCGAGGTTCAGGTGAAAGAGGCTCCAGTAGAGAAGAGGGCTTGTTACGGTTCCGAGGTTAACCACGTCGATACCCGCCGATGTAAGTCCTGCAATTATGTCGTGGCGGATCCTCTCCGTGGAGAGTCTTATGTCCCCTCCAACAGTAACCTTCCTGATTCCCTCCCTTGCCAGGAAGGTCCCGAAAGCCAGCCCGATCGCCCTGACGTTGTTGCTCGTGAGTTCTTCTTCAGCGTTTCCCCTGATGTCGTACTCCCTGAAAATGTTGGCAGGAATATTCATGGCGCGACCTCCCCTGATAAAATCTTTTTTTCATGATACCACCTGGAGGTCGTTTTCCCGAAGGGTGGCCTCCAGAGTTTTTTTGACCGCTTCCTCGAACATGGTCTCCGGTTCCCACCCAAGGAGCAATTTGGCCTTGGCTACTGAAGGAACGCGGTCCTGCACGTCCTCATACCCCTTGCCGTAGTAATCCCTGGAGTCGATCTCCCTGAGCTGCGCTCTCTCTGCCTTTTCGGCATGTTGCGGAAATTCCTTGAGGACTCTGATGATCATGAGGGCCAGTTCCTTGATGGAGGCATTGTTGGCGGGGTTACCTATGTTGAATATTTCCCCGTCGGCGCATTTGTTGTCGTTCCTGATAATGGCTTCCAGGCATTTGACCCCGTCACCGATCCAGGTGAAACTTCTCCTCTGTCTGCCTCCACCAACAAGGGATATCTCGCGGTCGTTGAGGATATCGTAAAGGATCTGTGTTATCGATCTGGCCTTGTGGTCCCTGGCATCGGTGAAGGTGTCCAGTCGAGAGCCTATCCAGTTGAATGGCCTGAAGAGAGTGTACCGGAGCCCCTCTTCCTGGCCATAGGCCGCGATGACACGATCCATCATCTGCTTGCTGCAACTGTATATCCATCTGGATTTGCATACGGGGCCAAGGATGATAGGGCTTTCATCCTCCTTGAGCTCCTTGTCGGTGCTCATACCGTAGACCTCCGATGTGGACGGGAAGATTACACGCTTGCCGTGTTTCACGCACATTCGGACGATCTTGAGGTTTGCCTCGAAGTCGAGGTGGAAAGTCATGACCGGGTTCGTAATATAGAAGGCGGGTTTGGCAATTCCAACCAGTGGGAGTACGGCGTCACAACTATTTACGGCTTCCTCTATCCATTCGTCATCGGCGTAGAAATCGCCCTTTCGAAAGGAAAAATTGTCTTTCCCCAGGCAGTTTCCGAGGTTGAAATCCTTTATGTCAAAGCCCTGGATCGTCCATTCTGTGTTCTTCAGAAGGTGTTCACAAAGATGCGATCCTATAAATCCGTTGGCGCCGAGAATAAGAATATTCAAATTGAAACCTCCCCGTTTTCGTGGATCGTGAATCTAGAACTCAAAAAGCGTGAACGGTAAACAGTGAACAGTGAACGGAAAAAACAATTAAAACTTACCCATTACGCTCCTGGCTTTTCTCGTCTACCCTTACCGCGCCTTTTCCCGCGGCTATGACAAGGGGCTCTCTCGATATTGTTGTCCCCGGGGGGTGTACGGTGTCATCTTCCAGGGGTGTTGCCTTCCAGATGAACATCCTGTCCCCGAAAATATCGGTGAAGGCTCCAGGGTAGGGGTGAGTAACGGCTCGCACCAGGTCGCATATCTCTTTTGCCGTCGCGTTCCAGTCCAGTCGGCCGTCCTCGGGTTTCCGTCCGCCAAAATATGTCGCCCTGGAATGGTCCTGGGGTGTTCGCGGTGCCTTGCCAGCCTCAATAAGAGTCAGGTTCCTCAGGAGTATTGTTTCAGCTGCTCCGGCGATCTTCAGCATTACCGTCATCGCTGTATCTTCGGGTTCTATGGAAACTTTCTCCTGATCGACGATGTCCCCTTCGTCGGGGCGTACTGTCATCCAGTGCAGCGTCGGGCCCGTTTCCGTTTCTCCATGAATTATCGCCCAGTTCACGCAGGCCCTTCCCCTGTATTTAGGGAGGAGTGATCCGTGCATGTTGAAAGCTCCCAGTCGCGGGATCTCCAGGATCGAACGGGGGATCATGTCCCTGTAGTAGAAGGAGAAGAGTATCTCCGGGTCCAGTTCCCGGACGAGTTGCCCCCCACCGGTTGATTTCAGATCCACGTCGGTAAATACGGGGATTCCGTTCTCTTCTGCCAGTTCGGCAACGGAGCCGAACCACGTGTTCTCGCCGGGGTCGTCCTTGTAGGTGAAGACGCCCCTGATGTTTGCTCCTGACCGGATCAGCGCTCCGAGGCACCTGTGTCCCACCTCGCTGTAGGCAAAAACGACTGTCCGGGGTCTTTCATTCATCGCCGTATATCCTGTTTATGACATATCGGGGGCGTTTCCGTATCTCCTGAAATATTCTGCCGATGTATTCTCCCGCTATGCCCACGCAGAACATGGTGACACCAAGCAGGAAAAAGTTGATAGTCATGAGAGTGAAGAGTCCCTCCGCCTCTGGTCCAACCATGATTCGCCGCAGAATCATATAAATGGTAAAGATGAAGCTGAACCCCGCGACCAGAAGCCCCAGCATCGTCACAGCCTGAAGAGGAAAGAGCGAAAAACCTGTCATGAGATCGAAATTCAGACGGATCAGTCGGAAGAGGCTGTATTTTGATGTGCCTGTTTCCCTCTCGGAATGTCCTACCTCGATCTCTACGGGGTTAAGGGAGAACCTTTGTGCCAGGGCCGGGATGAAGGTGGTGGTTTCTCCACACCCGTTGATAAGGTCTATGACCCTTCGGTCATAGGCCCGGAGCATGCAGCCGTAGTCATTGAGGTTGAGGCCCGTGATCTGGTTGGTTATCCTGTTGACGATCTTCGACGCGAATTTGCGGAAGAAAGGGTCCTTTCGCATAGATCTTATGGTGCCGACCACGTCGTGTCCCCTGTCGGTCTCGGCAAGCAGCCTCGGGATCTCCTCGGGGGGGTTCTGAAGGTCGGCGTCCATGGTTACCACGACTTGCCCCCTCGAGGCGGAGAACCCCGCGGTTATGGCCATGTGCTGTCCGAAATTTCCGTTGAAATCAACAACTTTTACTCTTCCGGGAAAGCGGTCAACACAACCCAGCAGGATCCCCAGGGAGCGGTCCCTGCTGCCGTCGTTCACGAATATTACTTCCCATTCTCTTCCCAGTGACTCCATGACCGGAAAAAGGCGTTCAAAGAGCGGGGGGAGAGATTCTTCCTCGTTGTAGACTGGAATCACGACTGAAATTTCCATGTTTTTTTCTTCCATAGTCTATCTCCGCCCGCAGATCTCTCTGGTGGCCTCTATTGCTTCCGCGAGGTCGTCGTCCGTCATTGCCGGGAAAAGAGGAAGAGAGACTATCCTGTCGCTGACGTACTCGGCATTTGGAAAATCGCCCCTCTTCCATCCAAAATTGTCGGCGAAGTATGAAAAGAGGTGGATAGCCTGATAGTGGAGCGCCGTGCCGATGTTTTTCTCCCTCATTCTTGCCATGAATTCGTCACGGGAAAAACCCGTTTTTTCGATCATTACAAGAGGGGTAAAGATGTGCCATGAGTGAATATCGCCCTTCCCGGATTCCCCGGGAAGGGTAAGGGTGTCCAGACCTCCAAGTTCCCGGCGATATCTGTCAACTATCTGTCTCCTTCTGTTGTTGAATTTTTCGAGATGAAGCAGCTGGTCGTTGCCGATCGCCGCCTGTATGTCCAGCATATTGTACTTGAGGCCGGGGAAGAGAATGTCGTAGTGTGGGTTGCCCGTTACGGCGTAGCGGTTCCAAGCCCCCTTGCTCATCCCGTGCTGACGGAGAACCGAGACCTTCTCGGCTATTTCCTCGTTCCCGGTGCAGAGCATCCCACCTTCGCCGGTGGTGATGTTCTTTGTGGGGTGGAAGCTGAATATGGCGGCGTGGGTGTCTCCGAGGGCTGTCCCTATCCGTCTTCCCCTGTATTCTGCTCCAAGGGCATGGGCGGCGTCCTCTATCAAAACAAGCCCGTGGTCATGGGCTATGGATTCTATTTCGTCCATTCTGCAGGGTCTTCCGGCAAAATGAACAGGAACGATGGCCCTGGTCCTCGGAGTTAGAACCCTTTCGATATTTTGGGGATCGATGTTAAGGGTGACCGGGTCAATATCGGCAAGTACCGGTTTTGCTCCCACCCAAACGATAGTGTTGACTGTTGCGGCGAATGTCATCGGAGTCGTGATCACTTCGTCTCCGGGGCCGATCCCGAAAGCGAGCATGGCCAGATGCAGCCCCGCGGTAGCGGAATTGACGGCCATGGAGTAGGGGGATCGGACGTACTCCCCGAAGGACTTTTCAAAACGTTGTGTCTTGGGCCCGGTAGTTATCCATCCCGACCTTATGGAGTCGACAACGTCGGCTATCGCTTCCTCACTTATGTCCGGTCTGGCGAAGGGCAGGAACTCACTTCTCATCGGCAGAACTCATCTCCTTGTTTGCGACTACGATTTTCCTGTCGGAGCGGAAGAGGATTACGGGAGTTACGCCGGTTTCCTCAAGGAACTCAAGAGGCTGTTCCTCCCTCATCACCAGGATTACCCTCTCGTCGGATTTCCAGTATCTCTCCAGAAAACCCTGAGTGTCCAGGAACCAGTCCGACTGGTCCCCTCTTTTTGAGCCGAATTCCAGTTCTCCTACCCATTCTACAAGAACAATTCTCTGCTTTAGGTAGAAGGGGAGGCCCTGGTCGTATTCTCTGTACTGGGCGACTATGTCTCCGGGGAGGATATACTCTCTTATAGTGGCAGCAACATCCCGTGCTGTCATGATCCGGTCATAGAAGCCAAACACGTTCTTGAATGTGGCAATGTTAAGGAACGCGAATATGCACAGGGTCAGGACGACCTTCCGCGACTCTCCCCTGGCGTAAAAGATCCAGGAAAGAATAACCAGGAAGATGAGTACTGCGGCGACGGGAGCCACGAAGGGGAGAAGCATTGTACCGTACCTCTGGTCCAGGAACGGATATGCCGCAAGGGCTATCCCGAAGGGGAGAAGGACCATGGTGTTGAAGAGCATTCCCATGAAGAGTTCCCTGGTCTTTCCCCGGTCCATGAGGCCGTCGAGGAAATTGCCCGCGAGGATGGCCAGGGGAGGGATCACGGGTATTATGTAGGGGATCAGTTTTGAACTTGAGAGAGAGAAGAAGGCAAAGATGATCGCAAACCATAGGAGGAGAAAAAGATTACCCCTCTCCTGGTGTGTCGGTTTTGACAGCGTCGAGGGGAATGCCTTCTTGACAGCCCCAGGAATGAATCCTGTCCAGGGGATAAGCCCCACGAGCAGGATCGGGATGAACCACCACCAGGGTTCGAAACGCCCATGCATTTTCGTGGTGTATCTCAGGAAGTGTTCCTGGATGAAGAAGAAGTTGAAGAAATCGGGATTTTCAAGGCATACCAGGACGAACCATGGTGTCCCGATCAGGAAGAAAAGGGCTATTCCTGGAAGGTAGAGGGTGTCCTTTATCACGCTCCATTTACGGGTAAGCACGATCCACCAGAAGGTGACTCCGGCAGGGAGGACTATGCCTATAAGCCCCTTCGTCAGGGTGGCAAGGGCCATGCCGGCGTAGAAGAGGAGGAAGAACCTCCTGTCCCGGCGGTGTCCCATCCAGAATCCCGCCAGCGAAAGGGTCATGAAAAAGGATAGGGGCATATCGGTGATGTTGATTTGGCCGATCGCAAAATAGACAAGGGAAGTTGCCAGTATCCAGGCAGAAAGAAACGCTGATCGGGCCCCGTTCATCCTGTTTGCAAGCCAGTATGTAACGAATACCCCCCCAAGAGCCATTATCGCTGGCCAGAATCGCCCCGCGAACTCGTTCTGTCCCATTACCTTGAAGGAGAGCGCCGTAAGCCAGTAGTGAAGGACGGGCTTCTCGAAGTAGGCCACATAGTTCAGCCTTGGTGTAATATAGTCTCCGCTTTCTATCATTTCGCGAGGGATCTCCGAGTAGCGTCCCTCGTCGGGATCGAGGAGTCCGTGACTGCCGAGGGCTACCAGGTATAGTATTGTCGTCAGGATCAGAAGGAACAGTATGTTTTTCCTGTGGGAAGAGAACAATAGAACTACCTCCAGGTATTGAAAATCTTTGGCCCTTTGGGTCCATGGTATTCGGGTCTGGATTATTATAGCGGTAATGTTCAGTTTATCCCATCCAGGGGGAGGAATGTTTTTTGGACAAGTTGGGGATGCTGATGATCCTCGGATCCGCTTTGTTCAACGCCGCAGCGAGCAGTATGATGAAGACTGGCTTTGGGAACCAGCACGATCTGTTGGAAAAAGGGTTTTGGGGGGCGGTTTCCCGCATTGCGACAAACCCCTGGGCGATCGCGGGTGTGGTGTTTTTCGGGATATCTTTCATGTTCATGAGCGCTGCCCTGACCCGGGTAGACCTTTCTGTGGCCTACCCTGTGATGTCTGGTCTGGTCTTTGTTCTTGTACTGGCGGTGTCGGTCTTCTTCTTCTCAGAGCAGGTAACGCCTATCAGGCTGATGGGAGTGTTTCTGATACTGTCAGGGGTACTGGCGATAAGCAGGTAGAAAACCGTTTACGCCTTTGAATTTTTCGATCCACGATCCACGGCATTTTTCTCTGATTTTTCGTCTCACGTCTAACGTCTCACGTCTCACGTATCTTTAATCTCACGCTTTTGGGAGGTCCATCATGAGAGTCTGCATCATCGGTACCGGTTACGTTGGTCTCGTCACAGGGGCATGTCTTGCCGAGAATGGCAACGACGTCTGGTGTGTTGACGTTGACAGGAAGAAGATCGAGGGTCTCCGTGAGGGGCGTATACCAATATATGAGCCTGGCCTGGAGGATATTGTTCGAAGGAACGTTTCCCAGAACAGGCTGCGCTTTACTTCCGATCTCAAGGAAGGACTTGACGACAGCCTTTTTGTTTTTATAGCCGTAGGGACTCCGCCAATGGAGGATGGATCCGCAGACCTGGGCTACGTGTTTGCTGCGGCCGCCCAGATCGGAACCCTTATGGATGGCTACAAGATAATCGTCGCAAAGTCCACCATCCCTGTCGGGACGACGGAAAGGGTCAAAGAGATCATAGATGAAAAACTCAGAGAAAGAAAAAGTGACATAGAGTTCGACGTTGCCTTCTGCCCCGAGTTTCTCAAGGAAGGCGCAGCAGTAGAGGATTGCCTGCGCCCAGACAGGATAGTTATAGGGACATCCAACGAAAGGACGGCCGAGTTCCTGAAGGAATTGTTTGCCCCCTTTGTGATGAAGGAAAACCGTTTTTACACAATGTCTATTCCCTCTGCCGAGATGACAAAATATGCCTCCAACGCGATGCTTGCGACAAGGATCAGTTTTATGAATGAACTTTCCCGTCTCTGCGAAAAGGTTGGTGCCGATGTTGACCAGGTCCGGGTGGGTATGGGAACCGACAGCCGGATCGGCTCCTCTTTCCTCTATGCGGGGTTGGGATACGGCGGTTCCTGTTTCCCCAAGGATGTTCAGGCCCTGATCCATTGTGCTGCATCCAGTGGGGTAGACCTCTCTATTCTGAAAGCTGTGGAGGAGACCAACAGGGAGCAGCGGCGCATTTTCATAAGGAAAATAACGGGACATTTCGGGGAGGATCTTTCGGAAAAAGTCTTCGCGTTATGGGGATTAAGTTTCAAGCCTCACACCGATGACATGCGGGAAGCACCGGCACTAACTATTGCCGAGGCGCTTCTTTCAAGGGGCGGATCCATAAGGGCTTTCGATCCTGTGGCCATGGACAGGGCGAAGGAACTGCTTCCTGAGGATGGTTCGGTAATATTCTGCGATGATGCCTATGAAGCCCTTGACGGGACCAGTGCCCTCGTCCTTGTAACCGAATGGCCCCAGTTCCGCAGGCCTGACTGGGACCGGATTAAGGAACTGATGAAGCCGGATTCAGCTGTATTTGACGGCCGCAACCAGTTGTCGCCTGCTCGGGTCCGCGAGCTGGGGTTCTCGTATTACGGGATAGGGAGGGTGTAGAGTGGAAACCTCTAAGGCGTGAGAAGTTAGACGTGAGACGAAAAGGCATAAAACAGAGGCGTCAGGAGACAGGCATCAGGCGACAGCAAAGGCATAAGCGTGACGCGTGACTCGAAAAACCAAATTCAAGGGCGTCAACGGTAAACGGTGAACAGTAAACAGTAAAGGAACCTCTGAACAAAACCATTTAAAGATGGCAACAGCAGAACATACAAAGCAAATTACAGGAAGGCCGGGAACACTCCCGGCCTTCCTGTATATGATCTTGCTGTTATTGTTTTTACCGTTTACCGTTCACCTGTCACCGTTCACCGGTTTATTACTTTTTCTTCAACTGCCTAACCACGTCAATGACGGTGCCGTCACGGTATTCCACCACGCCTATGATCCTTTCATCGGTCTCGACGGGCGACATGTTTCCGGTAAGGCCTTTGGCCTTTTCTATCAGTTCGTCCATGGAGACAAGGGGGACGTCTCCTGCTTCCCTGGCAGAATCTATAAGGTCCTGTCTTTTGGGGTTGATCGCAACTCCGAACTCGGTGACAATCGCGTCGACGACCTCTCCGGGTGTGGTGACCGTATAAACCGAATCTACGGCGCAGGGGATCCTCCCGCGAAGCAGGGGAGTGGTGATTATCGTCAGTTGTGCTCCCGCGGCGGTGTCCTGGTGTCCCCCTATTCCGTGAAGCAATGCGCCGTCAGCCTCGGTGTTGACATTGACGTTGAAGTTCCGATCGACTTCTGTGGCTCCAAGAACAACTGTGTCGAGCATGTTTACGGCACACCCTGCGTTCCAGGGGTTTGCGTACCAGTCCGCGGAGATCTCTATGTGGTTCGGGTTCTCGCCGATGGATTTTACAGCAGCGAGGTCGAAAGACTGCACATCCATAAGCCTTTCGAAGAGGCCTTCCTTCATCATGTCGACGAAAAATTCCGTTATTCCACCGAGTCCGAAGCTCCCCTTGATACCTCTCTCCCTCATGGCTTCCCTTACGTAGGCCGCCACTGCCAGGGATATGCCGCCTGCTCCTGTCTGGAAAGAGATACCGTTGCGGAAGTACTGGCTGGATTCGATAAGTTTGGCCGCGTTTCTGGCGATCAGAAGCCTCATGGGGTCCCTGGTTACTCGGGTCGTGCCGCTGACTATCCCCGCTGGGTCCCCTATGGATTCCACGGGAACCACGTAGTCGACGTAGTACTGAGGTATATGGATATTGGGGGCAGGGTACTGGACTAGATTGTCAGTTATTGCGACCACGCATTCAGCGTATTCCGCGTCAGAATGTGCATATCCCAGCGATCCGCAAGCTGATTTTCCCACGGCGCCCGAGATGTTTCCGTACCTGTCGGATGTCGGTGCAGCGATGAAGGCCACGTCGATGACCACGTCCCCACTTGTGACGGCTCTGGGGCGTCCTCCGTGACTTCGAAGCACCACCGGAACCTCCATGCCTCCCTCTGAGGCAAGTTGGCCTATGGGCCCGTTGACCGAGCCCTGGATCTGGCGGATAACCCCACTCTGTATGTGCCTGGTCAAATGTTTGTGGACCCCGAAGAGGGCAGTCGGGAAGATCACCAGGTCCTTGATACCCATTTCGGCGCATGCGTCCATTACGGCGTTGACCACGTAGTCGCCGTTCCTGAGATGGTGGTGGAACGATACGGTCATGCCGCTTTCAAGCCCCGAAGCGCTGATGGCTGCCCTGATATCAGGGAGGATCTTGTCGGTTTTGCTGTTGAAGGAAGCCCTGTTTTTTTTGCCGTAGCGGTTGCCTTCGGGGGTTCTTTTGTCATGACCCTGGAAATGGTTCACTTCCCCGTAGCCCGGTATGGAGTCGGGAATATTCCTTCCCGCCGCGTTAACGGTCATTGTTTTTCACCTCCGGACTTCAGTCCTGCTCTATGCAGGGTGTACTCCGCACGCCTTACGACCGGTTTGTCGACCATTTTGCCGTCAACCTGTACCGCTCCCAGTCCCCTGGAGGCTGCATCGGCCGCTGCATCCACTATCTTTTTAGCCTGTTCGATCTCCTTTGCTGTGGGGGTGAAGACGTCGTGGATCACCTGGATCTGGTTCGGGTGGATCACGCTCTTGCCCTGAAAACCGAGCTGCTTGACCCATTCGGTCTCCCTGCGAAGACCGGCATCGTCGGTAATGTTTGCGTAGACCGTGTCAAGAGCGTCGACCCCCGCGGCATGCGCGGCAAGAACGACCATTCTCCTTGGGCCTATCAATTCCTCGCTGTTTTCTGAACGGGTCGTTTTCAGGTCGGCTCGGAGGTCTTCTCCTCCAGGGCAAATGGCGGCTATTCTTTTCGAGGCCGTGGCAATATCGAAGGCTTTCCATATTCCCAGGGCTGTCTCGAGCAGGCAGAAAACAAGGGTCCTTCCTGCGGGTATCCCCGCCTTGCTCTCTATTTCGGAAAGGGCCTCATCCATAAGGGCCATGTCTTTCGGGTTCTCAACTTTGGGTATGCGGATACCATCTATCCCACAGGGGACGACGGTCTCGATGTCAGTTCTCCAGAGGTCGGTATCCATTCCGTTTATCCTTACGGTGACCTCGCAATTGCCGAAATCGCCCCTCTTAAGTACATCCCTTACCAGTATCCTCGCGGAATCCTTTTCGCTCATTGCTACGGCATCCTCAAGGTCAAGGATAACGCCGTCGGGCTCAAAAAGGTGTCCCCTCAGGAGCATGTTGGGGTTATTTCCCGGCAGGTAGAGCTTGGTTCTTCTCAGCCTCACAGGGCATCCCCCCCTGCAGTCAGTCTTTTGATTGCGGCCTCGACCCTGGCCCTGAGCACAAGGTCGCCCGCGCCGTTGTCCTGGATGGATACAGATACATCCCTTATTCCGAGTTTCCTTGCAGTATCCTTGGTGCTGCTGACTATGGCTTCTCCGAAACGGGCTATGCTTGCCCCTTCCATGGAAACCGTTATGCCGCGCCCTTTTTCGGACTCGCTTACCGTAACAATACAGTCCATTGATTCAAGGGTGCCAGCCTGTGCTGTTTTCATCTTCTTACCTCCCTGCATGAAGCGTCGCACTTCATCTTGCCTTTCTCCGCTTTGAAGCGTCCGGGGCCCACCCGAAGGTGAGCCCCGGGCTCATTGCTATTTCCAGGTTGCCTGTTTCCCGGTCCCGATTTTCGATTCACGGTATTGCAGGTTTTCAGGTTCTGCATTCCCGTTAACCGTTCAGGTCTTTGCGGTTTTCGATTCACAGTTAACGATTCAAGGTTTTCAGTTTCTGTTTTTCCGTTTACCGTTGACCGTTTACTGTTAACGCCTTTTGGTTTTGCCCTTCCGTCTCACGTCTCACGGTTTTTAAGCCAGATGCTCCCAGGCACACATCTCGCGGGCCTTCGCGCAGATTGCGTCGGCCTTCTTGTCAAAGCCGGGGTCGATCTTCCCGGCGATAGCCTTTGCCATTTCGAGGGTCGAAACGGCCTTCTTCTCCCAGTCCTTGTCGGCCTTGTCGTCGCGCCAGATGTCGTAGGTGAGGGATTTGCCTTCTACCAGAACATCGCCCATGGCTTTCTCAAGCCTGGCGGCGTGCTCCTTGAGGCCGAGATAATCGAGCATCATCACTGCCGCTGCAAGCAGGCCGCAGGGGTTGATCTTGTACTGGTGAGCATATTTCGGGACCGAGCCGTGGCTGGGTTCAAAAATTGCAGCCTCCAACCCGATGTTTCCGCTAGGGGCAAAGCCCATGCCGCCTACGAGCTGGGATGCCTCATCAGAGAGAATGTCACCGAAGACGTTGGAGGTGACAACTACCTGGTAATCCTGCGGGTTCTTGATAATCCACATGGCTGTGGCGTCGGCGTTCTCCTCGCGGGATTCGATGTCGGGATACTCCTTGGCGATCTCGAGGAAGCGTTCCTTCATCATGCCGTCGGTAGCGCGGATGACGTTGGCCTTGTTGCAACAGACGACGCTCTTGAGGCCGTTGGCCTTGGCGTACTCGAAGGCGGCCCTGATGATCCTGTCGCAGCCCTCTTTGGAATAAACGCGCCAGGATACGGCTACCTCGGATTTGTCCTTGAAACGTTCCATGCCGGGGTGCAGGTCGAACATCTCTTTGGGAAGCGGGCGCCATTCGACGGCAGCGTAAAGGTCCTCGGTGTTCTCGCGGAACATTTTGATATCGATCTTGGGATCCCCTTTGAGGGGGCACTCAAGGCCGGGCAGAAGCTTTGCGGGACGGAAGTTGATGTAAAGGTCAAATATCTGTCTCATCTGGAGAATGGCCGATTTGAACCCCTTGACTCCCGCCTTGGAGGTGATGGCGGCCATAAGGGCGGCGTCGGCTTTTCTGACCTTGTCGATCGTATCCTGGGGGACGGTGTTCCTTCTCTTGTCACCCTCCGGGAACTCCTTGCAGGATTTCTCCCACATGCACCACCCCATGTCGGCGCGAACCCAGTCGATGGGTGCGTCAAGGGCCTGCATGACGATCATCGCGGCTTCCATTACGTCGAAGCCTGAGTCATCCCCCGGGATATAAGCTACCTGGTACCTGTCCTTCTTCTCCTTAACCTGCATAACGTTCCTGGCCATATTATTGCCTCCTCATTTTTCGTAGATCGTGATCTGGGGTTTTTGCGCTGCCGGAAGATTTTCCCGGAAACGACTCGCCTGAGATCGTTCGCGAACCCGGCTGCTCCGGTGCGATCGCGCAAAGTCGTCCAAAAAACGTACTCCTGCGCTGTCCCTGCCCCTCCGCGACGCCTGGTCCCCTCACAGGCTCCTATGTTTCCAGTAAAGCTTCCGGCAGTTCAAGGTCCTGTCCTCTCACTTCTTACTTCTAACGGTTCAAGGTTTTTCCCCGTTCACCGTTCAGGCCTTTGCGGTTTTCGATTCAAAGTTCACGATTCAAGGTTTTCAGTTTCTGTTTTTCCGTTTACCGTTCAGGTCTTTGCTTTAGACCTTTTCGACTAACGATTCACGATTCACGGTTTACGGATCCATCCGTCTCACGTCTCACGTCTCGCGGGTTCTTGTTTGCCCCGCCTCCTGTCGCCTGTTGCCTGTCGCCTGTCTTTACAGCCCCAGACTCTTCTTGACGTGGGGGATCAGGCCGCCGTCCTCGATGAGCCCCTTCACAAAATCGGGGTAAGGCGGGAAAGAGAATGTCCCCTTCGGCGTCACGATCTCGCTCTTGTCGAAATCGATGGTCACTTCCTGCCCCTTCTCAAGGGCGTCGACTGCTTCGGCTGAAACCACGATCGGGAGTCCCTCGTTGAGAGCGTTGCGGTAATAGATGCGGGCGAAACCCTTGGCGATAATTGCCCCTATTCCGCGCATCTTGATACAGGTCACCGCCTGTTCGCGCGAGGATCCGCATCCCCAGTTCTTTCCGCCCACGATAATGTCTCCGGGTTTTGCGTTTTTGGTGAAATCCTGGTCGAGATCCTCAAGGGCATACTGGCCCATCTCGGCAGGGTCAGAGACAGTGTAAGTGTATTTTCCCGGGAAAATGACGTCGGTGTTGACGTCGTCCCCGTATTTCCAGACCTTTCCGGTGATCTTCATGGTTTTACAGCACCTCCCTGGGGTCGGAGATCTCGCCCTTTAGGGCGGAGGCTGCTACTGTCATCGGGCTTGCGAGGAATATGTTGCTCTCCTTGTTCCCCATGCGCCCCTTGAAGTTCCTGTTGGCGGTTGAGATGCAGGTCTCCCCCGGAGCCAAAATGCCCTCGTGGTTGCCCATGCAGGGGCCGCATCCCGGGTTCCCGATCACGCAGCCCGCATCGAGAAATACGTCGAAAAGCCCTTCTTTCATTGCCTGGCGGTAGACGCTCCAGGATGCCGGTATGACAATGGTCCTTACGGCGACTTCCTTGCCGTTGAGTACGGCTGCTGCCTCACGGAGATCCTCGATGCGTGCGTTGGTGCAGCTTCCGAGGAAGGCCTGGTGTATCTGCGTTCCTTTGACCTCGCTTACCGGTGCATAGTTGTCCACCGTGTGGGGTTTCGCCACGCAGGGTTCCAGGTCGCCCAGATCGTAGTTCAGAACCTGGGCATATACCGCGTCATCATCTGCCCAGAGCGCTTCCCAGGCATCGGTTTTGGCGATCGGGCCAATAAAATCCAGGACCTTTTTATCGGGAGGACATACGGCGTTCTTGGCACCCATCTCTATGCCCATATTGCATAGGGTCATCCTCTCGGCTATCGACATGGCTTCTATTGCAGGACCGTGGAATTCGACGGACATGTAGTCTGCTCCATCGGCCTTTATGTCGCCGATGATCTTAAGGATCAGGTCCTTGGCGGACACGCCTTTTTTGAACTTGCCCGTCACGTTTATTTTCAAGGATTCGGGGACCCTGAACCATATCTGGCCGGTTGCCCAGGCGCCTGCCATCTCGCTTCGGCCGATTCCGGTTGAGAATGCGCCCAAGGCTCCGTAAGTGCACGTGTGGCTGTCGCTTCCCACCATGACAAGTCCGGGAAGGGCGAATCCCTCTTCGCACATGATCTGGTGACAAACCCCGCCCTTGCTGGTAACGTCATAGAAGTGTTTAATCCCCTGTTCCTTCACGAAAGCCCTGATCTGCATGTGATTCTCTGCATGTTTGTCTGTGGGTGCCGGTACCGCGTGGTCAAGGATGAAAACCAGGTGGTCCGGTTTCCATACCTTACTGACCCCGATCTTCTTGAAGGTCTTGGAGATGGGGGCCGCGTTGTCGTGGCTCATGCAGAAATGAGGTTCCACTATTACGACCTGGCCCGCCGATACAGACTCTCCCGCGGACTTGCCCAGAACTTTTTCCGCAAATGTCTTGCCCATTTAGGATCTGTCCCCCTCTCTACTTTTTGGCGGCCTTTTCCTTGAGGTACTCTATGAGGCCACCGGCCTTCATGATGTCCTTCTCAAGGTCCGCTACGGCATCTCCGTGGAAGGTGTTGCCGCTCGTGACATCTTTGATCTCTCCCTTGAGAAGATTTACCTCAAGTTCGTCGCCGTCCTTGATCTTTCCGTCCTTGATCGCCTGGCTCAGCCCCTTGACGAAAAGGACGGGGTAACCGTTGTTGATGGCGTTGCGATAGTAGATGCGTGAGAAAGACTCGGCAAGAATTACCGGTACTCCGGCATATTTCAGGCAGTATACGGCATGCTCACGAGACGATCCGCAACCGAAGTTGGTCCCCGCTACAACAAAATCTCCCTCTTTTACCTCTTTGGCGAAATTCTCCTTGCCAGGCAGGTACTCGAAAGAGTACTGCGGCATGTTCTTCGGGTCTGTCTCGGCCAGGTATTTGTTGTGGTAGATGAGGTCAGTGTCGATGTCATCTCCAAAAACCCAGGCCTTTCCACGAAGGATTGTCTTGTCCATTTCTCTTCCCCTCCCTATCCGAGGATATCCCTGGGATCGGTCACAACGCCGCGAACGGCCGTGGCCATGGCGGTCATCGGACTTGCAAGGTAGGTGTGGCTTCCCTTGCCGACCTTGCCGATGAAGTTCCTGTTTGTGGTTGACATGCCCACGTCACCGCTGGGAAGGGCCCCGTAGTGCTCGGCAGTGCATAGTGCGCATGTCGGGTTGGTGAAGACAACTCCCGCTTCAAGGAACTTCTGGATATAGCCGGCTTCGGCGCACTGAAGCATTACTTCACGAGTCGACGGAGTGATTATGGCGCGGATTCCGGGGGCGATCCTGAAGTTGGCAGCCTTCAGAACTTCGAAAGCTGCGGTGATGTCCTCGAACCTCCCGTTGGAGCAGGAGCCGATGTGGACCTGGTCGACGTGGGCACCGGCAACTTCGCGAACCTTCTTCACGTTGTCGGGAGCATCGGGGCAGGATGTCATCGGCTCCAGGTCATTTACATTGAATTCCAGTTCCTGGCAGTACACGGCATCTGGATCTGCCGCAAGACTGCTTACACGTTCAAGGACCTCTTTTCCCGCACGTTCCACGAGCCAGTCCAGAACCTTGCCGTTGGGCATGATGAGCCCGATCTTTCCGCTCATTTCTGTCACCATTGAGCAGAGGGTGATCCTGTCGGCCAGGGAAGACTTCTCTATGGTGTCCCCATAGAACTCGACGGAGAGAAAGAACATTCCGTCGGCGTGAAGGGTTCCTACGATGCTGGTAAGGAGATCGCGCATACAGACCCCTTTTTTGAAGGAACCGTTAACGGTTATCTTCATGGTCTCTGGAACCCGGAACCAGTTAGTCCCCTCGAACCACGAGGCCACTATGTCGGTGTTGCCAACGCCGGTGGCGAAAGCACCCACGGCGCCGAGCAGGTTCATGTGGCTGTCTGTTCCAAGGATGACATCACCGGGTTTGACCAGTCCGTTCTCGAGCATGACATGCTGGCCGATGCCCCAGTTAATATCAAAAACTTTTTTGATGCCCTGCTTTTTGGCAAAATCGCGAATTATCTTCTGGTTGGTTGAAACTTTTTCCGAATGTGACGGAGCCTGAAGATCGAAAGTGAAGGCTACCTTGTCAGGATCCCAGACTTTGCCCTTTTTGTCGGTAACCTCTTCGAACTGAAGGACGCAGTTGGCGCCTCCGAAGTCGCGGGCAGTGGAAAGGTCTATTTTGCACCAGACTCTTTCTCCTACGTTGACTTCACGTCCTGCGGCCCGCTTCATGATCTTTTCGATCATAGTTTTGCCCATGGGTCACGCACCTCCCGAATATTTTCTTTAATGCTAAAGCAGTCCCAGGAACGACTTGATCGTCTCGAAGTTGATGAAATCGCACTTGTTGATGACGACGGCCTCAGGAGAACGATGGCCTCCGTCACCCTCTTTGGCGTGGACGGCGATACAGTGACATATACCGGAAGGTATACCGTTGCGCATGGCCAGGCCGACGCCCGAGAAGGGGTGGCGGAGGTCCTTGCCCATCTGGGACTTCACAGCCTTGCCGTCCTTCTTCTCGTACTCCACAAGTTTGCCCACGTCGTGTAGTATGGCGCCGGCGATAAGGGTGTCGTGGTCAAGCTGGAATCCACCGTTGTCCTTGTAAAGAGAGTTGTATTCCTCGAAGATCTTTTTTGCCATTCTCGTAACGCCCCTGTTGTGAACGTTCAATGATGCGGGGCAGTCCGGGATCAGAAGCGTAAAGGGGATCTTCTCCATGTCTTCCGGCTCCCATCCACCGGTCTTCAGGGCATCCTCGACGGTCGCTACGACTTTTGTCCTGAGGTCCTTGTCCTGGATCCAATCGATCTCGGGGATCATTTTGATGATCCTGTCTCTCATGCGAACATCCCTCCAGAAATTTATTTCGAAGCCTTGCCGCTCTTTATTGCTACTTGACCTCGAGGGCCAGTGCTTCCTGCAGAGTCTTGTAGACCCTTTCGATATGGCTGGCCGACAGGGTCCGGGCCCTTGCCACGTCGTGATCTATTATTGCGCCGTAAATTTCCTGGTGCTCCTTGAGGAAGGCTTCCTTGTCGGCCAGAAGGGAATAAATCCGGTCGTGGGTAGCCATGATCAGGTTGAAAGTCATCTTTACTATGTTTACGAAAACAAAATTGTGGGTAGACTCTGCAAGTGCCAGGTGAAAGTCGAAATCGTCCTGCGACCGTTTGCCAACGTTCTCGATATTCTTCTCGGTCCGGGAGAGCACCTTGCGAAGCTTCATCAGATCCGAAGGGGAGGAGTGCATTGCCGCGGCTGCAGCGATAGCGGGGTCCAGAACCCTGCGGGCTTCCATGAGCTCCAGGACGGCTTCGTCCTCCAGGGGCATGTTCCTGGAATCGGCCGTCTCTCCCCGCGGTTTGCGTACGAACCTCCCCTTACCCGGGACGCTGTCTATCAGACCGAGGAGTTCCATCACCCTGAAAGCCTCCCTCAGGGAACTTCTGCTCACGCCCATCTGGGCCATCATCTGTCTTTCGGGAGGAAGTGGGTCACCAGGCTGGAGTTCTCCCGAAGCAATCAACTCCTTAAGCTCGTTGACGACCTGTTCGTATATCCTTGTATGCCTCAGTTTTCTGTCGGTCATTTCTTACCTCCTCTGTGGACCACCCAGTACACTTTATATACCCGGTAGACCATTTGTGCAAGGGGTGTCAAGAAGACTAAATGTTCAGACACGGGGGACATTTTCTTTAGTGCATACAAAAAGTTGACACATGACCATGTTTACGTTACCATCAACCGGAACCGGGGGGTATAAAGACCGGCCATACATGGCGAAAAGTAAAGTTCTCAACTTTTCGCAACTCTTCAACTGGAATGCCCTGAAGTACTGCAGTCGGTCCGATCTGAGCATGTGCTCCGCAGGAACTCTGCGGTAGCAGTGCGTTCTTTACTTTAAGTCACCCTGGAAAAAAATCGTTTCGGTACCCCCCC
>DAOTIQ010000034.1:0-20030 GCA_035448245.1 Thermovirgaceae bacterium | reverse complement strand
GGCGGGAAACAGCCTTTCCGACGTTGCGGACGCGATAAACGAAGCGGCAGCAACGTCGGCGGGGGAAGGTTTCGCTCCCGCCATGACAGCAAGGATACTGGACAATACCCTGGTTATCTCCAGCAGTGTTACAGGGGCAGACTTCGGTCTGACCGTATTCGGTGATGATGACAATGTTCTCCAGGGCCTGGGTGTCTGGAACGTCGGCGGTTCGGGAGAATTCTCGAGAATTTTGCAGGAGCCTGTCGATGCGGTCTTCGAAATGGACGGTCTCGAGATCACCAGGTCATCGAACAGTATCGACGACCTGCTTGAAGGTGTGACTTTCGAGATAGCCTCGGAAGGCTCCGCGAGGGTGGATATTTCCCTTGACGCTGGGTCGGCTGTCGAATCGGTGCGAACCATGACGGAAGCCTATAACGAGGTCATGGACTGGGTCAATGTCCGCCTTTCGGAAAAAAAGGTGGACGAGCCACAATCCGATCTTGAAAGAAGGAGGGGTCTGCTTAACGGTGATCCCCTGCTATGGAACTGCAAAAACAACCTGCGCGGCATAACGGGTCAGTTCCGGCCCCTTTCGAACGGAGAATCCCGGCTGCTCTCTTTTGCAGGTATATCGACGGAATCTGTTGATTACGGAAAAAGCGGGAAATTGCAGTTTGACGAAACGGCCTTCATGGAAGCCATGCTTGAAGACCCGGGATCGGTTATGGAGGTAATTCAGTCCTTTGCCGCGGAGATGAAGACCTTTACCGAGGGCATGATTTCGAGATCGACAATAAGCATAGGAGGAACCACAGCAAAAAAGGGCAGGATCTACAGCCAGATAGACACACTGGAGAGGCAATCCCTGGACATCGACCGAAGGGTGGCGAATTTCGAGGCTCGTCTTGAAATGGAGAGAGCTTCTCTGGAGGCCCTCTATTCGAACATGGAGTCAAGGATAGCCATGATCAGCAAGCAGGCGTCATACATAACTTCATTATCGCAGTTGGGGAACTACGGCAGCGGCAGCGACAGTTGAAATGAACCAAGGGAGGAAGGGACTGTTTTACCCGCTCCCGATGGCCGAAACTTAAGATATGGCGGTGGAATATAACCATGGAAAGGGGGGTCGGTCATGGACGTCAGCAAAACCGGAATGCCTCTTCCCGGTCAGATCCCGGCGGGGGAAAAGCCTCAGAAGGTTGACCACGGAAGTGGACAGGCAAGTGACGGGGTTAATTTCGAGTCTATCCTTTCCGGAGAGATCCATGCTGGCCCGTGTGATGCTCTGGGCAAGGGGAAATGTGTATCCCCCTCCTCCGGTCCTGTAGCGGGACACACTCCAGAAAGGGATCTGGTTACCCCCGCGATCAGCGCTCCCGAGATAGAGGAGATCTTCAGGCCGGCAGAGGCGGAAATGTCCAGGATGGGCCGCCGGGAAACGATTCCCGCGATAGATGGCGAGACAATGGCTATCCTTGAAAAATGTTTCGGGGAGATGCTGGTCGAAAGGGAGGTTCCCGGTATCCCGGATTTCGAACCGGCTGAAGGTGTGTCCGCCGTTGACGAAAGCCCGGGCAGGAGACTGCTTGAGGGTTTTGTCAGGTTGAAGATGGATATCGATGGCTTCAGGCCCGGGGGACCCGAAGATCCCCCCGAAACCGGACCGGATGAAGAAGGGAAAAGCGGTGACTTTGCGACTCGCGCCCATGAGGCGGGCGTCCTCGTCTTCGGGGATATCCCGCAGCGAAGCATTTCAAACCTTGATGGAGAGACATCCGCTCCGTCAATAGCCAGCGAGCCGATCTCCTTTGCGACAAAGACCAAAGAGACATCCGCTCCGTCAATCGCCAGCGAGCCGATCTCCTTTGAGACAAAGACCAAAGAGACATCCGCTCCGTCAATCGCCAGCGAGCCGATCTCCTTTGAGACAAAGATCGGGGAGACATCCGCTCCATCAATAGCCAGGATCTTTCATGAAACCCCTCCCGGATCGAAGCCCGAACCCGGATATGCAGACAAAAAAGTTGAAATGACTGAAGTCCGAAAGGTTTCGATGAAGACAGAGCAGAGCGGCATCTCTTTGCAGGATGTGGAGCTGAAAACTGCAGCAAGAAATGCATACCTGGGGACAAGGATTAATACCCCTGCGGAGAACTTTGAAGAGGGGTTTCCCCGTGGCAATGTTTCCCGACCGGTCCTCCCCTCGGGTGTTGGATCAACTCAGGTGGTTGACAAAACAACTGCAACCTTGACGAAAACGGGGGTAGACCCTGTACCCGGCAACTCCGAAAAAACTCCCGGAGTATTGAAGGGGCTCGAAGGCTTCAGGGAAATGGACTCTTTCGAGGCACGACATTTGACCCGGGCAAAGGAAGATGACCCCCTGCGTTCTGAAGCAGTTGAGTTTGCTGTCCCCGTTGCCGGTTCCCGTGATCCTCTGGGTCAGGTTGAAAGGTTCTCCCCGGCCGTTGTGGGTGAAAGCCTTGCCCGGTTTGTAGAGGTTATAAGGGACAGGAAGGGGCACAGGGGCACACTGGAACTTGATCCCCCGGAACTGGGCAGACTTCGTATCACCCTGGAATCGACCAGAGACAGTCTCAACTTGCATCTGGTCGTGGAGAAAGCTCATTCCAGAAGTATGATAGAAGAATCCCTGGGAGCTCTCAGGGACTCCCTGGCAAGGCAGGGGATCAGCCTCGGAGAGACCACTGTCGATGTTGGCGGGCATGCGCCCCAGGGCAGAGGTTCATCCCCCTGGGTGCCCGGGGAACAGGGCGGTATTCCCTTGACTGGGGCCGCGGACGCCGAAGATGTGACAGAACAGGAGCAGGTCGTGGCGAGGCTGGATATAGAGAGAGGCCTTTTCCACTGGATAGCGTAAAACCGGAGAAAGGGGATAGAAGCATTGCTTTCCAGAGACCGGGACATCCGCCAGCAGTATCTTAACCAGGAAGTGATCGCCGCATCGCGTGAAAAACTGCTTTTCCTTACCTATGATATCGCAATAAGAGCTTGCAGAAACGGTGCCTCGGCCATAGAGTCAGGGGAAATAGAGAGGGCCAACTCGGAGATACAGACAGCGGAGGATTCCATACGGGAACTCCAGTTCGCACTGCGCCGCGAAAGGGCAGAAGAAGTGGCCGAAAGTCTGAACCGCATCTATGACTTCATGCACGATGAACTTGTCCAGGCCAATGTAGCGAAAGATCCCGAGAAGGTCAGGGTCGTTGCATCCATGCTGGAGGACCTCGCGTCGACCTGGGAGGAAGCCCTTGGGAAGATCCTTGAGGAAGGTTCCCTCACCCGGGATGAGGAGAAGATGCTCAGATCCGGTGTAGGGATTTCTGCCGGGGGGCTTGACGTTTCCCTCTGAAACCCATCGTTAAAAAAAAATACAGGAGGCTGTTCAACGGGAGGGGGGCCCCCTCCCGTTTTGTTATTTGTTAACAAAAATTTTGAGGGAATGTTTTGGTAGAGATAGCAAAGACGGGAAAATATTCCTGGCAGAAGACAGGGATAACGTCAATAGTTGACAATAAATGAGACCAAGGTTAATCTTATCGGCAAGCATCCAGTCTTGTTCACGAGAGAGGGCTAATGGCCAGAAAAGATCTGACCGTATCGGATATTCTGAATATTCCTGTTCTTAAGGACTGCAAACTCCTCGCAGGCTCCCATGGGACGGCAAAGAGAATAGTGAGCCGTGTGAGCGTCATGGATTCTCCTGACGTTGCCAACTGGATGTGGGGAGGCGAGTTTCTCCTTACCACCGGTTACGTGGTCCGGGATAACCCTCTCTCTCTGAAGTTCATCATCGAGGAACTCTGCCGGCGAAACGTCGCTGCCCTGGGGATAAAACTGGGACGCTTCCTGACCTCCCTTCCCGATGAGATCCTGGCCGCTGCTGAAGAGATGGATTTTCCCCTTCTCTGCATACCGGGCCATCTTGCATTTTCCGATATTCTTGGACCTGTTGTTTGCCAGATCAACACAAGACAGAACGAATCTTCCGAAAAGCAGACCAGCCGCCTTCTCTTTCAGGATCACGTCTCCCGCTCCTTCCTTGAGCTAATGCTCGCGGGGGGAGGGGTTAAAGCGATCCTGCACCATCTTGGGGCCCTGATAAATGTGGATGTGGCATTTTTCGACCGCTTTTCGGGGGCCTGGGCCTCTCCCGAAGAGAAAAGCCATTTTGTGGAGAACATTTCATCTATTTCCTCGAGGAGTATGCGGGAAACCTTTCATTCTTTCCCCCTGGACCTGGACGAGGTGAACTACGGACATATCATTATCGATCACCCCAGAGAGGCCCCTTTTCCCGAAAGCTGGAAGTGGACCCTTGATTATGCAAAGATAGCCATACTCCTGAACATCCAGAAAGAGAACGCCAGAAAAGAGGCAAGGCTCAGGTACAAGGACAACTTCCTGCAGGGGCTGGTCCTCGGCCATATAAACAGGCAGGAGGACATTCATGAGTACCTGTTCGTTCTCGGTCCGGAATTCCTCCCCCCCTTCGTCGTCATCCTGGGCGACACTGATACCGAGGGGGGGCCCTCAAAGGTGACGGGAATTTCCGGTTCAGTAGATGATCCTGTTTCTCTCCGCGATGAGATATGGTCAAGCCTCAACAATTTTCTGGGCGCCTATTTCGGCAGGATACACTCCACCATGGTGGGGGAAAGGCACGTCTCTCTTGTCAGCCTCCACCCGGACCCGGGAGAGAAGATACATCTTCTCGAGATGCTTCTGGGGCAGTTCAAGGAGAACTTCTCTTCAGAAAGGGGAAAGACCTTTTCGATAGTCGTAGGAGGTTCAGTGAGAGATATTGGCCGGATATCATCCAGCTTCAGGCAGGCTTCGTGCTGTATGGAATTTGTCAGGGCCACCGGTTCCACTGATGCCCTCTTGGTCTGGGAGAAGATGGGGCTTCTGAGGCTTCTGATGAATACCTCCAACAGGGAAGAGATAAAAATCTATGTAGACCAGTACCTTGGGGCCTTCGGTTTCCTCAAGCCTTCTGTTGCCAGGGAATATCTCGAAACCCTCTATGTTCTCTGCAGGAACGGATGGAACCTCAGGTCGAGTGCGGCCGAAATGCATCTTCACTACAACACACTCAGGTACAGGATAAGACAGATCTCCGAGATAGTATCCTTCGATATAGAGGATCCCGAAACGAGGCAGGAACTCCTGATAGCGTTAAAATTGTACTTTGCAAACAAAGAAATGCATATTTTTTAGCAATTTTGTTTCTAAAACCTGGAGCAGAAACCTTTTAATAACTGTTTTTTAAACGACCACGGTTTTTTTTGTTCCTTTCTGATGAATACAAGTTCAGTCGTTGGTGCTACCTTCTATCTGTTACTCCTTCCTGAGGGTTTTTTGTGGTACCCGGAGAGCCAATCGGAAAATCGGAATACCGTCACTGTGGTGGCCGGATTATTCTGGTATCGCCTGGCTCGAGGTACTTCTGCACATAATTTTCCTGAAAAAGCGAGGAGGGATACAGAAATGGAAGGGTTCTTTTTCCGGTCTGGCAAATACCTGAGGATCCCGATTCTTGATCCGGGCAACGTTTCCTATGTTTCGAGGATCGAACTCATTGTATCTTTGATTTCCGGCCTTGTCGAAAAATGGGAATCATTTTATGACGTGGAAACTTCAGAAGTTCCGCAGGAAATGGAGCAGATATCCTATTCCATCCGCAGGCTCGCCGAATCGCTCTCTTCTGAAGAGATCACCCACCTTGAAAAACAGGACTTCATGGTATATGCCAGGGACATTGCCGGAAACTTTTCCAGTGGGGGAACAGACCGGAAAAAGATGCAGAGGGCAATGCGGGTTATCTGCGAAGGTCTTGGCCATGTCCAGTCGAGCCTGGATTATGGCTATCCCGCCTTTGTTGACCCTTCTCCCGAATGTATGGAGCCCCTTATCGAACTGGTTCCGGTACCGTCTTCCGCCCATGGCGGGGATTGTTCCCAGAAAACCCTGCAGTTCGGGGTGGAGGAAGAATGGGATTTTTCCCCGCTCTCCATTCTTTGCGCCCGGGAGGGTTAAAGGGTACTCATCCCATTCAGTGTTTTTCAGGCTTTTTTGGTCTGCCACCGGATCCTTCGGGGGCAGACTTTTTTTTGACCTTCTCAAGGCCCTCGAGAAGCTCAGGATCCTCGTTGAACGATGAATCAGAAAGGGTATCTTCCCCGGGAATTATCCCTGACGGCTCCTGGATACCTCTCCTCTGGAGCTCCTTGTCGAAAAGGAGCGCAAAAAGGACTCCCGTCAGGCTTCCCGAGTTGATAACGTTGAGGTAATCCGTCTCCAGTTCCCCGATGAATGGGATATAACAGGCCATAAGTTCGTGATCTGCCGCCATGCGCAAATATCTCACGAACCTGGAGGGTTCAACAACACCAGGGTGGTTCATCGATTGCCTGAGCATCGTCGTCAGGTACTTGAAGTTGGGGAAACTGGAACTTCTGGTACCGTCTATTCCGTTCTTCTCCCAGTTGGCCACCGTGATGTTCCCGACTTCCATTATTTTGGCGAACTGGATCTGCGTCAGTCCCAGGCTTATACGGAGTTTTCTGACATATTCACCCGAAACGACAGGAGCCATTCTAACCTTGCCGCTCTCTTGCATGATCCTTCACACTCCATGATTCAGATTTTCTTGAAGAAACCGGGGTGTCTCCACACGAACATGGCCTCTATATAATAATACAAAGCATCACACAAATAAACATATACTTAAACACCATAATTGTCCCTAATACGGGGGAAAGTCCTGTTCGTGGGTTCTGGCAAGGCGGCCAATCAGTCGGTACATCTCGGTTTTTGCCTCTTCCTCGTGGGGAAAAAGTTTCTTTTCCCGGACCAGTGTATAATTATCGAAGACCTTCAGGCATACCCGCTCCCACTCGAGGGAAACGTTCTGGTAAAGGAAAAGAGTGTTGCAGGAGAGACCTCCATCCCTTTTGAGAACATCCCTCAGCAAGAAGACTCTCTCATGGGGAACAAGGTGGTTTCTTTGAGGAGTGTCACTCAGAATAAAGAACTCCTTCCCCCTGAAACTCTGCAGGACCCCTGCGAAATCCCTCAGAAAACTGTTGAAATTCTCCAGATCTCTGTTCCTGATCGATGTCAACTGCAATTCTTTTTGCCATGCCTGCATCCTGTACCCTTGTTTCCTTCCGGCCGGGCTTTTAACCTTTCTCTCGGGGATGCTTTGGATGTTATCTGTCCCGTCTGCAGGATTTGCGCAGGATTTTTCGCTGGTCGATCTGCCCAAGTTAGAACACCTCCGGAGGTTGCGTTCGTTGCGCCTTCGTTTTAGGTATCGGCCTTTGCGGTGACGCTAATTAAGGCTTTTAGCGATATTCCCGGCAAATGGAACAAGCCGTTTCAATAATCTTCCGGAGGGAGGCAGGGGAAGTGCCTTCAAGAAGCAGCAGCCCAGAGATACAGGATCTTGCCTTTGTCGACTCGAGCGGGAGGTATATTGATGGTGCCGATTTCTCCTTTGTAAATTTACGATTTCCCCGGCTGGAGAAAATACTTCAGGAGATGATCCTCGGGGGTGAAAGGAACAGGAGGCTGGTTTTTCAGACGGGTGAAGTCCGACCCCTCAACATAGAAATGCTCGATCCAAAGGGTAATTTCTGGAAAATCTGGCAAGAAAAAGAAACAGGCAACGGAGTCGAAGAGGACCCGGCGATCCGTTTCCTTTTCGACGGTTCAGAAGGAATTATCCGCCCCGCTGACTACAGGGACAGGCTTCTTCGGCTCGAAGGGAACCGCAAGACTCCTCAACTGCTGATTTCATCTTTCCTGATGCACTGGCTCTCGGGGTTGCTGGCTCTTCACAGCGAAGTTAACCTGGCAGACCTTGCATGAGTCCGTGGTCTCAGGCAGTTTCATCTTCAACCCCCTCTCCCGCGAGAAGCCTCTCCACGTCCAGGACCACGACCAGTTCTTTCCCGGTATCGGAAACGCCCTTAATCAACTCTCTGGGGAAACCTGACCCGTTTCCACGGTCCCTGACGCTTTGTATATCATCAGGCGAGAAGGGTTCTATCGATGTTACCTCATCGGCCTGAAACCCTCTTCTGGTACCCCTTTCGGACATAAGGATCAGTATCCTTTCCATGCCGTTGCATGTCTGATACTCCATGCCAATATAGCGGGTCAGGCTAACCACGGGGACAAGATCCCCTCTTACGTTCATGAATCCCAGGAACCATGGTGGAGTTCCCGGGGCCGGTGTAATATCGGAGCAGGGTATTATTTCCTTCACGGAGCCTATCGGCACCCCGTATTTCTGTGACCCCAGCCTGAAAACCACTATGCTGTCCAAATCAACAACCCCTTCCTGTTGCCGGTCACCGGCAAAAAGATCATATTCCCCATGAATTGCAGGCATTCTTCAGGGCCCCGTTTTCCCTGAGCCTTTTTATCGAGCGGTTTAGGACGATCCTCACATGCTCGGCGCTCTTTCCGTATTCTTTTGCTATGTCGGAGAGCCTCCTTGGAGAATTGAATTCCCCAATGCCGAACCTGCGGCAGAGGATGCCGTACTCCTCTTCTGTCAGCGTGCTTTCAAGTATAGCCGTAATATTTTCGCAAAAAATGCCGTTTTCGACCTCTTCATCGCATCTGGTTCCTCCCGGAAGGTCCCAGGGGTCCCAGAAATGGTCGTTACACACCTTTTCCGGGTTCAGCGAGTATCCCCCGCCGGTTCTGTCGTCATCCTGGTCCGTTGATATGGAGATCATGGAACTTACTATGTTTGCCAGGTCCCGGATCCTGCCCACATCGATATTATCCGGTATATCCCCGATCTTGCCTTTTCTGTAGGCCTGGATGTGCCTCGACATGGAATGGACAGAGGTCGAAGCGAAACCCGGGATCGACATTCCGTACCTGTGCTGAAGGAGAGACATCTTTATTCTCTGGTATATCCAGGGAATGCCGTAAGTGCTGAAACGGGTGTTCCTCCGGTAGTCGAATTTTTCAACGGCTGTCATCAGGCCCATTACTCCCTCCTGGATCAGGTCCATGAAGGAGAGGATACTCTGGTCGCCCATCCGGTCCCTCACCTTTTTTGCGCAGGCTATGACAAGCCGCAAATTTGACAGGACGAACCTGTCAAAAGCCTCCTTGTCATCCTCTTCCCATATTCTTCTCGAGAGTTCCTTCTCTTCCTCCGCCGTCAGCAAAGGAATATCCCTGATGTCTCCGTGGAAAATATCGTACAGTGTCTGAACTGCATCAATGTCATCTTCGGAAAAGATCTCCGGCATCTCCCGGGATATATCCCCTGGGCCGGGTTCCTCTTGCCCGTCGTGTTTTGGGACGATCTCAAGTGTTGCCCCCTCTGTTTCCTGCGCATTCTTTACGGGGAAACGACTCCCCGTAGAAAGGAAACAAACGCCTCCGTGCTTTTTCCTTCCCATATTCGGCTCCCTCCCTGGACCCGTTTTAAATAGGTATCGGCAAGAGGAGGCCGCCTTAATTAGCGTTACTTGCCTGCTTTCCTCTTATACTCTTCAAAGGGATCAATATTTACAGGACGAGGTGGATATCATGGGCGATTCCGACAAGGTCACCAGGAAACCGCCGGTAGAACCCCTCAAGGTGCAAAACACTCTCTACGACAGGAGGGGATTGGCCTTTCATGCAGCGCCCGCTGCCGGAACAGAATCTCTGGAGCAGGCTGTGCGCCTGCTCGAAAAGGTTTGCGGATGTTTCGGTCGTGAGATTTTCGGCAGCATAAACGGCGACGAGGTTCTTTTCAGAGACAGAAAGGGTACTGTCGCTGCCATCGGGGCCGCAAGGGCGCTTTCCATAGCCAGTGAACTGCGGGTTATTCTGGGAGCCCTTCTCGACAGGGAGGCGTAAATCAAGGGGCCTTTCTGTCCGATCCTGTCCATGGCCAGGGGGTGACCCCGGAAGGGCTATGGTTTCTGTTTCCGCAGTGTCCCTCTCTTAAACTGGTAGATGTAGAGCCTTTGGAGGAGCGATCCGGGAGAGGGGAGGTTGCAACAGATGGACTGGTTCTGGAATCTCAAGACGAAACACAAGTTGCTGGCGGGGTTCCTTTCCGTCGCTCTTATCATAGCGGTGGTCGGCTTTGTGGGCCTTTTCAACATGTACCGCATCAATGAGGGCGTCAAAACCATGTACCATGACAGGCTTGTTCCAATACAGGATTTAGGCGAGATCGAGAAGAACATCGTGGCGATCCGGGCGGACTTCTGGCAGGCCATGTCCGTATCCGATCTGGACATAGTTCAGGAAGCCTTCAATTTTTTTGATCTCCATTTCGAGGCCGTCAATAAGGCCCTGTATCAGTATAACCAGAGCTATATGGAAGAAGACGAAAAAGCCCTGGTCGAAGAACTTATGGTTACCGTAAGGGAGTATGAAAAATCGGGGAATGCTTTTAAAAAGATGATCATCTTTGGTGAAACGCATGACAAACTTTTAAAATTCCTCGTTGAAGAGATAAGACCAAAACGTTTGACGACGGAGGATATTGCGAGGGAACTGCTGGCTCTCAACAGGGAGATTGCCGACGGGATCAGTGTTTCCGCCGAGAAGGCCTATTCGGTATCTCTGGCGCTGATAATCGGTCTTACGGCTGTGGCCGTGATATTTGCCATTGGGGCAGGGATGTTCATCGGCAAGGTCATTGCCCATCCTTTGATCCGGCTCTCGGGTGTGCTGGACGGATTTTCCCGCTACGACCTGACGCTGGAAGAAGACAACCCTCTTGAGGAGTACAGGTACTGGCAGGACGAGATAGGGATCATTGCGGGGGGGATATCGGCCCTGCAGAAGAGTTTCGTTGACATCCTCAAGGGTATCGACTCCCAGTCGAACCAGGTGGCGTCGTCCTCGGAAGAGATGATGGCGACGAGCGAACAGACTGCGACGGCGGCGGAGGAGATAGCGAAGACTATAGAGGAGATGGCCGAGGGTGCGAGTGACCAGGCCAGGGACACTGAATTGGGGTCCAGAAGGGTCGCGGAACTTGGTGACCTGATTGAGCAGGATGTTCACTTCATGAAGGAACTCAACCTGAGCGCCGACGAGGTGGCGTCTCTCAAGGAGGAAGGTGCCGCTGTTCTGGGAGATCTCCTGGAAAAGACCAGGGAGAGCAACGATGCCGCGAAACTCATATTCGGCATAATCAGCGAGACCAACGACAGCGCGGAAGGAATAAAGGCGGCAAGCGGTGTAATAAAGAGCATAGCGGACCAGACCAACCTTCTTGCGCTGAACGCGGCGATAGAGGCGGCCCGTGCGGGTGAGCACGGCCGTGGATTCGCCGTGGTTGCCGAAGAGGTAAGGAAACTGGCGGAGCAGTCCAACGACTCCGTCCAGGAGATAGAGGGAATAATAAACGAACTGGCATCCAAGACTCACAAGGCCGTATCGACCATGGAAGAAGTAAGGGGGATAGTGTCGGCCCAGACGGAGTGCGTCAACGGTTCGATGGAAAAATTCGAAGGCATCGCGGGAGCGATAGAGAAGACCCGTGGGGTGATAGAGAAACTGAACGTTTCGGGACGAGAGATGGAGGGCAAGAAGGCCGAGATAATTGAAGTTATCCAGAACCTTTCGGCCATAGCCCAGGAGAATGCGGCCGGCAGCGAGGAGGCCGCCGCGTCGATAGAGGAACAGACGGCTGCTGTTCAGGAACTGTCTGGAGCCAGCCAGGAACTTGCGAAACTTGCCGAGGAGATGCAGGCAGCAATAGGGCAGTTCAGGTTCCAGACTTCATAAAAGGGTTTCCCGCGGTCCCCGGGTTCTCGCTTTTGCGGTTCTGCCCTTGATGATAGTATTAAACCCGCAGTGCCCGCTTCTCTTGCGGGTGGATACTGTCAAAAAGAGGTGAGCCCCATGGACAAAAAAGTGGTTTTTGTGGCCCTTGCGATCAGGCTGGGTCTGGAATCGGAGGGGATTCCCTTTATATCCGCTGATGCGGAACCCGACAGGGGAGGCCTGGACCTGGTGAAAGTGATTTTCCCTTCGCGCCAGGGCCTTGCGGATCTGGACGGGTTCCTGAAAGGCAATTTCATTGTCAGGGAAAGTGAAGTGAACGAGAGGCCGCTCAGGGCGCGGATGGATCCCCCCCCCGCAAGGTATCTTGTTTTTCCAGGTCCGGAAAGGATGGTCCTGCCGGAGTGGAAATCCTTCGCGGACGCTCCGGTCACTGTCGAGGCAATAACCCTCTTCATGGACGCTCTTGATAGATCCCTAGGCCTGCTCCCCCTGCCTCCAGACAGGAAATTTCTGGACGAGATGGTCTCCATGGCCGGGGCTCTTGAGGAGAGGCGGTTGGATATCCGTCCCGCGGAAGATCTTGGCAGTCAGTGCGAAGAGGCCGAGGGAAGACTGTCCAGTGACGATCTGGCCCTGTTTTTCCGTACCAGTCCGGGAATCACAGGACGCTGGTTCTCGGCCGCCGCGGAGAGCGGGGTCAATATACAGGGTGCTGTTACGCCTTTGGGACAGGAATCGGATACTCCCGGATTTACCGCCCTCCTGAAATATCTTCGACGGAGGAAAGTGGCGGACATTCACGGGCTCTCGACCCTTACAGAAGAAAGGCTCGGGAGCTGGGATCTTCTTTATCAGGCGCTGGAGATATCAAGAGTCAGGGGCATCATGACCTCCGCCTCGCCTACGGTCTTTGAGTTTGCCCATGCTCTTTTCCTCGCCTCGGAGGCACATGAATGATCCCTGGAGGCAGGATTAGGGTTCTTGTGACCGATGATTCAGCCTTTATGAGGATCGTTCTAGGTGATTTCATATCGGCTGCCCCCGACATGGAGGTTGTCGGAAAGGCCAGGAACGGCCCCGATGCCCTCGAAAAGATAGCCCGGCTAAGGCCTCACGTGGTGACCATGGACGTGGAGATGCCGGGCATGGACGGTCTTCAGACCCTCAGGGCGATAATGGAGACAAGCCCCCTCCCGGTCATCATGATCAGCGGCCGGACAGGTAGGGGGACCGAAACCACGATCATGGCGCTGGAATCGGGTGCCTTTGATTTCATACGAAAACCTTCTGGTCAGGATCCAGAGGAACTTGCCCAGTTGGCGCAGGAACTGCAGGACAAGATAAGGCTGGCCTTCGCGTCCGTCGCTGTCCTGCCCGGGATGGAGGAAACCCCTCAGGAGAGGGTCCCGCGATCTGCCGCCACGCTGCCCTCCGGAGGGTTTGGCCTGCTCGTCATTGCGGCATCCACGGGAGGACCTCAGACCCTGGCAAAGCTTATGCCTGGACTTCCTTCCACCTTTCCCGCGCCCGTGGCGATCGTGCAGCACATGCCGAGGGATTTCACAAGGTCCTTTGCCGAAAGGCTCGACCAGATATCAGGACTTAGCGTTATGGAGGCCCAAAACGGCATGCCCCTTCTCCCGGGGATGGCCGTGGTGGCGCAGGGCGGTTTGCACCTGGAACTGGTTGGGGAAAAAGGGGACATAAGATGTGTTCTTCTTGATTCTCCTCCAAAGAATTATGTAAGGCCATCGGCGGATATTCTCTTTTCCAGTGCCGCCAGTATCCCCGGTATCATTCCTGCGGGGATCATTCTTACGGGCATGGGGAAGGACGGCACCGAAGGGGCGAAAGAACTCAGGGATAAGGGCGGTTTCGTGATAGCAGAATCCCGGGAGACCGCCGTGGTTTACGGAATGCCCCGCATGGCGGCCGAAGCCGGGGCTGTGGACAGGGTTTTGCCCCTGCACCTTATGGCGGGGAGCCTTGCGGAAATGTTTCCCTGGGGGGATAAAAAATGACCGGAAGGGAGGGGCCGTCGGCGTGGATCAAGAGGGTATGAACCTGGTACAGATGGACCTCCTGAAGGAGATAGCCAACATTGGGACCGGACATTCTGCAACGGCCCTTTCACAGATGCTGGGGCGCGGAGTCGACATGTTCGTCCCTGATGTCGAGCAGATACCGCTGGAGGAGATATCCTCCTTCTTCGGGGATCCGGAGTTGCCGGTCTGTGCCGTGCTGACCCGCTGCGATGAGAACCTGCCCCTCAACCTGATGCTTATAATGCCCGAGTCGGATTCCAGGGCTCTCTCGGAGATAATGCTCTCCAGCATAACCCTGCCCTCGGACCTGGCCATGGCGGAGGCCCTTAGGGAATCGGCCCTCTCCGAGGCGGGCAATATCATATTGGGAGCCTTCATCAGCGCCGTGGGGGATTTCATGAAGGTCGAACTCCCCCTTTCTGTCCCCGCCGTGGCCCATGACATGCTCGGGGCCATACTGGACGTGATCATCTCCATCTTTGGCGTGACGGGGGACACGGCATTTCTTGCCGACACCAGGATGACCATACCCGAGGAGGGGAACCGGGTCTTTTCCGCCAGGGTCTTCCTGGTGCCCGATCCCGACTCGCTCGGGGAATTCATGAGGCTTCTGGGTTTCTGATGGACGGCGTTGCGCAAAAGGTCCCGGAGAGGGATTACTCTCACAACGTGGGGATGGGAGATACCCTTCTCGCAAGGGTGCCTGGAATTCTGAGCTCCCTTGGGCTTGGTTCCTGCCTTGCGGTGGCTCTTTTTGACGACAGGGCAGGCATCGCGGGCATGGTGCATATTATGTTGCCCAGGGAATTCAGATCCCCGAGGGGTGATCTCCCCGATAAGCCCGCAAACCCCAAGCCGGGGAAGTTTGCTGACAGGGCGCTCAGAAACCTTGTGGATCTTTTGGAGAAAGAAGGCGCTGCGAGGTCTCGCCTCAGGGCAAAGGTTGCCGGAGGAGCCAAAATGTTCAGCATATCCAGGGGTCCCAACCTGCTTTCTATAGGGGAACAGAACATAGAGGTTGTCCTGGAGGAACTCAAGATCCTGAAGATACCCCTGGAGGGAAAGGATACCGGGGGGAACAAAGGAAGGAGCGTCACATTTTTCACCGAAACATGGGAAATGGAGGTCAGGGCCATAGGCCAGACCCCCTTCCGCATCTAGTCCGAAGTTTATTCCCTTTTTCAGGCTGTCGTGTCGAGACCCCCCGAAGAATCTGTCGCCGGAGTCATGGCTCTCATGTTCTCGACCACGAGTTCCGCCAGGCGGCCGTGTTCGTCGGCCTGTCTCGATATCAGCCGGTTGATGTCACTCAGAGAAGAGACGGCGCACATCAGACCCCTTGATGCCTCCAGGAGTTCCCCGCAAAGAGAAGGATCAAGCCTGCTGCAGATCTCGCCTGCTGCGGGAGGGCACCCCAGGACCTCGGCAAGCTTTCTGGCGCTGGAATCCCTCTCGGCCTCACATCTCATTGCCCTGCTGGAGCCATCCTGGAGTTCGCCCAGGATCTCCGGGATCAGTTCTGCCCTTCCTTGCCTCAGAGCCTCGCTCTCCCTCTGAAGTATCTCCAGAAGATCCCCGAGGGTTCTCTCCTGGTTGCGGCTGCTGCGCACCAATATGTCCACCAGGGCGGCGATGTCGTTTGTACTATTTGTCGGATTCATGTCCTTCACCTCCCGAGGTTCCTTTCGTGATGCTTTCGTAAAGTTGTCTCCAGAGCCCGAACCCTTCGCCCCTGGATGATACTGCCCCTGCTGTCATTTCCCATGCCGTCTCCTCCAGGGCGCCGAAAGTGTTTCTTTCGCCGTCAGTTCCACGGGAGGCTTTCCCGGCGGAGGTCTCCTTCATCAGAGCGGCCACCATGATGGCCTCGAAATCCCTGCAGGCCTTCTCTATCCTTGCGTTGTCCTTCCTGTTCGACGAGGTGCCCGCCGGTACCACGGGCAGGATTTTTTCTGGCATCTTTGCCCCTCCCTACATGATTACCAGTTCGCCCTGCAGGGCCCCCGCCCTGTCGATGGCCTGGAGGATCGTTATGATATCTCTCGGGGTCGCCCCCAGTGCGTTGAGGCTCTTCACCACGTCGTCCACGGTGGTGGTGGCATTAAGGAGGGCCATGCTTCCCCTCTCCTCATCGGCGGTTATCGTCGCGGTCTCTATGACCTTTGTCTCCCCCAGGGAAAGAGGTTCCGGCTGACTGACGGTCCTGTCGATCCCGACGGAAACCGTCAGGTTCCCGTGGGCTACGGCCACCTCGCTGATCCTCACATCTCCTCCCACGGTTACCGTCCCCGTTCTCTCGTTGATTACCACCCTGGCGACGGAATCGGGCCTGACCCGAAGAAGTTCCGAAGAGGCGATGAAGCCTGAGGGGTTTCCCCGAAAAGCGTGGGGGATGGCAATATCCACGCATCCCGCATCGGTTACTGTGGCTACGGAACCGTAATTGCGGTTGATGATCGCCGCCACCCTGTCGGCGGTTGTGAAATCGGGCCTCTTCAGGAAAAATCGTATCCTGCCGTCCGTACCGGCCCCCCAGGAGGTTTCCCTCTCGACTATGGCCCCGTTGGGGATCCGCCCCGTGGTGGAGACGTTTTTCGAAAGGCTGGAGCCTGCTGCCGATGCGGAGAACCCTCCTATCGAAACGGGTCCCTGGGCTACAGCGTAGACCGATCCGTTGGCCGCCTTCAGCGGAGTCTGGAGCAGGACGCCACCCTCAAGGCTCTTGGCGTCACCCACGGTGCTGATCGTCACGTCGATGGTCTCACCGCTCCTTGCGAAGGGGGGGAGTTCGCAGGTGATCGTTACGACGGCGCTGTTCTTGCTCTTGAGATCCTTCCGGTTCATGGATATTCCGAAGTTTTCCACCATATTGCCCATCATTGCCGCCACCAGTTCCCCCTTGTCTCCCGTTCCCTGGAGTCCTGTAACCAGGCCCATACCAACAAGCTGGTTTGGCCGGACACCCTCGAACCTTCCAAGATCCTTCAGCCTGACCTCGGGATGCACCTGGCCTCCGGCTGGAAGGATCCCGGCCGCAAGAAGGGCCGATAACGAAATCAGCATCGCGATAAAGATCTTTTTCAACTGCTTCATGATTTTCACCTAAAAGATAATGTTCAGGAGCCGTGTGAGGAAGCCTGGCTGCTGTACATCGCTTATGCTTCCTATGCCCCTGACGTTGACGCTCACATCGGCAAGCCTGTCGCTTTCAAGGATATTGCCGGCCTTCACGTCCTGGGGCCTCGCGATCCCCGTTATCTTCATTGACATATTCTCCTTTTGAACCCGTATCTCCTTTGTCCCCTCCAGAACTATGTTCCCGTTCGGAAGCACCTCTGTTACGATGCAGGTGATGGTCGCGTTGAAACTGTGGCTCCTGTCCCTGGTGCCGCCTCCGCTCATCTCGCTTGAGGAGGAAAAGCCCAGTTTCTTGATGAAATCCAGCAAACCGAAACCGTCGGCAAGGGTCGTGTCGTTCTTTTTCGTCAGGTCCGTCTTTGCGGAATCCTTTGCGGTGGTCTTCTCCGACACGACCACCGTGACGATATCACCCACCTTGTCGGGCCTGTGGTCCTGGAAAAGCGAAGAGCCTTCGGCCCAGAGCGACTCCGCGATGGCGGGCGCCGAAAAAACAAGAGTGGCAGCAACCATCAGAAACAGGATCTTTACGATCCTCATGTCTAACACCCCCATACGCCGCTAAAGACCAGCGGCGGCCTCAACCAGGCCCCTGTCGATGACAGTGGCCGGAATCTCGTTCCTGTACCTGGGGACCCTGACGGTTATGACATCACCCAGGTCGCCCCCCTCGAGGGCCACTCCCCTGAGCCTGGCGATGACGGCCCCGCTTTTGGAGATGACCACCACCGGGTCCCGCCGTTCCACAAGGAGGATCACCTCGATGTTCCTTCCGGAAAGGGGTTCCCCGGCCCGAATGTCCCGGGATGCCCTCTTGCCTTCAACCTGAGGCAGGCTGCAGAAAACTTTCCCGTAACCTCTCCTGTACGGGGCCACCTGGACGGCCGCGTTCGAGCCCGTGATGACGCTGCCCCGGGAGATCTCTTCCAGTGCCAGGACCATGGGGGCATGCCAGGTGAGCCTTGCCACGAAACTCTCCGTTCCGCCTCCCCACGTACGGATCCTGAATACTGCGGAAGAGGTGCCCGGATATATTCTTTTGGGACTGACGATCTCTCCGGAGAAGGGGAAACTCCCCGGTTCCATGGTTATGCCGCTCCATGGAAAGCCACCTCTTTGCCTGAGCATCCCGGAAAGGGTCTCGGTCCCTTCACCCCAGCGGACCTGGAGCCCCTCCAGCGAGACGGGCTCCATGGATATTGCCGGGGCGGAGAAGGCAAGCAGCGCGAGAAGCGCCGCAAAAAACAGGCTTTTCTTCAAATTGCCATTCCCCCTTCCTGGCTGCCGATCTGCACAAAACCTCTCACATTGAGTATCGGACGTGGGTGCGAAAAGATGAAATCTGTTCTATGCCCCTTTCCAGGCCGATAACCAAAAAGAGGGGGGATCATTCATGAGCGGTACCTTTTCGGGGCTCGAGATCGGCAGGAGGGCGCTGGATTACTTCCGGCAGGGGATAGAAACGGCCGGTCACAACATAAGCAACGCCGATGTCGAGGGATACTCCCGCCAGAGGGTGGAGGCGGCTCCGGCCGACCCCTACGCGGCAGTGGGCTTCAATTCCCCCGGCTCCCCCGGGCAGGTTGGCACCGGTGTCGAGGTCAGCGCAATATCCCGGATAAGGGACTCGTTCCTCGATGCCCAGTTCCGGCAGGAGTCGATAGAGGGCGGTTACTGGGAGGCCCTGTCCAGGACAATGGAATACCTCGAGATGTTCGTCTGCGAGCCCTCCGGGACGGGACTTTCCGCCTCGCTGGACAACTTCGTCCAGGCCCTCCACGAGTTCCAGAAAAGGCCCGATTCCGGCCCCGCCCGCGAGGTTCTCCTGAGGGAGGCCGAAAATCTCTCCAGCCTGATGGGGCAGATCAGCGGCAACTTCTCCGAGTACCGGGACTCCCTGAACACCGAGATAGAATTGAGGGTAGGGGAGGCCAACTCCCTCATCGACAGGATCGCGGCCCTGAGCGGACAGATATCCAGGGTACAGGCTATGGGGAACAGCCCCAACGACCTCATGGACAGGAGAGACCTCCTCGTGGAGCAACTGGCCCGTCTCGTGGACGTATCGGTCTACTACAGCTCCGTCAGCAACGAATATCTCGTCGACGTGGGGGGTAAGAACCTTGTCCAGGGAAGCGAGGCCAGGCACCTGGTCCTCGTCCCCCAGGAGGGGAACGGCGGTTTGTTCGACGTCCAGGTGGAGAACAACCTCTTCTCCACTGCCGACAAACCGGAGGTTGCCGTTTATACCGTTCTCAGAAAGGCCGCGGAGGGGATCCACACCATGGAGGTGGAACACTCGGCCACAGAGACCCGGTGGGCAGCGGGAGCCGTTTCCGGGGTGGGGTGCTTTGCCTCCGCCACGGAGAGCCTCGGCCTTGACGGTGGGTTCACCCTTCAGGTCGGTACCGACGGGATGGTGGCCTCTTCCGGCAGTGTCCCCGGAGGGGTTGTTCTGGACGCCCCGGGCCCTGGCGATGCTCTGATTCATCTTCTGAGGATAGGTGCCGGGGGTGCGGAAAAAACCATAGAGATGACCTGGGACGGCGTCTCGTCGGTCTGGATGCTGGACGGTACCGTCGACGCGGGGGAGGAACTGACCCTTTCCGAACTCGCAAGCTACATCAACAGCGCCTGGAGCGGTCCTGTCACCGCCAGGGTCGACGGTGGGAGAATATTCCTTGAGAGCCCCGACGGCTACCTGGTATCCGTTACCGATGCCAGGGGGAGAGTCTCCGACGCGCTGGGGATGACCAGATCGTCCCCAGCCGTGTCCATAGAGGTTAACAGTACCGACTCGCTTCAGACCATCGCCAACAGGATAAACAGCGCCTACGGTTCCGAAGGTGGCCCGGCCAGACCGGAGGAATGGCTGCATGCCACGGTGGAACAGACCCATGGCGGTCTCTGGTACCTGAAACTCGAGAGCAACCTGGTCGGCGAGGCCTACAGGATAAACGTGGGCCCTGAGGACGGCATCAGCCTCTACACGGCCCGCAACCTCGGCCTCGTAGATCCCCAAGGGGCAACGCGGTACTCAGCCATTGCCAGGGATGCCCTTTTCACCGT
>DAOTIQ010000033.1:0-20102 GCA_035448245.1 Thermovirgaceae bacterium | reverse complement strand
CGGTAGGCGTTGCCAAGGCCCTTGATTTTGGACAGAAGACCGTGGCCTGTGCTTCCACCGGCAATGCCGCCAGCTCTCTTTCGGGTTTCGCGGCGGTTTCGGGACTAAAGAGTTACATTTTTGTGCCAGCGTCGGCCCCGTCAGCAAAGGTGACCCAACTTCTTGTATACGGTTCCGCCGTTGTTCTCGTGAAAGGAGATTACCAGGCGGCATTCGATCTCGCTACGGAGGCAATAGACAAGTGGGGTTGGTACAACCGCAACTGTGCCATCAATCCCTTCCTCATAGAGGGCAAAAAGACCGTAGCCCTGGAGATTGCCGAACAACTTGAATGGGATATCCCCGACGTGGTAATGGTATCGGTCGGCGACGGATGCATTATCAGTGGAGTCTTCAAGGGTTTTTCCGACCTCCTGGAACTGGGAATTACCGACAGGATCCCCAGGATCATAGGAGTTCAGGCGCAGGGTGCATCACCAATTTTCAGTGCCGTTGAAAAGGGGCTGGAAAGGGTTCAGTTTGGTCCGGCGGATACTGTAGCCGACAGCATATCGGTGGGAGCTCCCCGTAACTGGGCCAAGGCTCTAAGGGCAGTTCGCAAGAGCGGAGGGAAAATGGTGGCTGTAACGGATGGTGAGATCCTGGAAGCCATTCCGGAACTCGCGAGGGAGACCGGGGTTTTTGCCGAACCGGCTGGAGCCGCCTCTTTCGCGGGATTAAAAAAGGCGGCAATGCAGGGTGATATCGGGCAGGGTGACAGGGTAGCCTTCATTGTTACCGGAAACGGACTGAAAGACATCCCCTCAGCACAGAGATCGGTTGCTGCTCCCTTTGAAATCGCGCCGGATATCGGAGAACTTGCAAGGTTGCCTGGATTGGCAACAGACTAAAAAACGGGAAACATCGAGAGGGGAGATCGTCATGTTCGGAAAAGGGAGCGAATGTCTTCGTAAAGTCGATTCGGCTGTCGCAGCGATAATCGATGCGGAAATGAAGAGGGAGAGAGAAGGGATAGAGCTTATAGCTTCGGAGAACGTAGTATCTCCCGCTGTTCTTGCGGCGATGGGATCGGTTCTTACGAACAAGTATGCGGAGGGATATCCTCGCAAGAGGTACTACGGAGGCTGTGAAGTTGTTGACCAGGCCGAAGACCTGGCGAGAGAGAGGGCAAAAGAACTGTTTGGGTGTGACCATGCAAACGTCCAGCCCCACTCCGGATCACAGGCCAACATGGGCGTCTATTTCTCGGTCCTCAAGCCCGGAGACACGATCCTGGCGATGAGCCTTTCCCATGGAGGCCACCTTACCCACGGAAGCCCGGTGAACTTCTCAGGGCAACTTTACAATGTCGTTTCCTATGGAGTGTCAAAGGAGACAGAGACGATCGATTTCGATCAGGTCGCATCTCTGGCCAGAGAACACAAGCCAAAAATGATTGTTTGCGGAGGAAGCGCCTACCCAAGGACAATTGATGCCGTAAAATTCCGGGAGATCGCAAAGGATGTTGGAGCCCTTCTTCTCTTTGATATTGCTCATATAGCTGGTCTTATAGCCACGGGTAATCATCCGGATCCGATGCCATACTGTGATTTTGTGACGACCACCACACACAAAACCCTCAGGGGCCCCAGGGGCGGAATGATAATGTGTACTGCCGAGTTCGCCGCGGCAGTCGACAAGGCAATATTTCCCGGGATGCAGGGAGGCCCCCTGATGCACGTCATAGCCTCGAAGGCCGTCGCTTTTGAAGAGGCACTTCAACCGTCTTTCAGGGATTACCAGAAGCAGGTAGTAACCAACGCAAAAGCTCTTGCTGATTCGCTTTTGAAACGTGGTTTTCGCCTCGTTTCGGGTGGCACGGACAACCACCTTATCCTTGTGGACCTGACCGAGAGAGGTGTGACCGGCAAGGACCTCGAGATCGCTCTGGACAAGGCAGGGATCACCGTGAACAAGAACACCGTTCCTTCGGAAAAACGCAGTCCCTTTGTCACCAGCGGTATCAGGATCGGTACCCCGGCCGTAACCACCAGGGGTTTCAGGGAGCCTGAGATGGACCTTCTCGCAGGCTGGATAGACAGGACGGCCCGTGGGGTCGAAGACGAAAAGGAACTCGCAGCGGTCAGAGCCGAGGTTCTCGAGCTTTGCGGCAAATTCCCCCTATACGAGGGGTTTTGAGAATACAACGAAGGAGATGCAAACGATGATCGATCTTGCAATGAATGACGAACAGCTCAAAAGGACTGTTGAAAGAGCCAGGGAGAGAAATATAATCATTCCAACCTTCGAACAGATGAAAAACCCGGAAAAGATTCCGGCTAAAATCAAGGAGAGACTCAAAAAGGTCGGGCTCTGGGACGTAGATTCCACAAACCTTTTCCGTATCACATGGAAGAACGAACCAGTCAAGAGCGGCGGCCTTCACGGAAAAGTCAACTTCCTTGAATTGCCTAAGGAGATCACCGGCGTTGATGCCAGGATCGTAGCTCTTGTCGGGAAATGGTTTCCCACAGGTTCCCACAAGGTTGGCCCAACCGTTGGATGCCTTGTTCCAAGGCTCGTTACAGGTCAGTTCGACCCCACTACCCAGAAGGCTATATGGCCCTCCACCGGCAACTACTGCCGTGGAGGGGCGTACAACTCCCAACTTCTTGCCTGCGAGTCCATTGCCATTCTTCCCGAAGGTATGAGCAGGGAGCGCTTTGACTGGCTCAAGCAGGTTGCAGGAGAAGTCATAGCCACTCCGGGAAGTGAAAGCAACGTCAAGGAGATTTTCGACAAGACATGGGAACTCAAACGGACCAGGAATGATGTGGTGGCCTTCAACCAGTTTGAGGAGTTCGGCAACTACCTCTGGCACCATGAAGTAACCGGTTCGGCCGTGGAAGAGGGATTCCGTCTGGTTGCCAGGCCTGGAGACAGATTCTTCGGTGTTACGTTTACCTCCGGTTCGGGTGGCACTCTGGCGGCGGGGGATTACATGAAAAAGATCTTCCCGAACTCGAAAATTGCCGTCGGGGAGGCCCTTCAGTGCCCCACCCTTCTGCAGAACGGTTTTGGCGCTCACCGGATAGAGGGCATCGGGGACAAGCATGTCCCGTGGATCCACAATGTCAAGAACACGGACATGGTAATTGACGTCGATGATGCTGACAGCATGGCTTTGATACGCCTGTTCAACGAGCCGGCCGGGAAAGCCTACCTGATGTCAAAAGGGGTATCACGGGAGATGGTCGACCAGCTCCCCCTTATGGGGATCTCCAGCGCCGCTAACGTTATTATGGCTATCAAGATGGCCAAGTACTACGAACTGACGGGGAAAGATGTGATTTTCACCGTTTTCACGGACTCCATGGAGATGTACGGTTCAAGGCTCAAAGAGATGGAAGAGGAATATGGGGATTACAGTGAAACAGATGCCGCAGTGGATTATAACCGCAGCATCCTTGGCCTCGGCACTGACTGGATGAAGGAACTGACCTATTACGACAGGAAAACGATACACAACCTCAAGTACTACACCTGGATAGAACAGCAGGAACGCGAACTGGACGAACTCAACGCCCAATGGTACGATGCCGAAAATTATTGGGGGAGCATCCCGTCCCTTGCTGCGAAGATCGACGAGAAAATCGACAGGTTCAACCAGATGACGGGACTATTGTAGTTTGTCGGGCCTGGGGGGGGGAACCTCCCCGGGCCTTTTTGTGATCCTGCTGTACGGGCCTGGAAGAGGGGAGTGAACGTATTGTCTCTGGATGTGATTATCAGGGGAGGTACTGTTTTCGATGGAAGCGGAGCGAAAGGCGAAATTGCTGACATCGGAATCGAGGGTGACGTTATAACTGCTGTTGGCAATCTTGCTGATGTGGAAGGCGTAGATACCATCGACGCAAGGGGAAGGGTGGTCTGCCCCGGCTTCATTGATACCCACAGCCACTCCGGGATAGGGGTTCTGGCTGATCCCGCCTCTGCTCATAACACGATGCAGGGGATCACAACATGCCTGATCGGGCAGGACGGAATGGGTGCGGCTCCGATCGTGGATGAGTACAAGGAGCCATGGAAAAAATCCATGGCAGGCCTTGAGGGAAGTTATGACATCGAATGGGACTGGAAAAGCGTAAGGGAATACCTGAAGAGACTCGATGACGCTGGTACGGGACCAAACTTTGCCTATCTTGCTCCTCACAGCAACATCAGACTATCAGTTATGGGGCTCAACGACCGGGACCCTTCAGAAGAAGAGTTGAAAAAGATGAGGAATCTCCTGGAGAAATGCATCGAAGAGGGTTCTTTCGGTATGTCCACTGGTATGATATATCCCCCCTGCAGTTACGCCAAAACGGCTGAATTTATAAAGATGGGGAAAGTCCTGAAAGATACGGATACTCTTTTTGTAACTCACCAGAGAAGCGAGGCCGACACAATTCTCGACTCGATGGATGAGATTATTCAGATAGGCAAGGAGAGCGGATGCCGGATCCATTTTTCGCATTTCAAGGTTGCCGGAAAAAAGAACTGGGATAAATTCCCCGGTATCATGGAGAAACTCGATCAGTGTGGAAAAGAAGGGATAAACGTATCCGTTGATCAGTACCCCTATGTTGCCGGCAGCACGATCCTCAGCGTTCTACTCCCTCCATGGGCACATGATGGCGGAACGGACAAGATCCTTGAACGTCTCGGCGACCCGGAGGCGAGAAAGAGAATGACCCGGGACATTCTTGGCGGGATACACGGATGGGACAATTTCGTGGATTTTGCAGGTCTCGATGGAATATTCATCACCTTTGTGAAGACATCCAGAAACAGCGATGCCGTCGGGAAAAGCCTTGTGGAACTGGGAGAGATGAGGGGCAAGGAGCCTCTCGAGGCGGTGTACGATCTCCTCCTGGAGGAGGAGAACGTGGCGGGTCTGGTCGACTTCTATGGGCATGAAGACCACGTGAGGCAAATTATGCGGAGGCCGGAACAGAACTTCTGCACCGACGGAATTCTTGGGGGCAAACCCCATCCCCGCGTATACGGAAGTTATCCCCGGGTCCTGGGGAAATACGTCAGGGACGAAAAGGTACTTGATATGGCGACGGCCATTAATAAAATGACCGGGAAGCCCGCCTCTGTGCTGGGTATCAGGGACAGGGGACTGATAAAGAAAGGTCTTGCCGCTGATATCGTTGTTTTTGATCCGAGAACAGTGATAGACAGGGGAGATTACTCCGATCCGGTCAGGTTCCCATCGGGAATAGACCATGTCCTGGTGAATGGCAAAAGTGTAGTAAGGGATGGATCTCATGTCCCGGCCAAGGCCGGAAAGGTCATAAGGTACGCCGGAAGAAAGGCGTAAAACCGGGCAGAGGAAGGAGGTGCCGATAGGGAAGCCCCAAAATACCTCTTTTTGTGAAAGAAACGCGCGGTAAAAGTTTACTTGGATTTTTCAAAACATCCTGGGAGGTTTGATCATGCAGAAAAAGACGGGATTCAGGCGCTTCATCTGTTTTGCTCTTGTTGTCGGTCTTTTCATGGCGCTTTCGGCGGCTCCGTCAATGGCAAAGAGCGCAGAATACAAGTGGAAATTTGCCCAGACAACGGTTCGCCCTACTCAGGCCATTTCGATGCGCCTGTTTTGCGACCTAGTCAAAAAATATACCGATGGCCGCGTGGAGATCAAGTTCTATGAGAACGGTATTATGGGTAGCCACAACGAGATTTTCCATGGCGTGCAGCAGGGCGACATCGAGATCGGCAACTTTGCTCCCTATGTGAACCTGGTGCCGGGCGGTTATTTCAACTGGATGCCATGGACCATATCCTCATGGGAAGAATCAGAGATCGCTTTCGGCAGGCCGAACGGTGTTCTTTACAAGGTTCTTCAGGATGCTTATGACGAAGTTGGCATGTATGTCCTTTACACCAACAGCCAGGGCCCCTATGGACTTGGCAACAATGTAAGGGAAATCCGCAAACCGGAAGATCTCACCAACCTTAAATTCCGTGTCTCCTCATCTCTTGGTAGCGTCATGGGCCTGGTAAACATGGGCAAAGGCACCGGGATGACCGTTGAGACCGTTGACTGGGGCGAACTTTACAATGCCCTAAGCCGCGGTGTTGTTGACGGATGCTGGAGCATGTGGCCATCTCTCATCGAGGAGAGGCATTATGAAGTCCTGAAGTATTACACCTCTCTCGACTGGATGTGGGACGGCAACCAGATAGTTATCAACAAGGAACTCTGGAACTCACTCCCCAAAGATATCCAGGATGCTGTAGTCAAGGCAGCGGTTGAGGCGGAGGCTCATCAGTACAAGCTTTCCAGGGCGGCTGTCGAGAGCATGCAGGAACAGCTGAAAAACTCTGACGGGTTCAATATCTACTATCCGACTGAGGCAGAAAAAGAAGTCTTCAGGAAGAAAGCAGACATGCTTACTGTCTGGAACGAACTTTGCAAACCCTGGCTTGACGAAAAATACCCCGGTCAGAACATGACCGAGAAGATCCTTGCGGAACTTGATGCGATCCGGGTAAAGGTACACGGCAAATAAATATCCAGTAAATTTAGCGGGCTGCCGTCTTTTTTCGGCGGCAGCCCTTTCGGCTACGATCCTCCAGTTTATGGATCTTTCAAGGAGTGTGGGCTTGGTGCTGAATTTTATTAACAGACAACTTGGTACGTTGGAAAAATGGATCTGCTCGGTAGGTCTTCTTGTCTCCACCTTCCTTGTGTTTGCGCAGGTCCTTAACAGATACTGGCTTCACTACGAGATCATGTGGATAGGAGATCTGGCACTTTACATCTTTGTTTTTTCATATATTTCCGCCATCGCTTTTGCCACTTTTCGCAGGGGACATATATCCGTTGAAATGTTCAAGACCAAATTTCTTAAAGACAGGCCGATGGGCCTTGCAGTTTACGATCTTGTAATGGACACTCTTTCCCTGGTAGTAGTGCTGATCTTTTCGATTCCTGTAAGGGAATTCTTCCTCAGGTCCCTGAAGTACCCCGAATATGGAACACTCGTCCGTTGGTTTAACCAGGGCTGGTTGATATACGCCCTGTTTGGAGTGGTGATCCTGTCTTCCATCCACCTTCTGCTCCAGATAAAGGAAGACATTTCGGAAATCACCAGGCTCCGCAGGGTGGATCCAGAAGGAGGCAGTCAGTAATGGAGACCGGAATTGCCGTATCCCTTGTTCTTTTCCTTTTCCTGATCCTGGCAGGTCTGCCCCTTGGCTGGGTTTTCCTTGCCAGCACCGCAACAGGCCTCATCCTGATGGGGTCGAGGCTGACGTTCATGGCAGGAACATTTTTCCACTCCGTATTTACGCCGGTCGTCATGGCCATTGGATTTTTCGTCTTCGCCGGGGCCCTTATTTCAGAGGGGGGTCTTGCGGACAGGATAGTGAGGTTCTCCTACGCCCTTGTCGGCAAGGCAAAAGGCGGGCTGATAGTGGTGGGTATTGTCGCGACCCTATTCATGAGTGCCCTGACGGGTTCCTCGGTGCCGTGCATTTCGGCTCTTATACCCCTCCTGGTTCCCAGGCTTGAAAAATACGGGTATATGAAGAAATACACAACTGCCGTCCTTTGCTCATCCAGTTTCCTGGGGTACCTTATACCTCCCAGCGTCCCTGCACTTATCTACTGCCTTGTCGCCCAGCAGTCGGTGGCGGCCCTTTTCCTTGCGACGGTTTTTCCCGGGCTTCTTCTGGCGCTGGGTTACGGGATTCTCAACTATTTCATCGTGGACAGGTACACCTTCCCTACCGATGAGAAGCCGGATTTGCCCGACAACTTCAAGGATTCCATGAAGGAACTGCTTTCCGCAACCTGGACTGCACTTCCGGCTCTCGGGTGTCCTGCCATCATCCTCGTAGGCATCTATGGAGGCATATTTACCCCTAATGAGGCTGGAGCGATAGCCGTTATTTACTGTATGGTCGTGGGATTTTTCATCTACAGGGATCTCAAGATCGGCAATTTCGCGAGAGCCGTAACAAGTACACTTGTTACATTGGGTATGATCGCGCTCCTGCTTGGCGGCGGTACCGTCCTTACAAGGCTGCTTACCCGTGAAGGTGTTGCGCAGCAACTTGCAAGCATGATGCTGGGTCTCTTTGAGAGCAAGTTCATGATCATGATCTCCATCAACCTGTTCCTTCTGCTCCTTGGAATGTTTCTTGATGGCATACCAATTCTTATTCTTGCGGTTCCTCTTATTTTGCCGCTGGCCAGGGAACTGAACGTGAACCTGGTGCATCTGGGTTCGATCATAATCGTAAACATCGGACTTGGAGTAATGACGCCGCCATTTGCCATGTCTATTTTTGTCGGGTCCAGGCTTTCGGGTGTCCCGGCAGGGGAACTTATCAAGCCCATGATGCTTTTCCTTCTTTGCGTTGGTATTCCGGTCCTTCTCATGACAACCTATATCCCCTTTCTGTCATGCTGGCTTCCGACCCTGGCTCTGGGACAGCAGGTAGTGGGTCTATGGTAAGTAACTTCGTTATGTAAAGCTTTATTTTGTACAAAAACGGAAAGGATATATAATTCCTGAAATTCAGGTTTTCCAGACGTCAGAGAGAGGGAGGTCCAGCCAAATTGGGAATGATAAACAAGGTCCCTTCGGATATTGAGATCGCGCAGAATGCACCAATAAGGCCTATAACGGAGATCGCGGCCAAACTTGGGATTGGTGGGGAAGATCTGGTGATGTATGGTCCGTACAAGGCCAAACTGACCAGGGGAGTATGGGAAAGGATCAAGGGAAACAGGGATGGCAAGTTGATCCTGGTCACGGCCATTACTCCGACCCCTGCGGGTGAGGGGAAGACCACGACAACGGTCGGTCTTGGGCAGGGACTTGCGGCAAAAGGGAAGAAGGCCGCTATTGCCCTCAGGGAACCAAGTCTTGGCCCGAGTTTCGGAGTCAAGGGCGGGGCTGCGGGCGGCGGTTATTCCCAGGTTATTCCCATGGAGGATATAAACCTTCACTTCACTGGGGACATCCATGCCGTAACGACTGCCCATAACCTTGTCTCTGCGATGATTGACAACCACCTGCAGCAGGGGAACGATCTTGGCCTCGATCCTAGAAGAATAGTCTGGAGAAGGGTTCTTGACCTGAACGAAAGAGCCTTGCGGAACGTTATTGTCGGACTTGGCGGAAAAGCTCACGGTGTTCCCAGGGAGAGCGGCTTTGATATTACCGTTGCTTCGGAACTCATGGCGATACTTTGTCTTTCCACAGATCTTATGGACCTTAAAGAGAGGGTCGGAAGGATAATAATAGGTTATACCTATGACAACAGACCTGTAACAGCAAAGGAGATCGGTGCGGCTGGTTCCGTGGCTGTTCTTATGAAGGATGCACTGAAGCCCAATCTGGTCCAGACCCTGGAGGGGGTCCCTGCCTTCGTTCATGGTGGTCCCTTCGCTAACATCGCTCACGGATGCAACAGTGTTCAGGCCACACGGCATGGTCTGAAACTTGCCGATTACTTCGTCACCGAAGCCGGTTTTGGAGCCGACCTTGGGGCGGAGAAATTTTTCGACATCAAGTGCAGGATGGCAGGTCTGAAGCCCGATGCGGTAGTACTGGTCGCGACCGTAAGGGCACTCAAGATGCATGGTGGTCTTCCAAAAACCGAACTCACATCAGAAAACCTTGATGCTCTTCGGGCGGGGCTTCCCAACATGGAGAAGCATATCGAAAATCTCAATTCCTTCGGCGTTCCGGTTGTCGTGGCCGTCAACAGGTTCCCCACGGATTCGGACGCGGAACTCGAACTTGTCAGATCCAGCTGTGAGGTCCTGGGTGCCTCTGTCTCCCTTTCTGAAGTATGGGAGAAAGGTGGCAAGGGCGGTGTGGACCTGGCTGATAAGGTGATCGAAGCCTGTTCGGAAAAGAGTACCTTTCATTATCTCTACGAGGCGGACGAAACGCCCCGGCAGAAGATAGAAAAGATTGCGAAAAATATTTATGGTGCCGGAGATGTCCAGTACACAGATGTTGCCCTGAAGGACCTGGATAACATTTCTTCCATGGGTCTTGACGATCTGCTTGTGTGTATGGCGAAGACCCAGGCTTCCATATCTGACGACCCCGCAAAAACAGGAAGACCTGACGGTTTCACTCTTACCGTTAGAGAAGTCAGGGTCTCTGCCGGAGCAGGTTTTATAGTTCCAATAACAGGAAGCATAATGACTATGCCGGGTCTTCCGAAAAAACCTGCAGCCCTGGGCATAGACATAGATGCCGAAGAGAGGATCACGGGTCTTTTCTAGGCTCGGTTAATCTGACCATGTCAACTGATAGAGAAAAAAACATTGCCCGTATCCTGGACGGGAAGGCTGTTGCCGCTAGTGTAAGGAATGACATCAAAAACAGAGTCAGGGAACTTGAAAAAATTGGCAAAACTCCCCCCGGCCTTGCCGTTGTCCTTGTGGGAGATGATCCTGCCTCAAAAGTATATGTTGGACAAAAAGAGAAGGCCTGCCTGGAGGTGGGATTCAGATCCTTCCTCCACAGGTTGCCTGCTTCAGCCAGTGGCGGAGATGTACTCTCTCTTGTGGATTCCCTGAACCGAGACGCGAAAGTCCACGGAATACTGGTTCAGCTCCCGCTCCCGGGCCAGATCGACGAAACATTTGTTCTGGAAGCTATCGACCCGTCCAAGGACGTCGATGGATTCCACCCCGCCAACATGGGCCGGCTGGTGATGGGTCTCCCGTCGGTGGAGCCCTGTACCCCGAGAGGGATAATGCACCTGTTGAGTGAGTACCGGATCGAGACTTCCGGGAAAAAGGCAGTGGTTCTGGGAAGGAGCAATATAGTGGGCAAACCGGTTGCACACATGCTTATGGCTGCCGATGCCACCGTCACCGTATGCCACAGCAGAACCCCTGAACTTGAGACGTACACCAGGGAAGCCGACATCATAGTCGCCGCGATCGGACGTCCATCCTTCCTGAAACCTCATATGGTCAAGGAAGGGTGCGTAGTTGTTGACGTGGGGATCAACAGGCTCGAAAACGGCCTTGTCGGAGATGTCGATTTTAAGGGAATAAGCGAAAAGGCATCCTGGATAACCCCTGTTCCCGGTGGTGTAGGCCCCATGACCATAGCAATGCTGATGCTCAATACCTTTGAAAGATATCTCCAAAACTGATAGAATGGCGATTCAGATCCATCCCGGAGGTGGAGAGCCATGATAGCGAGAAAAATTTTTTCGGCGGCCGCGGTCTTGTTTTTTCTGACAAACCCGGCCGTCATTTTTGCGGACGAAGCCCAGCCTTTTTTTGACAGGGCGATGAGGTATGTTTCGCAGCAGGATTTCGAGAGGGCTGTAATATCCTTTGAACGCGCTCTTGAGGAGAGACCCGGTTATGCCGAGGCTCACTATAACCTTGGAGTGGCCCTGGAGGCTCTCGGAAGGACAGAAGAGGCGGTCTCCCACTACGAATCGACCCTCTCACTGATGCCTGAATATGCCGGGGCCATGAACAATCTGGGTAATGCCTACATGGCTTTGGGCCAGACCGAAAAAGCCCGGGAGATGCTGCAGCGAGCCGTAGATACTGATCCATCAATGACGATTGCCTGGTACAACCTTGGGAATGTTCTACTGGAGCAGGAGAAGGTTGAAGAAGCCGCTAAAAAATACACACGGGTGATAGAACTGGAGCCGAAAGCCGCGAAGGCACATTTCCAGTTGGGAAGGATATACACGAAACTTGGCCGGTTCAAGGAAGCGATCGAATCCTACGAGAGGACTCTGGATCTGTCTCCCGGAAGCAAGGATATCATGTTCAACCTCAGCGCCGCGTACGGGGCATCAGGGGATCGGGAAAAGGAGATTGACATCCTTCTTGAACTTGTCGATCTTGATCCCGAAAACAGCCTCGTATTTTACAACCTCGGGACCTCTCTGTTCAGGGTTGGACGCTTCAGGGAATCTGTGGAATACCTGAAGAGATCAACGGAACTGGAGCCATCCTACACTCATTCATGGAACAACCTCAGCCAGTCACTTCTGAGACTTAAAGACTATCCTGCAGCTGTTGAGGCTGCCAGAGAGGCTGTCAGAACGAGGCCTGATTTTGCCATGGCCCATGCAAGCCTTGGTTTTGCGTTGCTTGGCATGGAACTGTTCCAGGATGCAAAAACCTCCTTCGCGGAATCCATACGTCTTTTGCCGGAGTATGCCGAGCCCCGCTTCGGTCTGGCCATAGCGGCGTTAGCCCTCGGTGATAACGAGACAGCCCTGGAGCAGAAGCAGATTCTTGAAGGGCTGAATCCTCAACTGGCCGAAAAACTGGCCCAGATCATCTCGAAACAGTGAGGCAGATATGAGATCAATAAAATGTTATGCCCTTGCGATGATTATTGCCCTGCTCATGGTTCTTTCGTCCCCTTTGCGTTCAGATTGTTCTCCGGAAGCAATGACAGTTGCCCCGGATCCGGTTGGCGTGGCAAATGATTTTATTACCGGCCTGACTGGTTCTGCCCCTGCGGCCCTCGGTCTTGCCTCGGACGGCTCAGAGATCCTTTCGATCGGACAGGACATCCTCAAGGGTGATCACAAGGGGGCTCTTTCCAGACTGGGTCTTTTCCTTTCCGAGAAATCAGTCGGGACGGTTCCGGTAATAGGACAATTCTACGCGATAGGGAAGTTGGGCAAGACTCTGGGCGACATGACCATGAAATGGGCGGGCGAGAAGAATTTCAACGAGATTTTTGAATCTGTCAGGGAAGCAGCGGTTACAGATTCTGCTGGCGGGTGGCCCCGTAATCTGGAAGCAGCGAAAAGAGACGATTTTTTCTATCTCGTCTTCAATGAGCGTTTCAAGGTCTTTGATACCTACCTGGAGAAAAAAACCGGAATAAAGGATCCGGAAGCCAGGGAGAATCTGGCTATAGAGATGATACTCTCGAGGGGCCGGATGGAAGATCTTTTTGATCAATATGGTCTCACGGGAAAAAACAGGACATACGAGAAGCTGCAAATGGAAATAGAGATGGAGGCTGAGATAGAGGCCCGTTTCGCCCTCAGAAAAGAGGAGGAAAGGATTGCGGCAATCCTGGATCGAGAAAAGGATAACGGGGCGGAAGAGCCTTCCGCCAAACCCGGGATTGACCAGAAAAAGGTATCATTGCCGGAACCGGAAATGCCGGAAAGCTACCCACAGCAGCAGGCAGAGAAAACAATACCCCAACCTGCAGAAGAAGCGGATCCTTCTCCTGTAGCGGTTGCCAAGGGTGAACCGGAAAAAGAAAAAAATGAGACCCAGGAGAGCAAGGTTGCTGGCGGGCCCCTTTCCTGGAGTATTGATGCCTCCACTGATGGCCCGGAAACCACCGTGTTCCGAGTTAGTATAACCAACATCTCCGATTCTCTTCTCGAGGACATCGTGCACGACGTTCAACCTCTCAACGAAGTGGTGTCTGGAGGAGTCGGATTTGGCACCGGATCTAAAGCGATGGTTCTTCTTCCGGGTGCTTCCGGACAATTTACGGTCCTGTCCATGGGCGATACCGAAGGGGTTCTTATAACCCTTCGTGGTAAAGGCAAAACCCTTGCCACTATAACTGCAATGTCTGTTCATGAAACAAAGGAAAAGAAAAGCAAGGGAGAAGAACAGGTATATTTCCAGGGGACTTTTTGGGATCTCAAGGGGAACCTGAAAGGAACCATCAATTTGATCATAAATGGCCGTGCGGTTACCGGTGACCTTTCCGGTTCATACCGGGATCACGAACAGAACCTGACCATCAGTGCATCTATAGAAGGAGCATATGATCCGGAGAAGGCCATGATCTCATGTTCTTTTTCTGGCAGGGCGATAGGAAAGGCAAAATTTGAGATGCCCGACCAATATGATATGGAAACACAAGATATTGATGTTAATGAGATTATCTCCGGGAGCATAAGGGGAATCCATGGTACGGTCGGTCTATCCGGGAGTTGGGTGGGGGCGAGCAGTTTCATTGACCTGGAGGGCAGATGGGAGGCAAAGCCTGGTCTGACCGGCAAGTAGTCGGAGGAAATGGGGATTCTTCTGTTTCTTTCCTGATCTGGCGGTTGATCCGTGCGCATTGACCGCACCCGTGGCAACCTTTCGGGCATTGACGGGAACTTCTGAAAGACAATATGGTTATTGCCATTGCAGCCAGGGATATTATTACAAGTGCTATCATGTTCGGACGGGACTCCTCATGAAAGATCATGAAACAATAAAGTGCCTGAGATTGCACAGGATACATTGTAACCCTGAGGGGTGATGAAATGTACTGCTCCTGTCGACCTCCCTGCCCTGATGGTGCGCTCTTCCGCGAAGAGTGCTGCAGGCAGTGTGACCGAAAGACAAGAAGGACAATACTTACGGCCGCTATTATAGCTTCGAGCCTGTCTTTCATAGATCTTTCGGCGGTAAACCTGGCACTTCCCGCGATTCAAAAAGACCTCTCGGCTTCTGCGGCTCATATTCAGTGGATAATACAGTTGCCTGCCCTGTTCCTGGCATCCCTGCTCCTGATCGGAGGGAGCCTTGGTGATCATTTCGGGCTCAAGAAAGTCCTGGCCTGGGGCCTGGGTATCTTCGTTATATCATCTACCGGATGCGCGATGGCAGGAGGGATCAGATCTCTTCTTTTTTTCCGTGCTACCCTGGGGATCGGTGGAGCGATCATTATTCCCGCCAGCTTTTCTCTTATTAGTTATTTTTTCGAGATCGACGAAAGAGGAAAAGCAATAGGAATATGGTCGGGTACGACGGGGCTGACAGTGGTTATCGGTCAGGTGCTGGGGGGAGCGATGACGACGTTCATTTCGTGGAGAACAATATTTCTTTTACCCATTCCTCTGGTGGCGATCGTTTACGAAAGAATGAGAAGCATTCCACCGGCCCCTCCGGTATCAAAAGACAGGCAGGGAGGTTTTATCGAAGCTTTTTCTCTTTTTGTTTTTCTCGGAGCAATTGTCTTGATTTTTATTGAACTGCCTCAAAGAGGATTTGCTGACTCTATGATATTTTCTTTAATGATCGTTATCGCTGTGGCTGGTTCTGTTTTTCTCCTCTCCGTCAGAAAAGGAGCAAACCATATTGCCAGTGTTGATATGTATACACTACCAGGTCTTGCGGGAGCCAACGTAATAACCTTCGTTCTATACGGATCCTTTACGGGATCTCTCTTTTTTCTCCCCCTGTATCTCGTACAGATACAGGGTTTCACCGAGGTCCAGGCGGGACTTGCTCTTTCCCCTTTCGTTATTGTGATATTCCTTCTTGCAAGGGTAGGAGGGTTCCTTACCGACAGGAAGGGCCCGGTTACGCCCATCCTCTCCGGTTGTATTCTGATCGCTTTTTCTTTCCTTCTCCTCGCCCGTGCCGGCATCAGGGCTGAATACATTAAGGACCTTCTGGCGCCAGTCATTATAATGGGTTCAGGGTTTGCTCTCGTTTCGCCCGCTATTTCAACGGCCGTAATGAACTCTGTTCAAAGACAGAATCTCGGGGCGGCCGCGGGTCTGAATACTACAGTTTCCCGGGTCGCGGGTCTTGCCGGCCTTGCGCTGATGGGCCTTATAATGACCATATCTTTCAAGCATTCTTTCGCGGCTGAACTTGTCTCTGCGGGGGTTCGGCCTTCCTTGTCAGAGACACTCCTTCCCCTTGCCGGAGACCTTGGGGGCATGTCCGTGCCGGAAGACCTGGGGCAGGAAATTGCGATTATCGTTGTTGGTTCCAGGGACCTCGCTTTTGTCTTCGGGTTCAGGGTGCTGTGTATAACGTCAGCACTACTTTCCGCATTTTCCGGTTGGCTGGCTATCCTGTTTTTCAGAAAGCCGGCAAAACGTTCTTTCTCTTAGATTCAGAGCGTTGTCAGCCATCTTCCGGAGAATTCTTGCCGCGTCAGCCAGTTCCTTTTGGTTTAGCCCTTCATAAAGGGTATTTTGTGCAAATTCGAGTGCTTCGAGAACCTGGGGGATCATTTCGTCCCCTTTGGTGGTAGTTTGCAGGCGGTAGCGTCTCCGGTCTTCGGGGTCACGGGTACGAGTAATATAGCCCCGCAATTCCAGTTGTTTAACTGCCCTTGCAGTAGTGGTCTTGTCCATAAGAAGCCTCTCGCTGATCTCCTCCTGTGTATGTCCCGGGAAAAAAGAAATTTCTACCAGAAAACGTCTTGGGCCGTGTCCGATATCGCAGTCGCTGAAGGATCTGTCCATGAACGAACAAAGATTCCGGTGGATAATCGAAAGCAATTTCCCTGCGGTTCCGTCCATTTTACGATCAAGCCCCTTCCGGAAGGGGTTCAAGGGACCTCAATTTCCGGGTCTCTGGGACAAGAAAGCAGACAGTCAGAGCGAAAGAAAGAACATCCGCAACGGCGAATGAGAGCCATACGCCGTTAATCCCGATAAAACGGGGCATGACCATGAGAAGAGGGACGAAAAAGAGTATCGGTCTGGCAGTGTTTATAAGGAATGCGGGAAATGCCTTCCCGAGAGCCTGGAAAACACTTCCTGCCACCTTGTTGTAGCCCGCAAGGAAGAAGCCGGCCACCATTAGCCTCATTGCTTGAGGTCCAATAGCGAGCATGGCGGGATCGGAGGTGAATACTCTCAGGGCATAAACCGGGAAAGCCAGGAGCAAGAGAGAAATGCCCGAACAGAAAGCAAGAGCGATGCGGTTGGAAGTGGCTATTGCTTCCAGTGTTCGTCGGTATTGGGTGGCTCCGTAATTGTAACCGACGATGGGCTGCATCCCCTGGGCTATTCCGATAATTGGCATGGCTGAGAAAATAATGATGCGATTGTTCACGCCGAATACAGCTACCGCTATATTCCCCCCGTAAAAACCAAGTATCTGGTTTATCAGACCGAAAACAAAACTTGAGGAACCATGGTGAAGAAGGGCCGGGAATCCAACTACCAGGATCTTCTGCAAGACACGCAAGCGGGGAACCATGTCCGTGCGCCTGAAAGAAATGATGCTTTTCCCAGAGAGAAAGAATCGTCCGATCCAGGCTATGACAAGGATTCTGGAAAGAACCGTCGCTATTGCCGCCCCGCGTATGCCCATTCCTAGACCGAATATAAAGATCGGATCCAGGAAAATATTGGCGATAGCTCCGACCAGCATTGACCACATGGCTATTTTTGCTGCCCCTTCCGATCTGATGACGTTGTTCATGGACATGGCGAAGATGATAAGGGGGCTGCCGATGAAAACTATCCCCATGTATTCGGAGGCGTAGGGAAGTATCTCAGGGGATGCTCCGAAAAGGGAAAGTATCCGGGGAAGAAAGACCGTTCCGATAAGGACGTATATGACACCGGTCACACCGATCAACAGAAGGTTGTTGCCAAAGGCGTGCTGGGCAGTCTCATAATCCTTTGCTCCCAGGCTGCGCGATATCAGAGAGGCGGTGCCGATGCCCAGCATTGCCCCGGTTCCACCGATGATCATCTGTATTGGGAAGGAGACTGAAAGAGCGGCTATCCCAAGGGAACCCACGCCATGGCCGATGTAGATGGTATCGACAAGGTTGTAGAGCCCGTTGACGAACATTCCCACGACGGCAGGTAGTGAAAGGTTCATGATAAGTTTTCCCACGGGATCATTCGCCAGCATGTACTCACGGTCTTTACTCAAAAAAACCCTCCGTTCTTATTTCAGGAACGGAGGGATCATAGTATAAATCGGTTGTATATGCAACCTTTTAAAGTCTTTTCTCCCTCCAAAGGTTGAACCGGAAGTATTATTTAAAGGGGATCTATCTTCCCTGTAGCCACCACCATTGAAGGTCGTCCCTTGATTCTGTCACACGGTGTATGCGGCCGTTCTTTCTGTCCCAGGCATAGGGTCCCGTTCCCGGCACAGGCTGGCCTGATGCATTAAGGAATATCATATTTTTCATTATTGCGTATTCCTGAGTTGTGAATGAGGATGGAGGACGGGCGAAAGGAAGCTGGCCGGTTATTTCTGCCTGAGGCCAGCCTCCCACGGGAGCTGGACCCGTTGATGCGCTTATTCTGGATGTCAGAAACAAGTATTCTTTCGGGGCCGTTCGAATTGCAAGGAAGGCACCTCTGGAAGAATTGCGGAGGCTGGACAAAAGCTGCCGGGCCAGCCAGGCTGCTTCAGGTTTGTCCATTGAGACAAGGGCCATGCAGGTGAAATACACCGCATCCAGGGCGGCGAGGGGCCTGGAAATCTCAACGGGCATAAAAAAACCGGAGATTTCATGCCAATTGGCGGGATCTCCTTCCGGGAAGATCTTTCTGATGAGGGAGAGACCGTTTGATGCTCTTTGACCGGCGTGGTTTTCCATTTCTGTTACGAAAAGCCAGAGTTCCTTTTCGCTCAATTGTTGGGCCTTTTCGAGAAGGGTGATCTCAAATTCGGCGACAAGATCCCTATATCTGGCAATTGACTGGTATTGCTCGGCCAATTCGTCGTAAGTCCGGGCGAGTGCGGCCGAATCCGGACAAAAAAGAAACGATATCGCCAGCATCGTTGAGATAATGAATAATGTGAGGCGATTCATTGGTTTTTGCCACTTTTCTGTTTTGCAAGGTGAAGAGGGCGAGGTATTTCGGGCCCGGATCCAGGATGAACCTCTCCCTTATGTGCGGCCGATTCATATCTCGCTTTTTTGCGTCTGATACACTCCCTTGCCGCGGTCATCGCCTTCTCCGGACTGTTGCTGCTGAAAGCCAGTTCCCGAATAGCGCCATCCTCAAAAACCAGTATCACCCTCGGAAGGCCTGTGCTGTAGTAAAGCCGCCATGTTCCTTCACCAATGGATCTCATCCGTATTCCGCGGTTTGGTGACGCCCCGCTGTTATTTCTTTCGATTATTATGTCTTTAACAGCAAGCCAGTCGGCCCGGTAGCTAAAAACACCGTACCTTGCAGTCAGATGGTCAAAGGTCATCCGGATTCGGAGGCTGCTGAAATTGATTGCGAGAAACAGAAAGACAAAGAACAACAGTGTTACCACAGAGAGACCGGACTCGGTCAAAGGATCCGGGTCTGAAGGGACAGATGCGGCAATAATGCCTGTCAGGACGACTCCTGAAGTGAACAGGACAAAGAGAAAACCCGAAAAAATATCCTCGGAATGGACAATCTTTTTGTCAAATCCCTGAAATTCAATTGCTTCGCCTCTGGAGAAAGGGCCAGTTTTTTGGATATCTGGGTTATCAAGGGTCTTTTCCGGCTGAGCCGGGCCATTGTCGCCTTTCGCCAGCTCCCTTCTTTTACCGGCTAAAAGCCTTGAGAGAAGGGGTAAAAGCCTTAAAAGCCTGAGGGGCATAATTGTTCCCCCTTTTTGGGATCTATGTTTATGTGCCTTTTTATCAGGATACACTATTCCCGGGTATGAGGGAATGCCGGTGAACCCTTGTTTGTCGTAGAATGGTATCAGGGGAAATACGACCAATGGAGGTGAATGAAAATGACCGGACTTTTCCTGAAGAATTATTTCTTTACTCTGATTCCGTTCGTCGCTCTGGATGCTGTATGGCTGGGTTTGGTGGCACCAAAATTCTACAGATCCCAGATCGGTTACATAATGGCAGAGAGGCCCAACTGGTTTGCGGCGGCAGCCTTTTACCTCCTCTTCATTGCGGGTATGGTCTTCTTTGTAACAGGCAGGGAGGGCAGTATTTCGCAGGCTGTCCTGAGGGGTGCGGTTTTTGGTTTTATTTGTTATGCCACATACGACCTTACTAACCTGGCCACCCTGAAAGGCTGGCCGATCCTCGTAACCGTAGTGGATATGACCTGGGGTACTGTCCTGGGAGGGGGCACGGCCCTTTTAGCGGTCTGGCTCAAGGGTTTTTTCAGTTGAATAAACTTGGGAACGGATGTGATACCTTTGTCGGACTATTCTTTTGATCTTCTTCCGGAACGAAAAGGCACCTGTGCGCTGAAGTGGGATGGAATGAACGACCGTTTTGGCCCCGTTCCCAAAGATGCTCTCCCCATGTGGGTCGCGGACATGGACTTCCTTGCCCCTTCATTCATAATGGAGGCGATACGGAACAGGGCTTCGGAAGGTGTATTCGGTTATGCCCAGGCGCCTTTGTCAA
>DAOTIQ010000032.1:0-20189 GCA_035448245.1 Thermovirgaceae bacterium | reverse complement strand
CCCCCATTACACATTCCGCTCCCGGCGAGAACGACAGCCTGACCTATCTCGTTTATCTTTTTTGATTCTTCAACACTCGATACTATATTCAGGTTCTCCGGAGAAAAGGGGTCGTTGCCGCTGCGCACCTGCGACTGTATCTCCGAAGAAAGAAGGGAGATGTATTTCGTGTAGACTGCCGTGGCTTTAGCCCCCATCGGGGAATCAAAATAAATTGGAACATTCGAGGGAAGTATTCCCTCGATCTGCATGAGCATCAGTTCGTAAAGAACTCTCTGGGCCCTGTCAACAACAAAGGTCGGGATCAGAACCTTGCCTTTGTCACTGAGCATTTCCTTCATCGCTTCCCGGAACTCCTGGCGGCTTTCCTCGTTTGTCCTGTGCTCTCTGTTGCCGTAGGTGGATTCGATGACCACGTAATCTGCATCCTCTATGACCGATGGGTTCCTCTCCATGACGGTTTTCTGGGGGCCAAGATCACCAGAAAAGACGATCTTGATCTCCTCCCCGTTATCGTTCATCCATATCTCCAGGTTGGAACTGCCGAGAATATGACCGGCATCCCTGAACCTTACCTTGAAACCGGGAGCCGGCTCAATTATCTCGTCGTAGGTCACCGGCACAAGCATCTTGACTGCCTTCTCTACATCATCATCGTCATAAAGGGGTTCCTCGGGGGGAAGTCCTTTCCTGCTGTTCTTCCGGCTTTTCCACTCGGCATCCTCCTTCTGGATCTTGGCCGAGTCGGCCCAGATGACATCCGTAAGCTCCACCGTGGGAGCCGTAGCAATAACCTTTCCGCTGAAACCTTTTTTTACAAGAAGGGGCACCCTTCCCGTGTGATCGAGATGAGCATGGGTTAACAGGACAGCGTCGACGCTTTTCGGATCGAACTCCAGGGGCTCGCTGTTCTTTCCTTCGTTACCTCCCTGGTGAAGCCCGAAATCTACGATTATCCTTGACGGTCCTGCCTCGAGAATATAACTGGAGCCGGTAACCTCTCCGGCCGCTCCAAGAACACGAAGTCTCATCAGTTTGCCCCCTGGGGGGGCTCCCCCCCTTTCGATTTTTCTTTCAATTGCTTACATTCTATACTAGAATCTCATGACGGGATGGTACCGGCATGAGCAAATTCCCAGTATCCAAAGGGAGGTCTTTCACATGGATCCATTCGGTGCACTTCTTATATTTGCCGCCAGGCTTCTGGACGTTTCTCTTGGAACTTTCAGGATTCTCCTTCTGGTCAGGGGTAAAAAGATGCAGGCCGGAATAACAGCCTTTTTCGAATCTGCCGTTTATATTATTGCCCTTGGATATGTCCTCCAGGAAGGCATAACAGGACCCCTTCAACTCCTTGCCTATGCCGGCGGTTTCGCCGTAGGCAGTTACCTGGGAGCATCTCTGGAAGAGCGAATTCTCAGCTCTTTTGTTCTTGTGGAGGTCGTGGCCCCCGTAACTGAGGAGATCTTCGGGATAGTTGACCTCCTCCGTGAAGAAGGCTACGGCACCACCGTTGTTTCGGGCTCCGGCAAGACAGGAGAAAGACTGATACTGAAGGTGATCTGCCAGAGAAATGATATCAACCACGTGGCCCGGATCGTTGGCACCAAAGGATTTCTCTTTACTTCCGATGTCAGGGGGGTATGGGGAGGGTACTTCAGACAGAAACGGAAGTAACTGGCAGCATGCACCTCACCCTGGTGCCCCCTTCTCTTCCCTTTTCAACCAGAAGGGTTCCGCCTATGAGGGTCATTCTTTCGGCCATGTTGGCGAGACCCCTGTGCCCCCTGACCCTGAGTTCCTCGTAGTTGACGTTGGCGTCGAATCCGGTTCCATTGTCCTCTATATCCAGTATCACCCCGTCTTCAGCCTTACCCAGCGATACCGCTACACGGGAAGCCTTGCCGTGGCGGGCGGAGTTGTGTACCGCTTCCTGAACTACCCTGAAAAAGGCCAGAGTGACCTCGGGGGGAAGATCCTCGCAACAGTCCACCTCTACGACGATCTCAACCTGCAGGTATCTTGAAAGCCTTTCCCCCAGTTCCTCGAGGGCCTGCCCAAGTCCCAGATCCAGCCATGGCGGGGATAGTTCATCACACAGGGATCTCATCTCCCTGACAGCGTGGCGGGCACCCTCCTCCGCATTATCAAGGTGTTCCCTGTCGCGACCATCGGGCAATGACTCCATAAGGGCCAGCCTGATCTGGTGGATCAGCGCAGTGACATCCTGTAAGGGCCCATCATGGATCTCCCTGGCGATACGGGAACGCTCCTCCTCCTGAACCCTCACAAGATCTCCAACATATCTTTTAACCAGTTCTGCCCTGTCTACAGCGGAGCTCGCCAGCTGATGCAGAACCTGCCGGAGACGTCTTATTTCGAAAACAGCGCCGGGGTGGTCGGCCACAGGCATATCACGCCCCCATTGCAAAGAGGATACCTCGTTCCCCAGGATACGCAGGGGAGCAACGAGCCACTTCCAGAGAGCAAAGACAGAAACAAGACCCAGAAGGCCTATCAGACCCACCATTACCGGCCACCTGCTGAATCTCAGCATGGGGCCGAGAAGTTTGTCCCAGGATACGGCGATCACTACGTACCATCCCGTCTCCCCTGCCGGGTAGGCGGCAAGGGTATACCTGTCTCCGTCTTTTGCGTCGACCTCCATGGCTGAACCTACAGGAATTCCCCTGTCCCAGATGAGAGGAAGCACCTCGGCTCCCGAGGAGGAAAGAAGAATATTGCCGTGGACATCAACTACGGCCATCCATCCGGGGATGGAAAGACCCCATGTTATCTGCCTGAGGCGAAGGAATCTCTCCCGGTCGCTCAGAGGAGAGGTCCTGGTCCTGTTCCAGCCCATCTCTATTCTGGAGGCAACGCTTTCGGCCATATCCTGCACATAGGACCTGGCCACCCTTTCCATTGTCCTCTCATGCTGGACAAGGCCGATCCCCCCTATAAGAAGGGCCGAAAATGAGGGGATCATTATTACAAGTGTCAGAAAAATGAGGAGATGTCTCCTCATTCAATTAGTTCCTCAAGAGCCACTACGCCGTATTTCAGGGCAAGCAGCATTGCCTCGGTCTTGTTCCTGGCACCAAGCTTGTCGTAGATCGACCCGAGATGGGTCTGGACGGTCCGTTCGCTGATTATGAGGTCACGGGCGATCTCCTTGCTGGAAAGTCCCCTTGCCGCATAAAGGAGGACCTCCCTTTCCCTGGCCGAAAGCGATTCAAAGGCGGAGTCGCTCTCCTCCATGCTCCGGGCGACCTCTCCATCGAGATAGAGTCCGCCTTTCGCCACTATCCTTATCGCCCTTGACAGTTCATCAGGAGTTACCGTTTTCAGGATATACCCCCTGGCCCCCGCCCGCAGGGAAGCAATAACATACTGTTGGGAATCAAAGGAAGTCAGCATGACCGGTATGACCTTGAGGCCCGAATCCCTGATCCTCCTGGCAAGGGAGACTCCGTTCTCTCCCGGCATCCTTATGTCCAGAAGGGCCACATCGGGAAGTTCCTTGCCGATCAGTTCCCAGGCCCCCGTGCCATCGGAGGCTTCCCCTACAAGATCAAGGTCAGATTCTTTTTCTATGTAGTCCTTCAGGCCCTTGCGGGTCAGCGGGTGGTCATCTGCCAGGATCACTCTGATAGTCATTGGGACACCTCCGAATGAAGGATAGGCTCTCAGGAAAAAGCCCCTGCCGCAATTGATCTTCTCCTGTAACAGGGAAACGCGTATCCGCTGGCTTACCTATTGTTTACGGAATTTGTTTCTTCGAGATCGACTGTTGCGGGCAAACCGAAAGCCGACCTGGTCCCGGTCACTGCGTTCCGGACAGCCTCTGCCATAGCATCGGCGGCGAGGGCACCGACGAGGATCATCTCGGCATGGGTCTCAGATGTCGCGGCGCAGAAAACCGTATCGCCGTCAAAGGGAGAGTTGACGGGGAATATGGTGGCTCCAAGGCCAGTCTGACCCATTATCGCCACTCTCCTGCACTGGGCCTTGTCGAGGGAGGCATTTGTAACTATGGCCCCAATGGTGGTGTTTTTGCCCCACCCGCTCCAGATCCCGCCTTTTTCGAAAAGGGAGCAGGGGTCAATGATCCTGCCCTCGTCAACCGCTCCGGCAATGAAATTCCCGGATGTGCCCCTGATAGCACCGAAAGCATTGACTGCCACTACTGCCGATACCTCCAGGGATCCCGATGTCTTTTTGCTCCATCCAAACCCGGATTTCATCGCCTTGTCAAGTCCGACGTATTTCCCGACTGTGGCCCCCGTTCCGGCCCCCACATTGCCCATGGGGCTTTCATCGAGCCCTCTGGCAGAAAGGCAGGCCTCGCGCCCCATGAAAATATCCGGCCAGGCTCCACTCTCCCCACATGGAAGATCAAAAAGACAGGCGGCGGGAACGATCGGCACTATTCCGAACCCGGTATCGAATCCCCACCCCTTTTCCTCGCAATAACGCATTACTCCATCGGCCGAAGAAAGCCCCCTCGCGCTCCCGCCAGAAAGGACTATCGCTGTTATCCTGTCGACAAGACACTCCGGGGCTAGAAGATCCGTCTCCCTTGTTCCCGGGGCTCCGCCTCTCACATCACAGGACGCGCACGCCCCTTCAGGAAAAAGCAGGACAGTGCATCCGGTCCCTTTTTCGTGATCCTGAGCATGACCTATCCGCCACACTTGAATAACCTCCCTATCCCAGAGTCGCAACCTTCCAGATGGCGTAAAGAACTCCGGCTATACCCTCTCCGCCAAGAAATCCGGAAGCGACAAGGGAAAATCTTTCGCCCGAACCGGGAAAGAACCTGTTCGCAAGAAACCGTGACAGCCCTCCGGCTCCAGCGGCAAGAGAAATTGCTACAGGCAGGTACATCCCTATACCTACCGTCATGCACGGCACTCCCGCCACTGTAAGAAAAAGTCCGGAAAGAAGGCCAAGAATGAAGGCCCCCCTGTCTGGTAGTCCTTCTATCATGCTCTTGACCGCAAAAGCCTGGGGAGCAGCCAGATCGGTCCCGGGTCCCATCGCGCCGAAGGCCTCCCTAATAAGAAAAATAGTAAAGGCCGCTGCCACGGCACCGGAAATGCCGCCGACGGCCTCGCTGACCAGCTGGGCCCTGTGGTCCGTTCCGAGGATAGCCCCGGCCCTGAAATCCTGCATGGCATCACCGGCAAGACCGGTAGCTACAGCAACGACAACGGTAACCAGAAAGGCTTCCTGTCCCCCTATATCCCAAAGGCTTCTGACCGCGAGAAGCACCAGTATCCCGAATATTTCCATGGGATCTATCCCTGTCTGCCCCGTTATGGTCGCTGCCATTACAACCGTTATCCAGACTCCGGCAGTGGCGAGAAGAGAAGGGACCAGGGGCACTCCTGCCGCAAAGGTCAGCACGACTGCCGAAAGGGCCGAGGCCGCCGCCGCAAAGCGAAGGTTGCCCGCAGAGGTAGCAAGGGTCCTGAGAAACGACTTTGCTGCGCCCCTGAACAGGACCGCAATTCCCGCACCGACTATTACACCTATCCCGAGGCTGTTCCTGAATGCCGCGGCGGTGGCCCCGTCAGTGAACCAGCCAGATGCCAGCCCGACAGGAACCATAAACCAGTGGGCCAGAATTGCTCCTGCCGCCCATGTACCCATGTAAAGGGGCCCTATGATGAAACCTATACCGACAGCCATGGGGGAAAGCCAGACGCTGAAGAGAGGCCCCCTGCCTATGAGGGGCGGAAGAACACCTGCGGCATCCCTGAGGTATGCAATCACTCCGGCAAATCCACACGAAGCGAACAGGGTCAAGGCCCCTTTGCCACCCTGGTCACCGGCCTGGAGCGTCTGGGCCGCAGCCACTCCCATGGGAAAGGGGAGGTCCAGTTCCTCGATAAAATGTTTCCTGAGAAGACCTGTGAACACTACCCCGAGGGAGGCACCGACCAGCGCCGCCGCAACAGCGGTCCAGACGCCCATAGAAGAGCCCGGATCTGCCATCCAGACCCCGGGAAGGGTAAACGCCAGTCCTCCGGCAACCAGACCTCCGGCCGACATTCCGGTGTGGGCAACGTTTATCTCCCTCAGAGTGGCCCCGAAGGGCTTGAGAATGGCCATGGACAGAACGGCCACAAAGATCGTTGGCCAGGGAAGGGCTCCTATCCTGAGAGCAACGTAGGAACTGCTTCCGGCTATCAAAACAGAACCGGCCGCCGCAAGAACAAGGGATCTTGCAGTAAGTTCCGGAACCTTGAGGAACAGTTTCTTCAAAACACTCTCTCCTTTTCGTTTCAATGATAAACTATCAGTATGTGACCCGATCAGACAATATCACAAATCGCAGTAAAACGGCTGGAAGGGGGATCGGAAAATGAAAGACAGGTCGACCTTGCTGGCAGTGGTGATAATACTGCTTCTTTCGGCAGTATCCGGAACGGTCTTCTGGAAATACACGAAAGTCGTCGACCAGAACAGGGAGCTGAGGGAGGAGATCTCTGTCGCCAAGTCAGAACTCGATAAAGTAAGGGCGGTCATGGAGTCTTCAAACATGAAACATTTCCCGCCAGGGCCCGACTGGGAAAGAATAAAAACCAGTCAGAGGCCCGACCCGAAGACATGGCTGACGGAAAGCATTCTGTCCAGGGATGACCTTATCCCCTGGGAAGGGGTTCTTGGCGGCACGATGAGGATCTACGACCCGTCATCGGTTTGGTTTCTCGGCCCAAACTGGTGCCTGGCCTGGGCCGAGGACGGGCACATAGGAGGGTACATGCTCCTGCGTTTCGAAACCGGTACTGAGGACAAAGAACCCTTCTGGCGCCTCATCGACTCCGAAATGCCGCGCTAGCAGCCCTCGCCCAGACCTATCTCTCTTTCCACGGGTTTTAGTGCCTCGATCACGTTCTCTATGAGGTCTTCCAGGGGCGTGTCGAGTATCGATGTGCCTTTTTCTATGACATCCCTGTCCACTCCCCTTGCAAAGGCCTTGTCCTTCCATTTTTTCTTCACCGACTTGACGGTCAGGTCCTGCAGGGATTTGCCAGGCCGCACGAGAGCGACTGCGGTAACGAATCCCGTCAGTTCGTCGACGGCGTAAAGATGTTTCTCCATGGCGGACAATGGCTCAACATCAGAGCATATTCCCCACCCGTGGGCAAGGACCGCCCTTACTATGTCATCAGGATAACCGGCATCCTTGAGCCATCCTGCCCCGACATGGGTGTGCCGTGAAGGATCTTCGCTGGTGGTCTCCCAGTCGATGTCGTGCACCAGACCAGCCAGAGCCCATTTACCCTCATCTTCTCCATGGAGTTTCGCAAAATGCCTCATCGCGGCTTCAACGGCAAGGGCATGCCTGATATGCGCCACCTCGCTGTTGTGCTCTCTGAGCATGGTCATAGCTTCGTCTCTTGTTATTACTGCCATAATTGTTTCCTCCCGACAAATATATTTTTCTTTCCCGATAATTTGATCCGATCAGATAAAAGCGTAAAGATCAAGAATACCCGGGTCCACCGGATCGGCCATCATTTTTCTGATCCCGCTGTTCTGGGTGATGAGTTCATCCAGTTTGCGTGAAAGGGAAGGTGAAGTCATCTGTATCTGCGTAGAAATTTTACGGGCTTCATCGATATTTCCGGTAGCGACCATGGAAACGCCAAAGGCAAAGACGGGGCCCGGATGCCTCAGGGCCGAGGCGCTCCTTCGGAAGGCCTCTCTCGCCGCGGCCCAGTTTCCAAGATGGGCCTCTGCAATGGCCGCAAGATACGCGGCCTCTTCCCTGGGTCTTTTGATCTGACGTTCCCAGAGGAAGGGTCCGTATTCGGAAATCTGTGCCATGTTTCCGAGGTGTCGAGCCTCCTCCCAATCTTTCACTGAGGCCCTGGCCGAACAGAGCATGAACAGGGCATCGCACCCCATGTCTCTCGCCGGAAGTCCTTCCAGCAGTGCGGCGTGGGAAGGATCACCCGAAAGGGCCGCGGTGACACCCCTGGCAAGTCTTGTGTATGCCTCGCTGTCATTGCCCCACTGGATGTTTTTTGCGCTGAAAAGATCTCTTCTTGCTATATATGTGCGACATAGCCAGTAAAGTCTGGCATTTCCCATATTTCCCCCTGAAGGCACACCAAGAAGAAGCGTCTCGGCATCCTGCCATTTTTCTTCCTCTATGAGCGCTCTTGCCATCCAGAAGGCCCCTTCCGGTTCTTTTGCAAGGTTCCCGGCTTCCATCAGGAATCTGGCCCCCTCGGCAAAACGCCCCGCCGCTGCGGAATAGACACCAAGTTTCACGGCACATATGGACCGTTCTTCCCCCGCAAGGCCAGCAGCCCAGGCTTTGCGGTAAAGTTCATTTGCCCCCTGGAGATCACCCCGGGTTTCGGCTGCCGCGGCAAGACGGAGACCTGCTCCACCGGTAGGATCCTCCTCGAGGATATCGGAAAAGATCTCCTCCGCTTTTTCGTTCTGACCTGTTTTCTCGTAAAGAAGAGCCAGTCTTCTCCAGTCTTCGGTCCTGCGCGGCTCTATCTCTAGTGATATTTCAAGAGAAGCGGCGGCCTCTCCAGGGCGACCTTCCGATTCCTTTATCAGGGACATCATCCTGTGGGCAGAAGGATCATCAGGGGTTCTGTCGATGCACTCAAAGACCAGTTCCGAGGCAGAAACGAGGGCACTCTTTTCGCCCGTATCGATCAGGGCCCGGGTAAAACAGAGTCTGGCCCGGTCGGGATTCCCGTAGGCGAAATGAAGGGCCTTGGCAAGGTTCTGGGAGCTTTCCTTCCATCGCAGTTCTTCATAGGGGAGATCACGCAAGAGAAGTGACGGCAAACCTGAGCCGCAAAGTTCCAGTCCCCTGGAAAAGGACCTTGCCGATCCGGAAAAATCTCCCTCAAAGAAACATCCCGCTGCCAGGGCAAGTTGGATATCCGGATCACCCGTGTTTTGGGCCGCGGACTCCTTGAGAAGTCTGGAAGCCTCCTGGAGTTCTCCGGACCACATCGCGGAGAGCCCCTGGAAAAAGGACCCGTCAGTTTTCAGACACGAAAAGACATCCCATGAACGTTTTCTTTCTCCGATGATGTACAGTGCCCTGCCAAAGAGGGAAAGGTCCTCTGAAGGGATCGAATCACGAACAGGTTCGAGCACCGACACCACGTCGGACCAGAGACCGGCATTCGAACAAGCCCTGGCGTAAGCACAACGGACACCAGGTTCGGAGGGCGACCTGTACATCTCCCTTTTGGCTTGCTCGAGAAGAGCAAAACTCTCGGAACCTTCATCCTGGAGGTCAACTGAAGTGATAACCTTCATGTCCCACCGGGAAACTTTCCTTCTCGTCTGGAGGCGTGCCGAAAGGCTGGCCTTTGCCTGGTCTATGAGGTTCCGGACCTCTCTTGCGTTGCTGAACCCGGGAAGGCTCGAACGCTCCTCCATTTTCGCCAGGAATGCGGCGGAAGCTTCGTCCGAAAGAGCCAGATTCTCTGACTCCGCCATGAAGATCGCAATATCCACCAGTTCCCTTGGGGAATAATCCGGAAATTCCAGGTGATAGGGCACCCTGCTCCTCAAACCTGTAACGTGGTCGAAGAGGGCGTCCATTTCCACCGGATACCCGGCAAATACAACGATCAGGGCATCCCTGTAATCCTCCATACCTTTCAGGATAACCTCCAGGGCCCTTATCCCCGGGTCGGAACTCTCTCTGGATCCGAGGAGACTGTATGCCTCGTCTATGAACAAAACACCGTCGAGGGCGCTTTTCAATGCTTTCCTGGTCCTGGTCTCTGTATCTCCGGGAGTCGGTCCGATCAACTTGGACCTGTCAACTTCTACCACATCACCGACCCTAAGAAGGCCATATCTGTGAAAGATATCTCCTATAAGCCTTGCTACGGTGGTCTTTCCTGTTCCCGGATTACCCCTGAAACTGAAATGGAAGGACTGAAGCGTCAGCTCGCCAAGGTCACCGCTTCTCCTGTGGCGGTTCAGCCACAACATGGCCTCGATCTTCCTGAGCTCCCCCTTGATCGGCTCAAGTCCCACCAGGTCGTCCAGCATGAACTTTGGGGCTGTTTTCTTTCTTCCGGTGATCTCAATAACCAAGGATTCTCACCTCTGATCCTCTGTGGCCGGGGTTTCTTCGATACAGGCAACTTCAATACCAGCCTCTTCCCTTATAAGGGAGGCAATGGGGTCGGGATAGTGGTTCACGAACACTATTCTCCTTATGCCCGCGTTGATTAGGGCCTTGGTACAGAATGAACAGGGTTCGTGAGTACAGTATATGACAGAACCAGCCGTTGCGGAGCCCATGGCGGCCGCCTGCGCTATGGCGTTGATCTCCGCGTGTGACCCCCTGCATATCTCGTGCCTCTCGCCTGAAGGAACGCCATGTTTTTCCCTGAGGCATCCAGTTTCGAGACAATGAGGCGTGCCCTTGGGAGCCCCGTTATAGCCAGTGCTTACTATCTGGCGCTCCCTCACTATGACGGCCCCGACCTTTCTCCTGAGACAGGTGCTTCTACTGGAGACAACGTTGGCTATAGAAATGAAATATTCATCCCACCCAGGGCGCGTGTCCTCCACTTGTTTCCACCTCCACCCCTGGTCTATCTTCCTTCCCATTCGGGAGTTCGTTTTTCAAGGAAGGCGGCGACACCTTCGGCGGCGTCCCGCGAAGTACAGAGTCTCGCAAAAACTTCGTTCATGAAAGCGAACTGTTTTTCGTAATCCATGTCTTCTGCGGCATAAAAGGCCGTCTTGGCCGTCTGGAGGGCCAGGGGGCTCTTGTTCGCAAAGGATAATGCCCACTTGTGAGTCTCCTCTTCGAGAGCCGCGGCAGGGACGACCCTGTTCACCAGGCCCATGGCCTGAGCCTCCCTGGCTCCGAAAAGTTCTCCGGAAAGAAGGAATTCCAAAGCCTTTTTTCTGCCGATACACCTGACTACCGCCAGAACCGGGCCGACACAGTTGAGGCCAAGATTGATAGCGGTGAGCCCCATCCTTGCGTCCTCGGAAGCGATAACAAGGTCCGCTGAGGCGGCAAGACCACAACCGTTCGCGGCAGCGACTCCATGCACACAGGCGATGACGGGTTTCTTTATCTTTGAAATATGGTAAAGAGGTCTCTCCATCAGCTCTACCCAGTCCCGGTATTCCATGGCGCTTTTACCCGCCAGTTCGGAAATGTCTATGCCGGCGCAAAAATGCTTCCCCGATCCTTTTATCACTATTACACGGACATCATCGGAAGAATCAAGTTCGGCCAGAGCTTCGTAAAGTTCCGCCGCCAGCTCGCTGTCAAAGGAATTCATTCTTTCCGGCCTGTTCAGGGTCAGGTAAGCAACATGATCCTCGCTCCCGCTGATCAGCACCTTGTTGTACTCCATGGGTTTAACCTCCTCCTCAGATGTTCGAAAGGTCATGTTCCTGATTCAAGGATACTTCAAAAATGATTTTTTCGATGCCCCTTGAAAAATTGAGACCAAAAAAGGGGACCCCTGTTTTCGGGATCCCCTGAAAAAAACAATTCAGTCAGCTCGACAAAATAGGCCAGGTCTTTTCCCTAACCCAGTACCTCCCGAATAACCTCCAGGGCCTTGTCGATCTCTTCCTTCTTTATAACAAGTGGCGGAGCGAACCTGATGATCCAGTCGTGAGTCTCCTTGCAGAGCAATCCCCTGTCCTTGAGGGCGGTAGTGTAGATCCTCGCCTTGCCTGCCGATTCGTTAAGGACAACACCGATAAGGAGCCCCTTGCCTCTGACCATCTTTATCTTGTCGGACTTGATGGCCTTGAGACCATCCATAAAATACTCGCCGAGTTCTCTGGCCCTTTCAGCAAGCTTTTCATCGACCAGTACATCTATTGCCTCGGCCGCAACAGCACAGGCAAGAGGGTTGCCGCCAAAGGTCGAACCATGACTGCCCGGTTCGAAGACACCAAGGACATCCTTGTTGGCCGCTATGGCCGAGACGGGGAATACCCCACCGCCAAGGGCCTTGCCCATGATGATGATATCGGGGTCGATTCCTTCGTGCTGGTAGGCGAAGTTTTTCCCGGTGCGACAGAAACCGGTCTGGACTTCGTCTACCGCCAGAAGAAGGTTGTTCTTCCGGGAAAGATCCTCCAGACCCTTGAGGAATCCGTCACTCGGTACAACTACTCCGGCTTCGCCCTGGATCGGTTCGACGAGTATCCCTACGGTGTTTTTGTTAATAGCCTTCTCCACAGTACCCAGATCATCGTAGGGAACAACTTTGAATCCCGGAGTGTAGGGTCCGTAATAGTCTTTTGCCACTTCGTCCACTGAAAAGGAAATAATGGTGACCGTGCGCCCGTGGAAGTTCTCCATAAAGGTTATTATTTCGGCCTTGTCCTTTTCTACTCCCTTTACCAGGTAACCCCACTTGCGCATAGTCTTGATGGCCGTCTCGACCGCCTCGGCCCCGGTGTTCATGGGAAGGATCATCTCTTTCCCTGTGAAAGAGGCCAGTTTCTTTGCGAACAGAGGCCATCTGTCGTTGAAGAATGCCCTTGAGGTCAGGGTGAGTATATCGGCCTGATCCTTAAGCGCCTTGATTATCCTGGGGTGCCTGTGACCCTGGTTCACCGCCGAATAGGCGGAAAGCATATCCATGTAGCGACGTCCTTCGGGATCCTCCACCCAGATCCCTTCGGCTTTTGAAATGACTACCTCAAGGGGGTGATAGTTGTGCGCTCCGTACTCGTGCTCCATCTCCATAAGTTGTCCTGAACTGTTGACTGCCATTTTTTTACACCTCTCTCTAATAAACTTTTTCTAACTTGCGGTTACCTTTTAACCCCTTTTTGAAACTGGGTTCAAAAAAATGATTTTGTGTTCATAAATAATTTTATCCTGTGTTTAACGGCTTGTCAAAGAAATTTTTCGGGTTTCCTTTTTCCCACAGGTCTTTTAAACTGCGAGTAAGAAATAAAGAAAGATACTTTATTATGATAAGGGTTTACTTTTTGGCCTTTTTGGTCAAAGGCGAAAGGGGTTAAAATTATCCCGGTTCTTTATTTCCTGCTTGCAATAAAGTGAAGCCCCAGGGAAGCCTGGTTATTGGAACTTCAGAAAAGATGGGAGGGCACCGGATAATGAAATGGAAGGGGAGATTTTCCCGCCCTGTTCTTCTGTTTTTGCCGATATTCTTTCTGATGACCAGATCTTGCGCATCTGGAGGCGTGCCGGTGGTATTTACGGAGACCTTCATCGATACACCTCTTCCCATCGTCGCCGTCTCGATCAACATGACATCGGGGGAGATAGTCGAGGATGACATCCCCGGGCCGTTCATGGGGACGAGATTTGAGGGAACCTTCGAGATCCTAGCCCATCTGGCAGATGGAACTGCCGTCGCGACACCATTGAACATGATCATGAATCCCCAATACCCGGACGAACCACTGATCTTCCTGGAAGGAGAATGGTCACTCCAGTTCGCTGACTTTACAGGGGATGGAAGGCCAGAAACAAACCTTGGGCAGCACGCCGGATCAAACGGGAATCTTTACAGGGTGATAGGGTTCCTTCCCTCTGGAGAGGCCGTGGAAATGCCTTTCATGGACATGCCGCGGGGAATATTCGTCAGCGACCATAATTATTCCAGCGAAGAGATCCGGGCAACCGGATCGGGAGAAATTTGCTTTGAATGGTATGACAACACCAGGGGTATCACCGTCCTGGAAAGATGGGAATGGGACCCCGTTAAAAAATGTTTCACCAGGGTCGGTAAGGAGGAAAAAATTTGAGCAGAGAAAATGTAATACCCGCCGGATTCGGCAAGGAGTTTTATGAAGAGATAGTGAGCCAGCTCCATGACGGCCTGTACATCGTTGACCGCGACAGGGTTATCCGGTTCTGGAACAGGGCTGCGGAACTGATCACCGGTTTCAGTGCCGGAGAAGTAGTTGGAAGAACCTGCTCCAGCAATATTCTGACCCACGTCGACACGGAGGGTAACAACCTCTGCACCGGCAACTGCCCCCTTTCGGACGTTATTTCAGGTGGACAGAACCGAGAGGACGAAGTGTTCCTTCACCACAAGGCAGGGCACAGGGTCCCGGTCTCGGTAAGGGTCAGCCCCCTGAAGAACGAAAAAGGAGAGGTTGTCGGAGCCGTAGAGCTATTCACGGATCTCCGCGAAAAGGAAGCCGTCAGGATAAGATTGGCGGAACTGGAAAAATTGGCTATGATCGACAACCTGACCCAGATCCCGAACCGGCGCTTTATGGAAAAAGAGATACTGGGACGTATTGCGGAAAAGGATCGTCTTGCAGTTCCTTTCGGTGTCCTTTTTATGGACATCGACCATTTCAAGAAATTCAACGACACCTACGGACATGATACCGGCGACGAGGTACTGAAATTCGTGGCCCGGACACTTGCTGACAACAGCAGGCCCTTTGACGTTTGCGGCCGATGGGGCGGAGAGGAGTTTGTAGGTGTTATCCGCAACGCTGACCCTGATGAACTCGTCAGGGTCGCCGAAAGGTTTCGAATGCTTATAGAAAACTCATATCTTGCCAATAACGGCGAAAAGCTGTGCGTGACCATATCCATCGGCGCCACTAGTCATATCGATGGCGAGTCTTCTGAAAGCCTGCTGAAGAGGGCCGATTCTCTTCTCTACAAAAGCAAGGAATCAGGAAGAAACAGGGTTACCCAGGGGTAAAAGGGTTCCACGATTCACAATTCACGGGGTCTGAACCAGATTCCCGCCGGTGGGCAAAGGGTGCGGAAAGTCCGCCTGCTGGCGGATTCCGCTTCGCTACGCTCAGAATGACAAGCTCTTGCCCTTCCAGTCTCCTGTTCCCAGCTTCCTGACGCCTGCTCTTCAGGTCCATTCTGGTCACTTTTTGCAGTTCCCTATTAACTTTTCCCAATTTTAGGACTAGAATAATGATAATGAGAATCGGGTTGCAATGTAGTCTGTAGGCCACGATTTTATAGTTGAGAGGGAGGAATCAGAAAATGAGGCAAAACGCTTTTGGCAAGGTTCTGTTACTGGCCCTGGCAGCGCTTTTGGTTATGGGCACTTTCGCAGGTGCAGCTTTCGCTGAAGAAAAGGTAATAAAGATAGGAACCCTTTTCCCGCTCACTGGCCCTTGCGCTCTGGCTGGCCAGCGTTGCCAGGCGGCAGTCGAGACCGCGGCCGAGGTTATAAATAACGCGCACCCCGAAATGGAGGTTCCCCTCGCTGCACAGAAAGGAATCCTTGATGGCTATAAATTTGTCCTTGTGCATGCTGATCATCAGGGGAAACCCGATGTCGCAAAATCCGAGGCCGAGCGCCTTTTCGACCAGGAAAAGGTCTGGGGTATTATTGGAAGCTACAACAGCGCTGCCACAAAACCGGCAAGTTTCGTTGCGGAACTGAAACAGAAAGTTTTCATGTGCGGCTGCTCCAGCTCAGGAGCCCTGACTGAGCGCGACTTCAAATACTTCTTCCGCATGGCTCCAACTGACAAAACCGAATCTCTTGAATTTGTCGAATTCATTGAATGGGCCAACAAAACCAAAAACACTGACATGAAGACGGTTGGCCTTATTTACGAGAACACCGAGTTCGGGAAACACGCTGCCGAAGAGGGACGCATGGCTGCCGAAGCTGGCGGTTTCAAGGTCGTTGCAGATGTAGCCTTCAACCCCGGCGCCACCAACCTCAACAGCGAGGTCCAGACGCTTAAGGCCGCAAACCCCGATGCCGTTTTCGGCGCATGCCTTGGCGGCGACTATACCCTTTGGGTCCGCACAATGAAGCAGATGGACTGGCTCCCTAAGGTCGCCCTTAACTACTGCACCGGCTACCAGGATCCCATCATCGCCGGTCAGCTCGGAGACGACGCCAACTACTTTATGGGCGGCACCGGTTATGCCCCTGAGTTTGCCGAACTGATGCCAGCCGTTGCCGCTGTCGAAGAGATCTACAAGACCAAGACCGACCCCAGCGTCCCCTTTGACAGCGACTCCATCCAGGAAGCCGTCGCGCTCCTTGTTCTGGCACAGGCTATCGAAAAATCCGGAAGCCTTGACCCGACAGTTGTTGCCGAGACCCTCCATGCCAACGAGTGGGAATCCCCACTCTCCATGGGTGGTAAAGTCGCCTTTGCTCCCGGCGGACAGAATGTCAAGGCCATGAGCATGCTCACCCAGCTCCAGGGCGGACAGTACAAGAGGATCTACCCTGTAGATCTGGCCGATACTGAACCAGTTATTCCCATGGTTCCCTGGAAAGATCGCTAATCCTGGCCTGGAATCTCATTTTCAGTCTGGATTTACTGGACCCGATTCTTTGAACATCGGTTAAAGGATCTGCCAGAGAGGCAGCAGGGGTTTCTCTGTTGCCTCTCTTGTTTCGATGCACCAAAGGATATAAACCGAAATGATCGATGAACTGGGGGTGTAACATGAATGGCCACGTTTCTCCAGGTCGCTTTTGACGGACTCCTGAACGGGCTACTCTATGCGCTGGTGGCAGCGGGCCTTAGTCTGATATGGGGCGTCATGGATGTGATCAACTTCGCCCATGGCGAATATCTCATGATAGCTATGTATCTGAGTTACTGGCTTGGTTTCATTTTCAAGATCGATCCGCTGATCTCTTCCATCGCCGGTGGAGCCTTCGTTTTCATAGTAGGAGCCCTGACCTACCGGCTGATTATCAGCAGAACCATTGGCAAGTCTGCAATGTCCGCCCTTCTTGCGACTTTCGGGCTTTCCATGCTGCTCAAGAACATCTGCCTTAACCGTTTTTCCCCGAACTTCCGGCTTCTGCAGGATACGTTTGTCGGAGGGAAAACCATAGATCTTGCCGGAATTATTATTCCTGTCCCCCAACTCGTTATTGGGCTCGTCGCGCTGGCTCTACTTTTCGTAATCTACAGGCTTGTTAAAAAGACAAGGCTCGGGTGGGCAATACAGGCTACGGCAATGGACAAGGAAGCCGCGGAATTGATGGGGATCAACACCGAAAGGATATATCTCCTTGTCTTCGGACTCGGCGGTGCCTGCGTGGGAATTGCGGGCGGTCTTCTCCCCTCTTACCTCGCGGTACACCCTGAAGTGGGGGCGCTCTTCAGTCTTATCGCCTTTGTTTGTGTCGCCATGGGAGGATTCGGCAGCATTCCCGGAGCCCTTCTGGCATCCCTGCTTATTGGGCTCGTCGAAGCATTTGCCGGTTTTTACATAGCACCGGTGTTCAAATACGTCGCCGTGTTTGGACTCTACCTTGTAGTGGTAATGGTCAGGCCCAGGGGCCTTTTCGGGTGGTGATTCCATGAAAATTTCAGGAAAGATGACAGGAAAGGATCTGTTCTGGCTGGGTCTTCTGGCAGCATTTGCTGTTATACCACTGACACCATGGTTCAACCACAGCTCCTTTGCCCAGCACGTAATGATCCAGGTACTGCTCTACTCGAGCATGGCCCAGGCCTGGAACATCCTGGGAGGATATTGCGGCCAGACTTCCTTCGGCCACTCCGTATTTTTCGGGATCGGAGCATACGGCACAGGAATGGCCGTAGTCCGGTTCGGCCTGATACCTTGGCCGGGAATCCTTGCAGGAGCAATGGTTGCAGCATTGGTCGCATTAGCTATCAGTTACCCTTGCTTCAAACTGAAAGGCCACTATTTCGCCATCGCCACCTTCGCAATAGTGGAAATTTTCAACCGGTTGTTCATGGTCTGGTATTGGGTCGGAGGTGCTATAGGCCTTGATTACGGGTTTACCGAGCCCGGCTGGAAAAATTTCGTTTGGTACCAGTCCAAGGTCGGTTATTTCTACGGGGTCCTTCTCCTCTTCTTTATTGTCTTTGGAATAGTACGATGGATCGAGAAAAACCGCCTGGGCTTCTATCTGAGGGCTGTGAGGGAGGGACAAGAGACCGCCGAATCACTGGGGGTCAACAGCACAAGGGTCAAACTTTCAGCTATGGCTCTGTCTGCCTTTCTGGCCGCACTCTGCGGGGCATTCTTCGCCCAGTACAACTACCGTGTAGACCCTCCGATGGTAATGTCACTCGATATGTCAATGAAGTTCGTCCTTATAACCATTCTCGGCGGACTGGGCACATTCTACGGACCCCTGCTTGGTGCGGCTCTTCTCATTCCATTACAGGAATATTCCAGGGCTTATCTTGGCGGCCTTGGCGGCGGTGTGGACCTGATTATTTTTGGTCTTCTGATCATCATAGTTGTGGTTTATCAGCCCAAAGGCATAATGGGTATCCTCGACCGTTTCACGAAAAGCATCAGACAGCACAGGGAAGGGGGCAAACAGAATGGCCCTTCTTGAGATCCGCAACGTTACCATGAGGTTCGGATCCCTCGTGGCATGCAACAATGTCTCCTTCGACGTCGAAAAGGGATCTGTGGTTGGGCTCATCGGTCCCAACGGCGCGGGGAAGACAACACTTTTCAACTGTATTTCAGGATTCTACAAACCAACCTCCGGCAACATGTTCTTCCGGGGCGAGGAAGTCACCAGCCTTCCTGCTTACGAAATCGCACGCAGGGGAGCTGTGCGAACTTTCCAGGTAGTTCATCCCCTTAAGGAGATGACCGTCCTCGATAACGTTCTTGTAGGAGCTTTCCTTCGCGGCGCAGATGCCGAAACGGCCAACAGGGTGGCCAGAGAGTGCATTTCTCTTTGTCACCTTGAGGAAGTGAGCGGCCAGCTTGCCGGAGGTCTGACAATTGGTTTCAAGAAACGTCTCGAGATGGCGCGCGCCCTTGCCACCGGACCAGAACTGCTCATGCTGGACGAGGCGATGGCCGGTCTGACCTCTACGGAGATAAAGGCCGCCGTGGAAATTCTCAGAAACCTGAAAAAACGCGGAATCACACTTCTTGTAGTTGAACACATCATGGAGGCCATTATGTCCGTCGCCGACAAAATAGTGGTCCTTGACGGCGGGGAAAAGATTTCTGAAGGCAACCCTGAAGATGTCGTGGAGGACGAAAGGGTCATCACCGCATACCTGGGTGCCAAATTCAGCCAGCGCCTGAAAAGATCGAAAGAGGTGAGCCAGTGATGGCTGACACTATCCTGAAGGTCCAGGACATTCATTGCGGCTACGACTCCGTGCCTGTTATTCACGGGCTCTCTCTCGAGGTTGCCCAGGGAGAACTGGTTGCGATAGTCGGGGCAAACGGAGCGGGGAAAACGACCACCATGAGGACGATCTCCGGGCTGATGAACCCCTTCAGCGGGAGCATTCATTTTGAGGGAAAAGACATTTCCCGTATGAAAGCCCATGAAACGATCCGTCTCGGCATAAGTTATGTCCCCGAAGGGAGGAGGCTTTTTTCAAAACTGACTATCCAGGAAAACCTTGAACTCGGGGCATTTACGATAAACGATCGCAATGCCATAGATAAAAGCCTGAAACAGGTATTTGAACTTTTTCCGAAATTATATGACAGGCGCTCCCAGGTGGCCGAGACCATGAGCGGAGGAGAACAGCAAATGGTTGCCATAGCAAGAGGCCTGATGTCGGCCCCCCGTCTTCTACTGCTTGACGAACTTTCTCTCGGCCTGATGCCGTCCCTCGTGGAAAAAGTTATGGAAACCGTTGTTTCTATCAACCGTTCAGGAGTGACGATCCTCCTTGTAGAACAGATGGTTCAGGAAGCCCTGGAAGTAGCTGACAGGGGCTACGTCATACAGACAGGCAAGATCGTTCAACACGGAACCGCGAAGGAACTGCTGGATTCAAAGGAAGTCCGAAAAGCCTACATGGGCCTTTAGGTTTCAATTATTCTTGCAGAGAAGGGGCCGGACCAAGTAAAACCTTTGTCGGGGCCCCTTCTGTTTATTTTTTACCGTTGACCATTGACAATTTGCCCCTGCTACCCGTCGGGAGGTCTTTCCCCTTCCCGTTCACCGTCCACGCAGTTGACCCTGCTGTCATCCTGAGCGAAGCGAAGGATCTGGTTTTGCTTTTGACTTTTTCGATTCACGATTCACGATTCACGATTCACAAATTACAAACCCACTACTCACGTTTTTTGCCAGCTATCCCGAGGGTCTCTATCCTTAGAGCCCCCCTTGGGCAGGCGGCGACACAATCCATACATCCATAGCACTCAGGGCTTACAGGAAGGGTTCCGGATATCCCTTCCTGGCGAAGTTGCCTCGCTTCACTGAGCAAAGGTTCCAGAA
>DAOTIQ010000031.1:2418-20262 GCA_035448245.1 Thermovirgaceae bacterium | reverse complement strand
TCCTGTTTCCTGTTTCCTGTTTCCTGTTTCCTGTTTCCTGTTTCCTGTTTCCTGTTTCCCGTCTCCTGTTTCCTGTTTCCTGTTTCCTGTTTCCTGTTTCCTCGGTTTTCCACGATTCCCGGCTCCTGGATTTGTTCCCCTTATCCATACAATTTGACGATTTGTGACTTTTCGGGTAACATGTCCGGGTTGAACTTTTACGCCTGAACTCGCTTCCGGTTAACGGAGTTTTTTGTTTTTCTATCCAAAAGAGTTTTTCTCCGGCACTACTCCAGTGGTTTTTCTCCGGTTTCAGGCGTTTTTTCGTTGTCCGTCTCCCAGAAAGGGTGTCGGACAGGCTTTCTGTCTCCTTTGGAAGCCCCCATAATTTCCCAGATCGAGGTGGTAGGGTGATTGGTCCAAACGGCGCAAGACGCGTGGTAAAAACACTTGAGTCCCTGGGTGTTTCCGTAATTTTCGGCATCCCGGGAATACATAACCTGGATATCTATACCGCCCTCACAGAGAGCGATATTTGCCACGTTACAGCCCGCCACGAACAGGGCGCGGGTTTTATGGCAGATGGGTATGCCAGATCCACAGGTGAGACGGGGGTAGCACTTGTCATCTCAGGCCCAGGCCTCACAAACATCCTCACCCCCATGGCACAGGCCCTTCATGATTCGATCCCCATGCTCGTTATCTCCAGCCAGATCCCTGCACCTTACATTGGCAGGGGCTGCGGTTTCCTTCACGAACTTCCCGACAGCGTCGCCCTCGCGGGCGGAGTCTCAAAACAGAGTTTCCGCGTGAATCTCCCCGGAGAAATTCAGGAAATAATCGAATCGGCCTGGCATCTGGCTTCCAGTGGACGCCCGGGTCCGGTACACGTGGAGATCCCTATGGATATTCTTGCCGGAAAGTGTCCGGGGGACCAGTGCCCCTCCGCGGGAACTTCCAACCCGGCAATGCCTCCTCTTCCCGAAAAGGCTCTGAATCAGGCGGCCGACCTGCTGGGTAACGCTTCATTTCCGGTGATCATTGTCGGAGGCGGCGCACGAAAAGCCCGGGAAGAGATCACCAGCCTCGCTGAAAAGTCCGGTGCGATAGTAATTGAATCCTGCGCGGGCAAAGGGATCGTCGACGAAAGGAACCCTCTCTGCCTGGGGGCAAGGATCCATTTTCCCTGCGTGAGGGAGTATCTGGGCAGTTCCGACCTGATCCTGGCCTTCGGAACGGAACTTTCTCCCACGGACCTGTGGGAAAAACCGCTTCCAAAGAAAGGACCGCTGGTACAGATCGATCTTGACCCTTCCAACTTCCAGCGCAACGGCGATGCCGATATTGGCATCATCGCAGACGCGGGGCAGGCGGCTTCGGCTCTCCTGGAAATGGTATCAACGGACCCGGACAGAAGAGAGCGTGCATCCAGGGCCGCCAGTATACTCCGAAGCAGGTCTCTGGATGAACTCCGGTCTGTGACCGCCATGGGGACAGACCTGGAGGCCATGTCCGGAATATGCGCCTCCCTGAGGGGAGCGATCCCCGAAGAAGGGATCCTCTTTGCCGATATGACAGGCCCCGCATACGTAGCGCTAAGCGAGTATCCGGCGTTTCGGCCCGGGACTTTCCTGCACCCCGTAGGATTCGGAACCCTTGGGCTTGCCATGCCTGCGGCCATTGGCGCACGACTGGCAAGACCTTCACGCCCCGTCTGTGTTCTCGCGGGTGACGGGGGATTCCAGTTCACCCTCCCGGAACTCGCCGTTGCTGTTCAGGAGCGCCTTCCAATACCAATAGTGATCTGGAACGATCATGGTTTCGGGGAGATCCGCCGAAACGAGAACGCGCGGCACCCGGGTGTTTTTATAGCCGTGGACAACACTACGCCGGACCTTGAACTTCTTGCTTCCGCATACGGGGCCGAATATTCCAGACCACGGGATGCGAAAGACCTTGCCAGCAGCATAGTCCAGGCATTCTCAGCTGATGTCCCGACACTGATTGAGTGCAGTCCCGGGAAGGAAGGGTTCGCCAATGAGCGTTGAAGGAATCCGCAAGGCGGTTCTCGGAATGGAACCCTATGTTCCGGGAAAGACCATCGAGGAGGTTCGGCGTGAACTGGGCCTCGACAGGATCGTCAAACTTGGATCCAACGAAAATCCCTACGCACCGTTCCCCGCTTCGGCAGCGGCGATGCGGGACGAGATAGAAAACATCAACCGGTACCCCGACATAGCTTTTGAGGAGATCAAGGAACTTCTCGCCGGGATCCACGGAGTGGATCCCAAGAATATCGCCATTTCCCACGGGGCGGAGGGAATGCTCCAGGCCATGGCCAAGTGTTTTCTGGAACCCGGTGACGAGGTGCTCCTGCCTTCGGCCACCTACAGCCTCTACCGCGAACTCTCGAAGCTGATGGGGGGACGGATCGTTGACGTTCCACTCAAAGATCACACGTTAGATCTCGAGGCTGTCTCCGATGCCGCAACAGAGAGGGCGAAACTTGTCTGGCTCTGCAACCCCAACAACCCTACGGGAACCGTTTTCCACCCGGGTCTCCTTGACGGACTCCTGGATTCCCTTCCGTCGACCGCCTGGGTAGTCCTCGACGAGGCCTACGCAGAGTTCGCGGAGCAGGACCTGCTTCCCGACAGGGCAAGGCTGGTCTCCGGCGGAAGAAACGTGATATCCATAAGGACTTTCTCAAAGGCTTACGGGCTGGCGGGGGCAAGGATCGGTTACGCCATCGCCCGGGAGGAGGTCATTACCGCAATAGACACCGTCAGCGAGCCCTTCAACGCCAATCGGGTCGGTATTGCCGGAGCCGTGGCTGTCCTGACCCTTGACAGGGAAGCCTGCGAAAGGGCCAGGCAAATGATCATTTCGGACAGGGGAAAAACCTCTGATGCCCTTAAAGAGATGGGTCTCGAAGTCGCCCCCTCGCACACCAACTTCATCTTTTTCGAGACACCTTTCCCCGCCGACGCCGTGGCCGAAGATCTCCTTAAACAGGGAATAATTGTTCGACCCTGCGGCGGCTGGGGTTACGACAGGGCGATCAGGGTGACCATCGGGACAGGTGAGGAGAACTCTGCCTTCCTTGCGGCCCTGGGCAGAACCATCGAGCAGATGAAATACAGAACCGGGGAATCCCCGGGAAAACCGGCAAAGGAGGTGGCCCATGGTTATCTTCGATAAGGCGACCAAGATCTACGAGGACGGAACCAGGGCTGTCGACCGTCTTGATCTTGAAATAGAGCGCGGTGAGATAGCGGTACTTATAGGGCCGAGCGGGTGCGGAAAGACAACATCCCTGAAGATGGTGAACCGCCTGGAGGAACTTACCTCCGGCAAGATAGTGGTCGGAGGCAAAGACATTCACTCCCTGGACCCTGTCGAACTCCGCAGAAGCATAGGATACGTGGTCCAGGAGATAGCCCTTATGCCCCACATGTCCGTGGCCGAGAACATTGCCATAGTCCCCCGGCTTCTCGGATGGGACAAAAAACGCATACGCAGGCGGGTCGATGAGCTCCTGGAACTTGCGAGGCTTGACCCCGCCAGGTACAGGTTCCGCCTTCCCGACCAGTTGAGCGGCGGACAGAAACAGCGTATTGGTGTACTGAGGGCTCTGGCTGCGGACCCGGAGGTGGTCCTGATGGACGAACCGTTCGGTGCCCTCGACCCAATAAGCCGCGAGGGGCTGCAGAACGAGCTCCTGGAACTCCAGAACACTGTAAAAAAGACGATCATCTTCGTTACCCACGACATGGAAGAGGCCCTTCGCATGGCCAACAGGGTAGTCATCATGCGCCAGGGACGCATAGAGCAGATGGGCACACCCGATGAGATCCAGGATAACCCCGCGACGGATTTCGTGAGGAACTTCATCGGCGAGGACAGGCTGGCCAACATTTCTCCCGATTCGCCCCTGGACATCCTGGTCCAGGAGCCGATACTCCGGGTCAAACCTGGACGAGCCGCTTCGGAAGTGCTGGATATGATGGAGGACGAGGGGTGTGAAACAGCCCAGGTCGTCGACAAGAACGGCAAATGGCACGGAATGGCCCTTCTCTGGCTTCTCAAACAGGCTTCACGAAAGGGACTCTCAGCGGCCGACGGTCTCACGCGGGAACGTAAGTTGCTGATCGAGGAGGCAACCCTGCGCGACGCCGCGGAAATGCTTGCCGACAAGGATCTCCCCATACCGGTAGTCAACGAAACAGGAGAATTCGTCGGTATCGTCACCCAGGCGGGGGTGGCCAGACTCACCATAGGCCGCCTGACCCGCAAAAGAAGGGAGGTTAAGGACTGATGCCGGACCAGAAGCCCCTTCTTGATCTTTTCCTGGCCTACATCATACGTTTCTGGCCGAGGATCCTTTCCCTGACGTGGCAGCATATCATGATATCTTCGATAGCTCTTGCCATAACGCTGGCTGTATGCATTCCCCTCGGGATCTACCTTACCAGGAACGAAAAGGCGGCACCCTACGTCATCGGCGTGGCCAACATTTTCCAGACCATTCCGAGCCTTGCCCTTCTGGGTTTCCTGATCTTCATCTTCGGGATAGGCAACGACAACGCGATATGCGCGCTCTTTCTCTACGCAATGCTGCCGGTCCTGCAGAACACCTATACGGGACTGAAAAATGTCCCGAAGCATCTGATCCTGGCAGCACGGGGCATGGGCATGACGGAGTACCAGATCCTGATGCGCGTTCAGATGCCCCTGGGCCTGCCCGTGATAATTGCCGGGATAAGGGTTGCAACAGTCTGGATCATCGGGACTGCCACTCTCGCTTCGGCCATCGGAGGCGGGGGTCTTGGAAGACTGATATTCTCCGGCCTTGCATCTATCCGGAACGAGGTTGTTCTTGCCGGGGCTCTTCCCGCTACGATTCTTGCCCTGGTAGCGGATCAGGCATTGAAAATGTTCCAGGCTCACGCTGACCCCAAACGCAGGGCCTTGCGTCTTTCACAAAAAACGGAAACATCGGCAGACAGGCCGTAGTCGCATCCTGTCGAAAACAAATCTGAAAGGAGATGGGAAACATGAAAGGAAAAACACTTGTGTTCATGCTGCTGTTCGCAGTGGCCGTAGTCGGATTCCTGGTCTACAACAATACGAGGCAACCCGCGTGGGAAGAGGTAGCTCCCGGCGATGACCCTCTTGCCTATGAAGGCACCGTGAAGGTGGGAGCCCAGACCGTAAACGAATCCATAGTTCTTGCATGGATGGGCAAACTGCTGGTCGAGAATCATACAGGCCTTTCCGTAGATATCAACACGGAGTTCGCGGCATCATCGGTCCTGCACCAGGCAATGGTAGGCAGAGAGCTCGATATCTACCCTTCATGGACAGGCACCCAGTTAACGGGCATTCTCAGGTACGAAGGACCCAACCTTCCATCGGAAGAGACATTCAAGATGGTCAAGGAGGGGTTCGAAAAGACCTTCCAGATGACCTGGGCAGCCCCGATAGGCTTTAACAACACATACGTAATGGCCATCCCCGGAGCAAAGGCCGAGGAACTCGGACTGAAGAAGGCCTCAGACCTCAAGGGACATTCGGAAAACTGGAAGCTCGCCTCGGACGAGAACTTCGACACCCGTCCCGACGGTTACCCGGGTTGGACCGAGGCCTACGGTATAGAGTTCGGCGAGGTCCTGCCAATGCAGTACTCGATCATGTACAGGGCCATCGCGGAGGGGGAAGTTGAGGCGATCGTCGCCTATTCCACCGATTCCCGCATAAAGAAGCTGGGCCTGGCTCTTCTGGAAGATGACAAGTCATTCTTCCCCGATTACAGTGCGGCTTTCGTTGTCCGGATGGACACCCTCGAGAGATACCCCGCCCTGCTTTCGATTCTGGAGAAACTGAGCGGACAGATCGACGAGGTCACCATGTCGGAACTCAACGGAAGATTTGATGATGGAGAGGAACCCGAGGATATCGCAAAGGACTTCCTTACACAGGCAGGGCTGATATAGCCAGAAGCTCGAGAACAGGGGCCGTCCGCTGATGCGGGCGGCCTTTTTGCTGATTTTCTCTCGACATGGTACATTGTGCACTGGAATAAATGTTTGACCCATCCTGAAAAATGTGAGGCGATAGGCCATGTCCATGAGAGATATTTTCGATGGCTCCCCTTTCGGGGGGGGCGGGGGGCAGAAACGTCAGGCACCCCCCCTGAAACTCAAAAAAGGCGTCTGGATCCTGTTCGGTATCGTCATTTTGCTTGCGGTAGTCATCCCCGCCACGGCCACTTTCTATACCGACATGCTGTGGTTCCGCGCGAAGGGGTTCTCCCAGGTCTTCTGGACAAGACTTATTCCCCAGTGGATTCTTTTTGCTCTTGCGGCGGCGACAGCATTCCTGTTCTTCTCCCTGAACTGGCTCCGGGCCAGGAAAAGCGCCATAACCGGAATGACGGAATATACTGACGGAACCGAGGTCGTGCCTTTACGGGCCTCCGCACTGCTGGTGCTTGCAGTTTCGGCGGTCATGGCCGTCATGAACGGTCTCGGCGTCCGTTCTGAATGGATGACGGTGCTGCAGTTCCTTAACCGGACACCCTTCGGGAAAGGTGAACCCCTTTTCGGCAAGGATGTAGCCTTTTATGTCTTTGACCTTCCATTCTGGTCGCTGATCCAGGGCTGGGTAATGGGAACCCTCGTAACGGCAACCCTCGGGGTGGCCCTGATATTCTTCATGGCCTCCCTGCCAAGGATGAGAGAGGAGAACAGGCTCTACATTCCTGCCAGCGCGAGGACCCACCTTTCGATCCTGGGCGCGGTAGCCGTTATCGCCTGGGGAGCAGGGATCTGGCTTGAGAGGTACGGCCTCCTCCTTTCGGAGGGTGGCATCGTATTTGGAGCGGGCTACACCGATATTCACGCGAGGCTTTTTGCAATCAACATCATGGCCCTCCTTTCTTTGGTAGTGGCGGCCCTCCTGGTGGCAAACACCTTCCGCAGGACCTGGCGCCTGGCAATTGCGGGCATCGTCCTGATGGTAGGCGCAAGCGTTATCCTCAGAGGTGTAGTACCCGGGATCATCCAGAAATATGTTGTTGAACCCAACGAGTTCTCCAAGGAACGTCCCTATATTGAATTCAACATCAACAACACCCTGGCGGCCTACGGGCTGGATTCTCTTTCGGTCATCGACTTCACCCCCGATGACTCCATTACCCGCGCGGACATCGAGAACGAAACAGACACCATCAGCAACATCCGCCTCTGGGATTACCGACCCCTGCTGAGAGCCTTCAAACAGTTGCAGGAGATCAGGACCTACTACGACTTCCCCGATGTGGACATAGCCCGCTATACCTTTGACGGAACCTACAGGCAGGTAATGCTTGCGGCCCGCGAACTTGACGTCGACCAGATCCAGAACCCGACCTGGGTCAACCGGCACCTCGAGTTCACTCACGGATTCGGGATAGTTATGAACTTTGTCAACGAGGTTGACAGAGCGGGTAAACCGGTCCTGATAATCCAGGACGTCCCCCCAAAAATTTCTGTACCTCTGGATATTGACCAGCCACGCATCTACTTCGGAGAGAAGAGACTCCCCTACTCTCTCGTCAAGACCGACGTGCTGGAGTTCGACTACCCCTTGGGGAATTCGAACATGAGAACGACCTACGAAGGTACAGGCGGGGTAGCTATCGGAGGCCTCTTCAACAGGATCATGTTCTCCCTCCGGTTCAGGGACTCCCAGATCCTTTTCACCAACGTTATAAAACCGGAGAGCCGCATTCTGATGTTCCGAAGCATCAGAGAGCGACTGAATGTTGTCGCCCCTTTCCTCCTTTACGACTCCGATCCCTATCTTGCCGTAATGGGTGGCCGGCTGGTGTGGATCCAGGACGCATATACCGCCACGAGCCGTTACCCTTACTCCAATCCCGTAACAATCAGTGGAACCCGCCAAAAGGTCAACTACGTCCGCAACAGCGTAAAGGCCGTCATAGACGCTTACGACGGATCGATGTTCTTTTATGTTGCCGATACTGACGACCCTCTGCTCAAGACCTGGCAGGGAATTTTCCCGGATCTCTTCACGCCCATCGAGGACGCTCACCCGGAATTTTGCACCCAGATACGTTATCCGATGGGGCTTTTCCTGATCCAGAGCGAGATCTACCGGACATACCACATGACGGACCCAAACACCTTCTACAACAAGGAGGACGTCTGGCGGCTCTCAACACAGACCAGTTCCGGCAACCTGAATGCCTACTACGTGATAATGAGGCTTGCCGGAGAGGAAAAGGCCGAGTTCGCCCTTATCGCTCCCTTTATGCCGGTGGGGCGGGACAACATGATCGCATGGATGGCGGGACGCTCCGATGTTCCCAACTACGGGGAACTTCTCGTCTACAAGTTCCCGAAGCAGAAACTTATCTTCGGTCCCTCACAGGTAGCGGCCCTGATAGACCAGGACCCGGAGATATCCGCCCAGCTGTCTCTGTGGAGCCAGCGGGGGTCCGACGTAATCAGGGGCGATATCCTCGTCATCCCCCTGGGCAATTCGCTGCTTTACGCTCAGCCTCTCTACCTGAGGGCCGAGAACAGCGACCTGCCGGAACTGAAGCGTGTCATTGTTTCCTCGGGCGGCAAGGTCGCCTGGGCCGAGACTGTGGATGACGCTCTTTCCATCCTTATTTCAAGACTTTCCGGTTCCACCGGGGCGAGGGTAAGCACTCCGACCCCGACTCCGGACAGGCCTGATGAACGCCCTCCTGTCATGCTTGGGGATAATGCAAGAGATCTCTCGGCACAGGCGAGGCAACACTTTGAAGCAGCCCAGAGGGCCTCAAGAGAAGGAAACTGGGCAAGGTACGGAGAGGAAATCGAAAAACTCGGGGAAGTCCTTGAGGCTCTCATGAGGGAAACGGAATAGATAACGACCCACAGCAAAAAGCCCCGCCTGATGGCGGGGCTTTTTTATTCTCCATCCCTGGAAGACAGGCCTGGAGGTACTATCATCCGTGAGACCGTTATACCGGTCTCGGTAAGCCTGATGGTTCCTTTTGTTCCGTCAGCGACAAGGTATCCCTGCCCGGCAAGGCCTTGAGCCGCATCCCTGAGAGAATCGATAAACAGAAGACCCTCTCCCTCGGGCAGGGCACCGGCATTTTCCATCCCGGTGACGGTCATGATGAAGGCCTCTTCGGCGTCCATGGGATCGAGCCCGGAAACTTTCATCAGGGTATAAAGAAGCCAGCTCCGAAACCAGAAAGGGGAAAGATCCGGCGGAACCCTCCCCGAGCCTGAGGAAATATCTTTTTGCGTTATCCCTTGAGGGCTTCCCCCCGAGGGCAAATCGGGTGCCCCATCATTTTCATTATGAAGCCGAAGTTCCGGTTCCGGTTCTGGTTCCGGTTCCGGTTCTGGTTCTGGTTCCTGTTCCTGTTCTGGTTCCTGTTCCTGTTCCGGTTCTATCTCGATAATTTCATCATCGAGGTTTGCTTCGGGTGCAAAGACCTGCTTAAGGTTTTCGTCAGCTCTGGTAATGTTATCCACTACTGCTTCCTGCTCCGTATCGCTGTCCTGGTCCGCTTCCTGTCCAACCTTCGGGCCAGGCATGTTTTGTTCGTCCAGCCAACGGGAATACCAGTCTTTTTGCCTTTTCCACTCCAGCACAACGGCATCATCGGCACCGGTACCCTCCGGGCGGGAAGTGCTCTCCCTGTTGAGCCAGTTCCTGCGGGTGCACTCGTAGCATGAAGTCACCATCTCCTTCCCCTGTTTGCGGAAGAGAGGCGATGCGTCCACATCGAGCAGGACATCGGGGAAGGTCCTGCCGCAGAACTGGCAGGTGAATCTGTCCCTCCTGAAGATCTTTTCCCTTTCTGGACTATCCAGAACAGGCTTTCCAGACATTGGTCACACTCCCCTGAGTGTTCTTTCCACCTGAACAATATATCACAGTGAGACCTCGAGAAGGGCATCCCGAAAAGTTGACGTTCACTATTCTAAAGATTTAAAATAGCTTAAGTTGCAAGTAAACAGGAAAGAGGAACACCAAATGAATATATCCCTGTTTGTTCTTGCCCTTTCACTGATTTTTCAGACAGCCGGGACACTTGCGGCCATGAGGCTCCTTATCGTCGCAAGGAAACACCCCGCGGTGGTTCTTGTTGCCGTTACGGGAGTTCTTATGCTTTTCCGCAGGCTGCGAATGCTCCTTTTTGTCATGTCAGACAATGCCCTCCCGGAGTTTTTCCTGCTCCAGGAATCTTTGGGCCTGACCGTCTCCCTGTTTCTTCTTGCTTCGGTCCTGTGGGCGGTGCCACGCCTGCTGGGGCTTCTGCAAACAAGGGACGAACTTGCGGAAAAACACTCCACAGCATCGCAGATCATTAAAGACCTTGCCATACCGGCATTCGTGATAAACACAGACCACAAAGTCACCCACTGGAACAAAGCCTGCGAGAGGCTTACCGGAGTATCCGCCATGGACATGATCGGCTCCGATGAACCCTGGAGGGCCTTCTACGGGGAAAAGAGACCGGTCCTGGCGGACCTTGTTCTGGAGGGTGCCGGGCTGGACAGGGTAAAGAAAATATACGGTGACTCCTGCTCTCCCCTTGAAGGCACCAGGGGCGGACTGGAAGCGGAGTTTTTCCTTCCCAAGATCAACGGTGGCCGGTGGCTCTCCTTCATGGCAGTCCCTCTTTTCGGACCTGGGGGCACCATCAGCGGTGCCATCGAGACTTTCCTCGACAGGACAACGGAACGGGAAAAAGGGCTTTCCCTCTCAAGGAGCGCATCAAGACTGCGGGCGCTTCACGAAATATTGCAGGAACTGGCTGGGGAAAACGAAATTGCCCCCCTGATGGAGAAAACCGTGAGGCTTCTCGACCGGGAGATGTCCATTATAAATGTAAGCATTGTGAAAAATACATCGACAGATAAAGAAAAAACCTTCACCCCCCTTATAATCGCGTCCACCTCGATCGACCCTTCTGAATACGGCATCACAAGCGACAGGCTCAGGATGTCGGGTAAAGGGCTCTCCGTCAGATCTGCCAGAGAGAAACGCATGATAGTTACCCCGGATGTGTCTTCTTCTCCCGACTTTTTCCAGTTTGTTGAGAGTAGCGTCTCCGAAATAGATGTTCCCATCATGGACGGAGAGAGGGTTCTCGGTGTCATCTCGGCAGAGGGAACCGGGCCTTTTGACACCTCCGACGAGGAACTTTTCACCATTCTTGCGGGACACCTGTCATCGCTCTGGAAAAATATCGAACTGGTAAAAGAGATGGAATCCATGGCCCTGACGGATTCGGTCACTGGGACACCAAACCGGCGGGCACTTCTGCAGAGGCTCGAGGAAGAGGAGAACCGCCTTTCCCGGAGCGGAGGAAAAATCTCCCTGGTCATGCTGGACATGAACCGGTTCAAGGAAGTTAACGACACATACGGACATTTCATGGGAGACGCGGCTCTCAAGTCAGCGGCAGAAACAATATCGGACTCACTACGCAGCTGTGATTTTGCGGCCCGTTTCGGTGGGGACGAGTTCGTCATCCTGCTTCCGGACACCGGGCCTGCAGAAGCAGATGTGGTAATAGACCGGATTATCAGGGGCCTTGGGAACCTGAGGGTAAAGGGTATCCCCATGAACCTCTCCGCCGAATACGGACTCGCATGCTGTCCCGATGACGGCAGGAAACTGTCATCGGTCCTCAAGTCCGCCGATGACCGCATGAACGCCAACAAGAACAGGGGCTAGGGTCCAACAGTCAACAGAGTCATCCCTGCCAGACGATCCAGAAGATCCCCACGGGAGGTATCAAAATCGTCGACCTCTCTCCCGGGGCGCAGGGTTGTTATAACCGCCTCGCCAAAAACGTGACGCCCTTCGATACCCCCCCTGGAGGTGCGAACTCCCCAGAAGGAATGAAAAACACAGGGCTTACCCCTGTACTCTCCAAGGTAGAGCATGATGTGCCCCGGAATCCTCAGTAGAGTCGCGAAAGGTTTTCCTTTCAGCAAGAGGGTTTTCTCTTTTTCTTCCCCTGTGAGCCCTTCGAGGGAAACGAAGTGGTATGCCTTTGCCTGCGCCGCGGAGTTTCTCGGCAGCCATATACCAAAGACAGCGAAGAGGTCCCTCATCGCGCCGGAGCAATCCCTGTTCCCCAGAGAATCACCCCACCCGTAGGGAGTCCCCAGCATTTCGTTGACCATCAGCGCAACGTTCCACCGGGTGAACTCCAGGGGTCCATTCGACGTTGACCCCGCGGGCAGAAGCGTATCCTCCAGAAAAGCATTGCCGTCCCGGTCCCTTGCAGGAACACCTGCTCTTATTGGCCCTCCCCTGACTCCGGCAGAAAATATCGGGAGGATCGTCCCGATCTTCGCGGAAAACATGTAGGAACCTTTCTCGTCTTTCACCGGCACGTCATCTTTTATGACAAATGCGAGGGGGCTTTCCCTCCATATTTGAGCAAGGCCTTCGTCAACAAGGGCCGCGTCCCTTGAATCCACCCATCCGGCCGCGTACCCGGTCTCAACGAAAAGCCATCTTCCGTCGGCCGAAAAATGCCCCGCAAACAGGGGTTCCCCGGCCTTTACCCTGGAATTTTGAAGATAGTCGAAAGGGAAGCCCTCGCCAGCGAGGGACGGGTCACGGAAGAATGGCCGGTCTGTCGGGAGGGCGCGCAGGTCCGTATCCCTGCAGGCGACAGTCTTGCGGTTCAGGCTGCCCCAATCTTTCATGGCACAGTTCACCTTGAGGCTTTCCAGAAATTCCCGGGAACGGGGCCTCAGGTTTTCGCCCCAGGGCAACCTTTCCTTCCAGGCATCGAAAGCCCATAGGGCATTTTCGGGTGAGATGGAAGGGATCTCCCTGTTCCAGGGAGAGAAGAACCTTTCTTTGAACTCCTGCTGAAGGACCATGATCCTGGAAACCGGGACCAGCGGCTTGTCGAAACTTTCATCGACGAAACGGAGGGCATTCTGGGTAACAGCGCAGGCCCGTGATGAAAATGGAGAAAAGAGGAAGGCAAGAACGATGACCGGGATAAAAAGAAAAAACAGGTTCGCCCGACTCAGGGGGCATCTTTGGGATATCATATATCCAGAAGGTTTCCTTATCCGGAAGGAGGTATCTTCATGGGGCTGGAGGAACAGGTATTCTCTCTCTCCAAGGTCGCTTTGGCAATGATCCTGGGGGGAATAATCGGGCTCGAGAGGGAAATGATCGGAAAACCGACCGGAATGAGGACTCACATGCTTATCGGGGGTGCGTCCGCTCTCTTCACCCTTCTCGGGAGTGTGATAATCGTCTATTTCGGAGAGGTCCGATGCGGGACAGACCTCATCAGCAGCGATCCCATCCGTGTTATACAGGCCATAGCCCTGGGGATCAGTTTCATCGGAGCGGGGACGATAATGCAACACCCCGAGAGGCGCAAGGTGATCTACCTTACCTCTGCCGCATCTATCCTCTTCACCGCCGGGATAGGAATCGCCGTGGCGATAGACCAGTTTCTTCTCGCCGGGGGGTGCGTTGTAATTGTCTGGATCGTAAACAGGGGTCTCCGGTACCTGGACAAGAAGGTCCTCAAGAAAAGGAATCCCGTCTTCAGGATGGACGAAACCGACCGACACGAGTGACCAAGGCCCCCTAAAAGGCCCCCTCCGACTCCGCTTCCAGGGTAAAACCAAGGTCATGAAAAAGGGCAACGCAGGCATCGGCCACTTCCATGTCGTATTCCACTCCCCGTCCCTTCCGGATCTCGGCCAGAGCTTCCTCGATACCCATGGCAGGCCGGTGGGGCCTCTGTGAGACCATCGCTTCCACCACATCAGCCACGGAAATTATCCTTGACTCGGGCAGCATCTGGTCCCCCGTAAGGCCTGAAGGATATCCCGAGCCGTCAATGCGCTCGTGATGCTGCAATATGATCTCCCCGACGAATGCCAGGTGGTCTATGTCCTTGAGGATCTCGTATCCAATAAGGGGGTGCATCCTGACGATGCTATATTCGTCGTCTGTCAGGTGCATCGGTTTGGCAAGGACCTGGATCGGTATGGATACCTTCCCCACGTCGTGAACCAGGGCAGCCATCCTGAGGGTTTTGGCCGAAGATTCCGGAAAGTCGAGGTGACGGGCAATGGCATAGGAGAGCCTGGCAACCCTTCTCTGGTGTCCGGCGATGAAAGGGTCCTTCATTTCCACGATCTTTTCTATGGCCCTGAGGGTCCCTTCGGTCGTCTTTAGAAGGTCTTCCTCTCTGCTCCTGAACTCCTCGTGGATCTTCTCGTGTTCGGAGACATCAGCAAGAAGGGCAAGGAGGGCAGGGCGAGCGTGAAAGACCGTCGGGGTCAGGGTCCCGGTCATCCACAGGGTACCCCCTTCTTTGCTTTTCATCCGGAAGTGGATGGGGTTTTCCATCGCCCCCAGGTTCTTTTCCGAACCGGACAAAAAGAGGTTTCTATCCTCGGGATGGACCAGGTCGCCCCATGGCTTTCCCTGGATATCCTCCGACCTGAAACCGGTGAGATCTTCAAGGACAGGGTTGATGGTCTTTACCAACCCTTCCTGAATAAGGCAAACGCCCGTTGACCTGCTTTCGAAGAGAGAAGAAGCCAGATTATCCGTTCCAGCGGAAAAAACCGCTTTGCTGCCACTCATTTAACCCACCTCCAGGTGGATGATCCTCAAGTGCCATTATTCTATCACACAGATCAAGTCGCAAATTTCGGGGGTTCCACTACGGGGTTATTCTGCTATCTTTGTGGGTATCGGAGGGATTTCCATGGATAAAACCAAGATCGTTTCAAGGCTTCTGGAGGTAATCGAGAAGGACATCCTGCCCATAACAAGGGAAGGCGTAAATGAGGGGCACAATATTTTTGGTGGAGCAGTTCTTGCATGGGATGACCTTTCCCTACTGACCGCGGGGACCAACAAAAGGGGGGAAGACCCTACTCTTCACGGTGAAATGGTCACAATCAGACATTTCTTCCGGATGAAGGACCGACCCTCTCCGGAAGAAACCGTCTTTCTTTCGACCCACGAACCCTGTTCCATGTGTCTTTCCGCCCTTGCCTGGTCCGGGTTCAAAAAGATTTTCTTCCTTTTCGGCTACGAGGAGACAAGGGACGACTTCAGGATGGGAGACGACCTGCAAATACTGGCCGAGGTCTTTTCCACGACCACTCCATCGCGGAAAAACCGGTTTTTCGAACTGACTCCCATAAGGAGCATGTTGCGCGGGATACCCGAAAGGGAGGCACTTGCATCAAGGATAGAGACGATAAGAGAGGAGTACATCTTGCTTGCCGAAAGGGTATTCGAAACAGAAGGGAACAGACCCGGGGGAGCTGCTGAATGAACCACACCGAGATCAACGTCTTCAGACTCACTGAACAGGAAACGAAAAGACTGAAGGCGGCGGTCCCGGCAGTCGGGGCTACATTGCTGCTTCTCTTCCTCGTGATCACCTGCGGGGAAACAAGCGTCACCGAGGCCGCATTCCCGCTCCTTTTTCTCCCTCTTGTGTCGCTGACATCTTTTGTTATCTCAATGAACAGGGCGGAGGATCTGCTGGGAGATATGTGGTTTCGCCGTTCCTTGCAAATCGCGGGGGCCATCCTGGCGGCAACACTCGCCGAGAGCCTCCCCTTTTTTCTCTTTTTCAGAGACTGGGGTCTCAACTGGATGCCCTTTATCGTAGGTGTGATCCTTGCCTCCGCGATCAGCGGTCTCTTCGGAGCGGTGTCGGGCGCACTTTTCCCAGGGAAGGGAAGCATTGCTTCATGGTTCGCGGCTGCCTTCCTTCAGACCCCTTCCCTGACGGGCTTCGCGCTTATCCGTCACCCGGGACTCTTCCTTCTACCCAACCAGGCCGCACTGGACCTGCTGGACGGCGCCTTCGGCCCCCTAAACGGGATAGACCTCATGCTGCCGCTGATAACGGGGACCCTCTGGATAACTGCGGGTATTTTCGTTACGGTCCTGCTCAGAAGGGCTCGAACCCCATCTCGTCCATGAACTCCCTGTGCAATGCCCGGTATTGCTCGTTGATATAGTCCTGGTGACCACCCTCCCATTCGGAGAGCATCTGGAGAATTTCTTTCCCTTTCGGATCCTCCATGTTTTTTGCGGCGTTTCCATAAAACTTTGCGAAATCGGTCTCTATGGCCAGGGCCATCCTCAGAACACTGAAATCCGATGATGCCTCACCAAGGGGAGGATCGGTCTCGGCACCTTTTTCTTTCTCCCTGACGATCCTTTCGCCTTTTGCTATCTCATCGGGAAACGGCGCGCCGGAGGCCCATTCCCCCGACCCGGCAAGACTCTCTTTATGCCCCTTGAGATAGTCGTAATGGCCCTTCTCCCACTCCGCCAAGGTAGAGAGAAGGCTCCTTGTGTCGGCCCGGCTGACCTTCTGAAGGGAGTCGAGATAGAAATCCCTGGCTTCAAGTTCCATTCTCATGGCGAAATCCAGAACACGCTCCGCCTTGCTCATATTTTGACACCTCCAGGAAATGGTTATCGAAAGCATCACTATTTTACCAGAATGAAACAGGGGCAGACCGGCCTGATGGCTGGGATAATGAATACAAAAAGCGGCCCCCCCGAAACACGGGGTGAGCCGCCTCATGTTTGCTGGATTTGTTTTAAAGAGATATTTTGCCCGGGCCTTCGGTAAAAACCCCTATCTTCGAGGCATGGGAGAACCCGGATGATTTGCAAAGACCGACAAATTCGTCTGAAACTTCGTCGGGAACCGCCAACAGTAGACCCCCCGATGTCTGGGCGTCGAAAATCAGGTCCGAAAGGGAAGAAGGAACACTTTCTAGTCCATCGACCCTGGGGGAATAGAGTTCCCTGTTACGATACGAACCTGCCGGAACCAGTCCCATATCCGCTTTTTCGAGAGCTCCCGGCAAAAGCGGAAGTTCCCCTGTAAACAACCTGACCCCGATGCCGCCTCCCGAAAGCATGTCAAGAAGATGCCCCGCCAGGCTGAAACCGGTCACGTCTGTACAGGCATGAACCGCGCTGGAAAGGTCTTTCGGTAGCCTTCGCGGAAGGTCGTTGAGCATTCGCATTGAATCGACCGCCGCGTCGATCTCCCCCGGTTCGTCCATCTCCGCCTGAAAAGCCGTTATTATCAGGCCGGTGCCGAGGGGCTTCGTAAGGATCAGGGAGTCTCCCGGCCGGGCGCCTGTTATCTTCCACATCCTGTCAGCAAGAACCTCGCCGTAGACAGCCAGGCCGTACTTGGGCTCCTCGTCCTCGACGCTGTGCCCCCCCGCCAGAAATGCCCCGGCAGCTGCGACCCTGTCCTGCCCGCCCTTGAGAATCTCCGTCAATACTTCCAGGGGTTGGCAATTGACAGGGAACCCCACGATGTTCAGGGCAACCAGGGGCCGCCCCCCCATGGCGAAGACATCGCTCAGCGAGTTGGCGGCGGCGATCTGGCCGAAGATGAAGGGATCATCCACAACAGGAGTTATGAAATCAAGGGTGAAAATCCCCGCTCTCTGTTCGTCCACCATCCAGAGGGCCGCATCCTCACCGTGAGCCCAGCTGGTCATAAGGAACCCTTCCTCCTGGCCGGGGAGATCTTTAAGTATTTTTTCAAGGTCCGCCGGACCTATCTTGGCCGCTCAGCCGCTGCTGCGCGAAAGTTCCGTCAACCGCATGGGGGAGCCTCCTTTCTAAAAAACCGGTGAACGGTAAACAGTGAGTGGTAAACAGTAGGGACCAGTTCCGGTCCTGCCTTTTCCGATTTTTTGATCCACACCGTTCACCGTTTACCGTTTACACCTTTGAATCTGTTGCTGTCATCCTGAGGAGCGTAGCGATCGAAGGATCTGTTTT
>DAOTIQ010000031.1:0-2318 GCA_035448245.1 Thermovirgaceae bacterium | reverse complement strand
AGCGTAGCGATCGAAGGATCTGTTTTTACTTCCCTGAGTCGTGAATCGTGAATCGGAAAAAGCGAGGAAGCAGGAGACTGGATACAGGAGGCAGGAAAACCTTAAATACCAACCCGGATTCCCGCCGGTAGGCGGACGTTCCGCTTCGCTCCGCTCAGAATGACAGGGCTCTCGCCCTTCCCGTTCACCGTTGATTGTTTACGCCTTTGAATCTGTTGCTGTCATCCTGAGGAGCGTAGCGATCGAAGGATCTGTTTTTACTTCCCTGAGTCGTGAATCGTGAATCGGAAAAAGCGAGGAAGCAGGAGACTGGATACAGGAGGCAGGAAAACCTTAAATACCAACCCGGATTCCCGCCGGTAGGCGGACGTTCCGCTTCGCTCCGCTCAGAATGACAGGGCTCTCGCCCTTCCCGTTCACCGTTTACCGTTTACCGTTTACGCCTTTGTAAGAATAACCCTGAATCCGCCGTCGGGGAGATCCTCCGCCGAAACCTCCCATCCCTGGTTACGTGCCAGCCTCGAAACATTTTCCCGGGAGGTTACCGTATCGACCAACACCTCTATTTTACCCCCGGGCTGGGCGTTCATTGCCTTTTTGGTCTCCACCACAGGCTGGGGACAGGATAGACCCCGGGCGTCAACTGTTGTACTTTCGCTCATATTTTTTCCCTCCTATACGCTTACTTTTTCTCTCATGAGGAAACCGATGGCAAGACAGAAGATCAGCCCCACGATGGTAGCACCGGGACCGAAAGGTCCGGGTCCAGCCGGGGAACTGGCAAAACTGAAGGTGTGCGCGATACCGGCGCCAACGATCATGCCGAGGATAAATATCCCGGAGTCGCCGTCACCTTCGCCGCTCATTATGAACTGTCTGCCCGGACATCCGCCCGCAAGGGTGAAGGCCAGACCCGAAAGAACCATCCCCATGAAGTTCCAGAGATGATTGGTGTGAGCTACGGGCTGTCCCTCCATGCCGGGGTTGAACTGCCCCAGAAGGAAGTTTGTAACGAATGCAGCAACGATGAAGGCCAGGACACCCTTGAAGAGGTGACCATCCTTCAGCATGATCAGGTCACGAATGGCGCCGACGGTGCAGAAACGGCTGCGCTGGGCCAGCCAGCCCACAATAAGACCAACGCCGAGGGCTATCCAGATCGGGGCAAACTGCGAACCAGGTCCCTTTTCCGAGAAGAATATCGGCCCGGTTCCGTCAGGGCCAAAGGACGGAGCCAATATCAGGAGAGCCATAAGGGAGACTGCCAGAGCCGGCATGATCATCCCCATCGGTTTTTTAGCCTGGTAACTTCGTCCAAGGCTGAAACCGGTCCAGAGGAAATAGATGCCTATGACCACGCCAACGGTGAGCCCGACAATACCCGCGATGGCGGTCAGATCCCCGGCGCTGAGGCGGATATAGGCTCTCCAGGGGCAACCCAGAAAGACCAGCGCCCCGATCATGGCGAACATGCCAAGGAAGAACCGTATTATCGGGGAGGAACCTGCCCTGGGTTTGAACTCCCTGTAAACAAGAGCCGCCGCTAGAGATCCGAGGATGAAGCCGGAAAGTTCCGGCCTGATGTACTGCACCACCGCAGCCCTGTGCATTCCCAGGGCCCCGGCAATGTCCCTGCTGAAGCAGGCGACGCATATTCCCATGTTGGCAGGGTTGCCCCAGAAACTGAGCAGGGGCGCGAGGATCCCTACAACCGCTCCCGTGACCGCCGGTCCCATCCGGGACATCAATAGTCTGTTAAGGCTTGAAAACATTACCTTCAACTCCACCTTTCCATTTTGTGATGTTTTATTACTCCGGTTGATCTCGTCAGGATCAAGCTTCCGGCAGGCGAAGAGCAACACACATGAACGTACGCGCATGCAGATCGGCGACCACGCTGCCCGAGGTTTTAGAAAAATCTTTTTTCAGCCGGAGAGGAAAGGATGGAAAATACCATCGGAGAAGAATCAGGGACAGTTCCGGCGACCTTCCGGGACAGAAGTTGGGCAGCAGTCATCACTAACGACGAATGAGCGCGGAACCCGCACTCGTGTGACTGCTCATCGACTCCGGTTGGCCATGGCGGAACCTCCCTTCATTTCGGGTTTTTTGCTTTTCCGCGAGAAGGATATCAGAAAGAGATCAAAAAGGGAACAAAATGGAACAGGGATGTATCGGGGGACCCGATCGGCCCCCGTTCACCGTTCACGCCCTTGATTTTCGTCTCACGTCTCACGTCTCACGGGGCTTGCCCTTCCTGTCTCCTGTCTCCCGTCCCCTGTCTCCTGTCTCCCGTCTCCCGTCTCCTGTCTCCCGTC
>DAOTIQ010000030.1:0-20895 GCA_035448245.1 Thermovirgaceae bacterium | reverse complement strand
CTGGCCAAGCTCGGGATCATGGACCCTGACAGTGTTCTTGTCAACAAAGAGCCTCACTTCGGCATCGGTCACGAGGGGAAAAACAAAAAACAGGATCCCCACCAGCGCCAGCAAAGCAAAACTCAGATTCCTCCCAGATCTTTTCATTGTCAATTCCCCCTTAAGGAATTATCTATAAACTTCAGCGTCTTACCATGAGGATCCTGTCCCCTTCGACCCTCTCAAGGGAAATATCACCTCTCTGCCTGGAGAGGGCGGCCGCAAGAGAATCAGGGTTACCTCCCCAGGAAGCCTTTACAACCGCTCGCCCCCCGGCAAACCTCAAAAGATTCGCACTTCCGCAGCCGGCCTTTGACAGCGCCTCGACTACGGCATGGGCCTCCGCAAATGACCTTATGCCCGATACCTCTACCTCGAAGATCCGTGAAGCAGAGGCTGCTCCTCCTCCGGAGGGGACACCTTCCGTCATGGCTCTGGCAGCCTGTCTGGCTGCTGCCTCCAGGGCTTTCTGCCCCGCTTCATCCCCGGTGTACCCGACCTCCTTGGCTGTGGACGTATCGGCAAAAAGTTGCCTTCCATCGCTCCCCTGGCAGGCTGTCACCGAAACCACGGCTGTAGCGGTAAAAAGGCCAAACTCGTTCTTGACGGGGGTATGTATCGTTGCTCTTCCAGATACCAGAACATTGAAACCGTAGGTCTGGCTGAGCTTGAGGATCGCGTCAACATCTCCTTCAAGGGCAAGGGCAGCCGCCTTGTTCTGACGAATGCTCTCGAGGCGGTCCCTGTCCACAGCCTTGTAACCACCCTGAATGAGACTGTTTATAAGGATGGCCTCGGCGGACCTGGCATGCTGTGACGAATTACTTCTCACAAGTACCGCTATGGTCTTGCCCTTGGGCAGGGCGCTGTCACCAGAGCCCTGCATAGCGACAATAAACAGTATCAGGATCGAAGCAAGAAGGATCGAGGCTTGTCTCTTCAATTGCGTCTCACTCCCCCTGTCTTACCGTGGCACTGAAGATAACGCATTCATCGAGGAGCCTCTCGAGGGGCAGAGTAATGCCTATCTCGTATCTGTCTTCAACTATACTCTCGGAATCGATATGGGGCTCTACTACTTTTCCAGAGATATCAATGGACTCCAGTCTGGCTGGGAGCCCGTAACGAATCTCGTACAGAAGCAAAAGGAGGTTCCTCCTCGCATCCGTGACGGCTGCCCTCTGAGCCATGATCCTTGCGGGTGCGGAGTTGTTCCGTAATTGGCCTTTCCCGTCCACGGAAACAGACAAACCTACCCAGTCCACGTATCCGAAACGAAATTCCTGGACTCCTTCAACTGCACCGTTGTTTCTCCAGATGGTATCCAGGTCGTTCCGTGATATGGCAAAGGATGGCGCGGGTAAAAACAGGCTCACCGTCATCAGAAGAACAAGGACGGAACAAACCCCCTTGCGGTTCACTTTATGTTCTTCCCTTCGACGGTATTAGCCGACAGGGATGATATCTCGATACCCAGCCTCTCGAGGTCAACAGCAAGGCCTTCCGATGTTTTTTCGGCGACAACGTCAAGTTCTGCCTTCTGGCTGGCGAAACTGCGCTGATAGACCGACGTGACACCGTCAAGGGACTCGATTTCCTGTTTGATGTCCCGCAACCTTGCGAAATTGACCCCCTCTATCACGACCTTGATCGTCCGGCCGGGAATGCCGCCAGCCTGTCCGCTTACCAGCGCGTAGGCCACTTTATGAACGATTGTTGAGGCCACCGGTCCCGAGGCTGCCTGAAATGCCTTTACCGCACCATCCTGGGGAGATGTCCCCTTGTCTTTCTTTTCTATCATTTCGGTTCCGAGGACATACCCGGTCTGGGCTATCACTGCCTTCAACTGGACCTGGGAACGGACACCGTAGAGGGTAACACCCTCTATCTTCTGCTGCGTGAAGGAGAGTCCCTGTGCCTTCCCATGGATGAGGACATCGGCCCTGAAGGTTTTTGCAAGTTCCTGAAGCCTGGCCGTGTCCCCTGTCTCCCTGGCCAGGTCAAGTTCCTTCTGATCCAGAGCTCCCGACTGTCCCGGGTCTACGAGAAGATATCCGGCCTTTTCGAATACCTTAAGGACTTCCCCTTCAACAGTGGAAAGGAATGGTTTCTCCCCTTCGATCGATTCATCGACCAGAACCATTACCCGGGGATTGCCAAGCATATCAATAACTGCCGGGCCCAGTACACCGTCAAGGGCACCGGCAGAGACCTGGCAATCGGCCTCTATGTAATAGATCCCGTCCTCTTCCCATTCCCTGGAAATATCGAAAGTCTTGACCAGTCCCTGGGACTGTGAGAAGACCTTGTCCTTGACGACCTGAAAATCCTTCATTTCGGTAATGCCCTGAACCATAGCACCTACTCCCTTTTCAAGGGCATCGCGGTATGCCTGGTTCTTTGCCTCGGATCGCGCCTTGTCCTTGTTCCCGTCCACTATCGCCGCAGCCCCCTCGGCCTGGACACTGATCATTTCGGCGGAGAAGGCCTCACCTGAAAAAGCAACGGAAGAAACCAGCACCAAAAGAAGGAAGGCCAAAAAAGCCTTGAATGATTTATTCATCACCATCTACCTCTTGACAACAATTACGCGACAAGGAACACGGAAATCGTAGGTGCTGTTTCTGATCCTGGCGGCATCGGAACTGGATATAACAATATCAACGTTGTGGGGCCCCACCAGCTTGACAGCCTTTATGACCAGCGGAGAATCGGTGACCCGGGGCTCGATCCTGGCGTATCCTACGGTCATGTGGTAGGAGCAGAGTCCGGAACTCAGGAAACGCTCCTTGTCTACGAATGAAAGACCGTAGACAGGCTTGCCCGAAGTATCGGTAACATTGAAGGTCATGGCCGGGATCAGCGGCAGGTGGCTGGCATCAATTACCAGTCCCGTGTAACGCCCCTTGGGAGTCGCTGCGGTCGTCGTGGCAGGGGGGGGTGGAACCTGTTTGGCAACGGGTTTTTCCGGGAGTTCCGGGACGACTGCTATACGGACATCCCGCAGTTTAACCCTGCCGACCACGGTGTATACCTCTCCGTCCCAACTTCCCTCCAGGATCTCAACGTTTTTTATCATCCCCTGGACTTCAGTTCTCACCCGGTCGCTGACCATGTAATCTGTCATGGTGGTCCTTGAGTCAACGCGCACACCCTGCACAAACTCAAGCAACTTACGCTGGAGGTCCACCGTTGCCGCCCTCCTCGCAAGGAGTTTCCCCTGGGGCGTGTTCTCCTTGCCCGTGGGTGGCAGTCCCTGTCCTGTCGCCTCTATGTAGTCCCCGGTCCAGTTGATGGAAGCCATCAGTGTGTCATCCTTTACCGTCACCGTTTCCGGTTCTCCGAATGACAGGGCGGGGGCGACAGGAGGAGTCTCATCCGCCATGGATGGCATCACGCTGAAAAAGGACAGGCAAAATATTGACACCAATGCAAACAGCAGGCTGAAACGTCTCAAAAGGAACCTCCCCTTTCTGTATCAATCCTCCACGTTTATCCCAAACCAAAGAAAACCTGAAAACCTAGGGACAACCACCACAACCACCGCTGGACCCGCCGCCTCCACCACCATCTCCGCCTCCAGAACCACCTGTGCTGGTCGGTTTTTTGTAAACACGGATCTGGTGCTCCGGGGGAAGGAATTCGTTTGCTTTTTCATCAGTCATGTCTTCGGCTCCAGGAAGTGAGTTCACGATCTCATTTGCGCCTATACCCATCACACCGGCCACTACTTCTCCAGCCTTTGTGACGTCACCTGTGGCCAGGCCAACTCCCAAACTGATAGCTCCAGCTCCCTGGTTGATCCTCGTAATGGCATTATCAAGACCGTCAATGTTTTGGTCTCCGTGTATTGCCATCAGATCGTTTGCCAGGGAAACACTTGCACCAACATACGTTGCCCCAAATATCACCGCACCGGCAACGGCAACACCGACTGTTGCAGTTGCCGGGATTGCGCAGATCGCAACGACTCCGCCCGCTACGGTTGCGGTGAATTTTACCCCCGACATAATTGTCGCCCAAGTCTTCTGTCCGACAACGCTCCCTATCTTGTCATGGGCACTACCCACCGCGCCAACAACGGATTTGACACCATCCGCAATGGCATTACCCGCTGTTTTGGCGACATTACCCACCGTCCTTGCTGCACTCTTCACAGAATCCATGAAAGAACCCCACCTTGATTTCGAACCGCTGTTGACCGAGGCCGGTGGGGCATAAGCAGCCATGGCAGGAGAAGCGAACAGACCTTCAAGCATTGCCATGACTTCCTGCTTCAATGATGGATCTTTCTCGCAGGCCATTCTTACAAGCTCAACATCTCCTTCAAGCTTCTTTGCGGCCGTCTCGACCACGGCAAAACACTCCTGCGCGTGTACTAGCCTTGCCAGCATCTCCTCTGTCGGGACGGTCTTACCATCAAGGTCCTTGAGGTTCTTAAGAGCCATAGCCGCCTGGACACTCGTACTATGCAAGTTTTCAATGGATGCAGCAAGACGGTCTTTCTGTGACTGCGGCGCATCCAGAGTGTAAAGAAGCGAACCACCTGAGGGTTTTTTTGAAGATGGAGTATCACCAGTCACTTTTGGCGATGAGGTCGTTGATTTGCTCCCATCTGTCGGTTTTGATTCAAAGGTGACAGATTCAATGATTCCCGCACCCGAACCGAAAAAAAACGCAAAAACAAGAAACAGGCAAACTATTTTCTCAGCTCTGGACATTTCCTCTCATCTCCTTATCCCAAAAGACCAACGGGCCTCTGATGGTTATCTTAAAGGAGTTTAAAAGGTGTTGTCAGTGTCTAATTGGGCTTCTTGTCAGATTCTTTTTACCATACCAAATCATTTCATCAATTTTTTCTCCAAGATATCCTGACACCTCCAATACTACTAAATTGATTTTTAGCCATATTCCCTATTAAGATCAGACCGAAGCGCTGGAAAAATCAAGCATTCTTCCCGATGCAAACAGCAGGTTGAAACGCCTCAAAAGGAACCTCCCTTTCCGCATCAAATCAATCCTCCGTTTTGCCAGGAGAAGTGCGAACTGGGAACCATCGGCCGTATTTCTCGGCTCGTGCTTCCAGAGAAAAATTTAACTCAAAGCGGACATTCCGGTTATTAACAACAAATCAGTCATTACGCCCCCCGCAACCGCAGCTTCCACCGCTGGACCCGCCGCCTCCACCACCATCTCCACCGGTGGGAAGGGCATCGGGCTTCTGGTATTTCTTCAGGGCAGCAATATTTTTAAGGAATTCCTGGCGTTCCTTCGGCTCAAGGTGGCTCGCGATTTCTTCGACTGTCATCTCCCGCCATGGAGTAGTACCTACGATCTCGTTTCCGGCAACGCCCATCACGTTGACAAAGACCTCTCCGGGACTTCCCCCTCCGGCAATACCGATGATAGCCGTTCCCTGATTGATCCTCGTCAGTGCGTTGTCGAGACCATCGGCTCCGCGACCACCCTGGATCTGTGAAAGATCATTGGCAAGGGAGACCCCCGCTCCAACATTGACGGCCGTCCACACCACCACGGCTCCTACCGCCCCTGCGGTTGTAACTGGTGCGGCAACGATAAGGGCGACCGTTCCCCCAACGTAGGTGCAGGCAAACTTGGTACCGGCCATTATGGTAGCCCAGTTCTTCTGACCTACCACGTTACCTATCTTCGTATGGACCTTTCCCACAGCCCCGGTAAGGGCACTCACACCACTGCCCACAGCGTTCTTGACTTTGCTGGCAGCATTACCTATGGTCGAGGCGGCGCTTGAAAGGGTGTTCATGAAGGAGTTGAAACTTTTTTTTGCCGCCCTGCCTATACCCTGGACCTCCTGGGCAATGTAGGAGTCAGCCATGGGGTTTCCGGTAAAGGCATAAGCCGGGGAGGCGAATATCCCCTCCAGCATTGCCACGACCTGTCCTTTCAGTTCAGGATCCCTCTCGCAGGCTATCTTGACCAGTTCCACGCTGTCGTTCAGCTTTTTTGCGGCCTTTTCCAGCGCGTCGAAACATTCTTCCGTGTAAACCAGCCTCGCCAGAATCTCGTTGTCGGGCAGGTTCTGGTTCTCCAGCGCTTTGAGTTCTTCAATCGCCATGGTCGCCTGGATCCCCGTAAGATGGACCCCGTTAATGGCATCGGCCAGCCGGTCCTTCTGGGCCTGCGGAGCTTCCAGAGAGTAAAGGAGGGCACCCTCCTGAGAGTTTCCTGACTTGGCAGATCCGCCCACTACCTTGGGCTGCGTGGCGGGTTGGGTGCCATCGGTTGACTTGCTTTCAAAGGTCACCGACTCGACCACCCCGGCTCCGGAACTCACCATAAAAGCCAGAAGCAGAATGATCGATACAAACCTGAAAGACCTTGGCATCTACTCTTCTCTCCCTTCGGTAACAAAAAAATGTCAAGGATCATTATACCAGAGCCAAAGAGAAAAAATCCTGTTAAAATTTCTTTTGTTTACCCTTTCAGTAGTTTATCTAGTTGAGTATATTGCAAAAACCTCCGCTCCGCTTGTCCCTTTCTCATGTCCACCAACCGGGGGGATCAGGGTCAAAGGGACGGGGCAACTCCCTTCCGCCGGTTCTTTCCAGAATACTTTCGAGCCTTGATGGATCGTCTTTTGCGGAATTCATTTCGTCCCAGTCCATCCCTGCCGTGAATGGACAGGTGCTTATGCATACCCCGCAGTCAGTGCCCATTCTCCTCCAGGCACCGTAGCATTTTTCTGCGTCCAGAGACCAGGGAACAGCAGCACCCGGATCGGCAGGTCCACCAGGAATGGCCCTTCCGGGACAATGATTCGAACATCTGCCGCATATCGAGCAGAACTGTCTCACGGCCTCGACCAGGGGATCAGGATGACCTGGCACGAGGGGCATATCTGTCGTAACAACAGAGATCCTGGCGCAGGGACCAAAACTCCGGTGGATCAGCAGGCCGCTCCTGCCGAAGACCCCGAGCCCGGCTTTAAATGCCACGCGCGGCGCTATAACAAGGTAGTTCCCGTCGGTATGGGCCCTTGCCCGGTACCCCATCTCCCTGATGGCGCAGGCCAGTGCAATGGCCGTGACACCAGATCTCAGGTACCCTTTGGCGCTTTCGGCCATTACCGGTGCCAAAGGCCCCTTGTGGATCATCGAAGGATCCATGGCCGAAATTATTGCTACCCCGTAAGGATGAGCCTCCTCTACGGGTTCCCCCCAGACTTCCGCGCGTCTCCCCCTGCGGGAGTAGTAAAAATCAGGCTCAACAGCCGCGACCCCGACATCGTCCGCCCCGAGATAGGACGCGGCACCAAGGACCCACCTGGTCAGTCTCCCGGGATCAGTTTCGACCGGGTCCCCTGAGGGTTCTCCTTCAGAAAGAGGTCGCATATCGGAAAGCAGCCTGAATATGGAGTCTGTGAGAGCGGACCCAGCCGGGTCCCATGTCGGGGTATCCGGGGAGCCAAGAGCATGAAGCGAACGAAGCATATCGTCCGTTTCCCTCTTGTCGGGATGGGCCGAATAATATTCCTCGTAAAAATCCGAACCCTCAGGGATCGCCATCCTGGAAAAAATCGTGTCCCGTTCATCGATCCGCATAACCTGTTCTCCTCTCTCAGGAAAGAGCGAGCATGATCATTTTGGTAAAAAGGACCATACAAAAAATGGCCGCGGGGTAAGTGGCCCCGTAGCCCGCGGAACATTCGTCGCACCCGGTAGACTCTATAGCCGCCCCAAGCCCCGGCGTGCTGGTCATGGCTCCTGGAATAGCCCCCGCCAGAAGCACCCAGTTGAGCCTGAATACACATCGCCCAAGGACAAAACCCGTCACCAGGCTCACCATCGCCGAGACAATTCCTATTCCCACAAGGGCCACGCCATGCCGTGCCAGAATTGCGGGGATATCAGGTCCCGCCATAATCCCCATTACCGCCAGGAAATATGCGAGAGAAACAAGCCGGAGAGCCGAAAGAACCTTGACATCCAGACCCATCGGGAAGGGGCCTATCCGCCCTCTTGCCCCCAGGAAAAGGGCGAGAAGCAGCGCACCACCCGTGCTTCCAAGAGAAAATTCCCCCACCCAGGGTATCGGTATCCTTAAAGAACCCAGGACAATGCCCCCGATAATGCATATTACGAAAGATATCAATGTAAAGGGAGCAGACGGATCGATCTCCCTGGCGCTTGAAGGCTCGTGTTCGTGAATTATTTTGATGAGATCCTCCCTTTCTTTTGGGATATCCACCTTCAGCATGGCAGGTACCATTTGCACCGCAAGAACCACTGCGATAACCCCGAAAGGGTAGGCTATGGTATAGCCTATGGTCACAAGACTGTTGCCGCCCGTGGCTTCCAGAGCAGCTCCAAGGCCTGGAGAACTGGTAAGGGCTCCGGTGTAGGTCCCCCCTACGAGCAGAGGCTCCACTGCTCCGGAAAAAAGGAGGGCCATCAACCAGGTCGCAAGGGCCCCTGCCCCCGTGACGGCCACAGCCAAAAGCATAAAACGGAAACCCCAACGCCTTATCACCACTCCGATATCCCTTGACGAGAGCAGGCCAACGGCGGTTACAAAAACAAGAAGATTCCAGATGAAATACTCCTCGGGGACGGTTGCCCCAAGCCACCCCAACGCGAGACCCGTAAAAAGGGCCCCCGATGTCCCTAGCCCCACACCCCGGATCTTTACTCCACCGAGGAGAACCCCGGTCGCTACCGCCACACTGGCCCAGAAAACCGGGTTACCTCCCAGGATCTCCAGGAAACCGTCAATACCCATTCTTATACCCCCACACGGAAAATCGCCCGCAGGACCCATCGACCACGCACCCAATGTTACAGCCACGATACTGTCCGGGAAAGCACCCTTTGCCTGGCCTGGCGCGAGGTTATAAGATTGACCCAGGGAAGGATAACAGAAGGGGGCAGAAAAATGAAAGATGCGGACCTTTTCGTGGAGATAACCAAAATCCTCAGAAGCCAGAAACTGGGGGTTTTGGGAACTTGCGGCACAGCCGGTCCATTCTGCAGTCTGGTGGGTTTCAGTTTCGAAAAGGACCTGAGCCATCTTTTCTTCTCTACACCCAGGTCGACCCGGAAGTATGCGAACCTGGCGGAATGCGGCAAAGCGGCCCTGCTTGTGGACAACAGAATGAACAGACCGGAGGATCTCCATGATGCACAAGCCGTCACTGTAACAGGAACCGTAAGGGAACTCAAAGATCCGGAACGGGAAAGAGCCGAAAAGATACACATCGAGAGACACCCTTACCTTGCCGGTTTCTCTTCCTCACCGACAACAGCCATTTTTTCACTTGAAGTAGATGAATATTCCCTCGTAAGCCGTTTCCAGAACGTTATGATAATGAGGGTAAAGCGATGAGACTGGTGATACCCCTTGAAGAACTCTCCGATGACCGCAAAGGCTCCGGCGGGGGAAAGGCCTGGGCCCTTTCCCGGATGATCAGGGAAGGTTTCCCCGTTCCCGGGGGAGTGGTCGTTCCCGTTGAAGCATACCGGAGGTATGTGGACCTTACGGGGGCAGGAGAGATGATCATGATGGAACTGAACAGAAAACCCTTTGCCTCCATGAGATGGGAGGAGATGTGGGACGCGGCCCTGAGGATCAGGAACCTGTTTTTGAAGACCCCCATCCCCCCGGAACTGGAACTGGAACTGGCCGAAACTTTCGACAGGCGATTCGGCGTAGTACCAGTAGCCGTAAGGTCATCGGCACCTGGGGAGGATTCGGAGGGCTCGTCCTTTGCGGGACTCCACGAATCTTTCGTGAATATCCGGGGAACCCGGGACATCATCGAGAATATCCGGCTTGTCTGGGCCTCGCTCTGGTCGGACGCCGCCCTGCTTTACAGGAAGGAACTAGGTCTCGACCCGGCAAAGAGTTCCATGGCCGTAGTGATCCAGGAACTGGTGGAGGGCGAAAGGTCCGGGGTGGCTTTCTCGCAGAACTTCACGGACCCTACAACCTCGCTGATCGAGTCCGTTTGGGGACTCAACCAGGGTCTGGTCGACGGGACAGTATCCCCGGACAGGTGGCTGCTGGACAGAAAATCCGGATCGGTCCTGAAGCACACCCCGGCGGAAAGAAAAAAGGCAGTTCGCTCCTCTCGGGGCGGGACGAGCCTGAAGAAACTGCCCAGGGCTTTGCGCGACAGGCCGCCGTTGGGCCCTGGTGAGGTTGACAAGGTATACAACCTTGCCATGAAAGCTGAAAAATGGTTCGGGAAACCCCAGGACGTTGAATGGACTCTCAGGGGGGACTCTATCTTCACACTTCAGTCCAGACCGGTCACGACAGGGGTCAAAGAAGACGAAAGGTCCTGGAACCTGTCACTCCGAAGAAGTTTCGAGAATCTCAAGGCCCTGAGGAAAAGGATAGAAGGCGACCTTATACCCTCTCTCATCAGGGAAGCGGAAAACCTCTCAAAACATTCTCTTTCGGAACTGGAGGAGATCAAACTCGCTCAAGTCCTGGAGGAAAGGTCCGCGGCAGTGGAAAAATGGACCAGAGTCTACTGGGACGAATTCATACCCTTTGCCCACGGCGCCCGCCTTTTCGGGCAGATATACAACGACAGGATAAAACCGGAGGACCCCTTCTCCTTTATTGATATCCTGCGCCCCGAAAAAATGGCGGGAACAGAGAGGAACTCACGTCTTGAAAAGATAGCGAAGGACATAAGGCAAAACAGGGAACTGAAGGAAGAACTGGAAAAAATCGAGTCAGGGCTGCCATCTGTTGTTGGAGAAGTTTTTATCAGGAAAGCCGTGAAGGAACTGGGGTCTGACTCGGCTTTAATCCTTCCGGGAAGGGAGCAGGAAATGGCCCTGGCACGGCTGCTCCTGGAGATCTCCGGAAGGACCGCACCACAGAAAACCCGTCCGGGAAAGCCAAAGGATCTCGAGGGAAAATTCCTGTCATCCTTCCAGGATGAAGAACGCCAACTTGCGGTTGATCTGCTTGATCTGGCCAGGGCCAGTTACCGGCTGAGGGACGAGGACAACATCTACCTGGGACGGGTGGAAAGATTAAGAGACGAGGCTCTTGCCGAAGGGATGGCGCGACTTTCGGCCCGGGAAGGGGCCATTTTGGAACGCTACTCCGCGACGGAAGTTATCAAGGCTCTTAAAGACACAAATTATGTACCTTCCCCGGAAATTGGGGACAAACCTTCCGAATCAGAGGAAAGGAGTTTCCGGGTTTCCCCCAGACAGATTACGGGGCAACCCGCGGGACAGGGCCTGGCAAAAGGGAAAGCAAGAGTAATAAGGGGGAAAAATGACCTTTTTTCTTTCCGTTCAGGGGAGATACTTGTCTGCGACGCCATCGACCCCAATATGACATTCGTCGTACCTCTCGCTTCGGGGATAGTGGAGCGCAGGGGCGGGATGCTGGTCCATGGAGCCATAATAGCCCGCGAGTATGGTCTTGCCTGCGTCACCGGGGTTCCCGATGCCACAGAACTTATAGAGACCGGGGACGAACTGACAGTGGACGGCTACCTGGGAATTGTAGTCATCCACCGGAAGGATTAAGGGTGGCAGTCCCGGGGCTGCCACCCTTGTCGATCACCGGCCGGATTTCTTTATCAGGTCGTTCAGAACTGAAAGAAGGGGCTGGATCTGCCCTGTCGTGGCACGTTTGTTGAGGATATCCCTGGGATTGTACCTTGAGCCCCAGTAGGAGGTATTGGCTTCGTCATCGGAACTCATAAGCGCCCCGCTGAGGGACAGGCCGGCAAAGAGGCCCTTGCTCATTGAGTAACTGTATATCGATGCCTTGAGATTGATGTCGGTCCCTGCTCCAGCGCTTCTCCCCACCGGGCCGGCGGCTATGTCGATATCCGCACCCAGTTTGAACTTGTCCCCGTAAAACCTCTCCATACCCCTGTCATTTGTTATTACCAGAAGAAGAGCCGTGGACTGGACTCCTATCTGGAGTCCGAAAGAAGCTCCGGTAATATTCAGGAAACTTGGACCATACCAGGCCCCTTTGGCTGCATCCCGTCGGAGTATGAGGCCTTCGCCATAGGCACCGCCGATACCAAAGGCCGCTTTTACGTACCGGGGTATAATTACGACACCCTTGGCTGATTTGACCAGGTCCGCCATCGTCTCGACATCATCCTGGGAGGACATGTCCCTGATAACTTCAACGGATTGGGTTATTCTCTCGTTGGGGGTCGCAGAAAAAGCAGGCAGAGCGGCCAGAAGCAGCACCAAAACCAGAAGCGGAACAGAGAGCACCATTGCCATGGGTGATCTTGCCATTGTCAACATCTCCTTAACTGGGATCTTTTCCTCTGTCTTGATTATACTCTAATGCACGCAAGTCATCATTATCGCATAAAATACTGGTATCTCCGTTCCCCTATGAAAGGCAGTGATCGGTTTTGAAGGCAATGGACATCAGTTCCGTCTGCATAATCGGATCCGGAACAATGGGATCATCTATAGCTCTTAATTTCGCCAAAAGCGGCCTGGATGTAGATCTTTTCGACATATCGGACCGGGCTTTGGAAAGAGGTTTTTCCCTCATACAGACCGCGCTTGATACGCTTGTCGGCAACGGGCTGACAGTAAAGGCGGATGTTCCTGTAATACTCTCAAGAGTAAGAGGAGCAACCGATCTTGGAGCAGCGGCGGCCAACACGGCATTTGTTATAGAATGTGCCCCTGAAAACCTTGAGATAAAACAGAGAGTCTTTCGGCAACTGGAGGCACATTTCCCTAATGACACGATTTTTGCCTCAAACACGTCCAGCCTTGGTCCGACAAGGATATCTTCCGCACTTTCATGGAGGAACAGGTTCGTTGCTGCCAATTTCTGGAACCCTGCGCACCTCCTTCCGCTCGTCGAGATAATGCCGGGAGAAGATACTTCAGAGGAGACAGTCCGGTTCACCAGGGAAATTATGGAAAGAATAGGCAAGGAACCCGTGGTGCTTTCGAGGGAAACTCCGGGTTACATTGGCAACAGGCTTCAGTTCGCCCTTTTGCGTGAGGCACTTTACCTTGTCGATTCCGGTATAGCATCAAAAGAGGATGTAGACAGGGCCGTCAGGTTTGGAATAGGAAGAAGGCTGGGCGACACCGGCCCCCTCGAAACCGCTGATCTTGGAGGAACCCATGTTTTTGCGGCGATCTGCGAAACCCTCTTCAAGGAACTCTGCAATTCAACGGAAGTATCCCCGACCCTTCTTGATGCCGCCAGAAAGGGAGACCTGGGATATTCCACCGGGAAGGGAATATATGAATGGCCCCAGGAAAAACTTGAAAAAATCCAGAAAAGAAGACAGAGGTCACTGATCGAGTGGCTTCGCAAGGATATGGAAAGTTCCGGGGAAAACATATAAAAAACCCTGGATCCATGGACCCGGGATATCATGATTGGAGGCGAAGAGACAACCTCGCCCCCGATTATTTTGGAATCCTTTACGAAAAATGCCTTTCTGTCTCCTCCAGAAACCTGACCTTGTCCAATCGCTTTCTTTTCCTTGCAGCCGACTCCAGTGCCTGAGCCTCGGAACGGGTAAAACGACAGGAGGTAGCGAAAAGGATCTCTACCGGAAGGCGAGAGGCAGTATATTTTGAACCACATCTCTCATTGTGCTGCCTGAGACGCTTTACTGGATCAAGGGCTATCCCGCAGTAAAGGGAACCATCAGAACACCTCAGAAGGTAGACACAGTAAAGCCTATCTTCCGCTGAACCTGGACAGTGTCCTGTCAATCCTCTTCAGCCCCTCCACGAGACGTTTTTCGTCGACACCGAAATTAATCCTCAGGTGGTTCTCGATACCGAAGCAACTTCCGGGTATAACGAAAACACTGTTGTTTTCCACCATATCCATTACGAGATCCCATGAAGAGACGGGAAGATCGTACCTTACGAAGGCGAAGCATCCGGCCTGGGGCGGGGTGAAGGAAAGAACCCCCGCATGACTGTCGACCCATTCGGTGAAGGTTGCCAGGTTCTGTCTGACAATACCCCTGTTTCGGGAGAATATTTTTTCCCGCATGGCCGGTTCGAGGGCTTTCGTGGCAAGGTGGTCACTGAAGGTAGTCACGGTAGTAGAAAGGAAATCGTGGTAAAACCATGACTTTTCCGCTACCTCACGGGGACCGGCCACCCAACCGATCCTTAACCCGGGAAGTCCAAAGGACTTGGACAGACCGCTTATTACAATTATCTTGTCATACATCCCCCAGAAACTGGGCGTCATTTCGTCTGTCTGCTCCGCTCCCCTGTACACTTCGTCGGAGAGCAGGTACGCCCCGGCTTCGGAGGCTACGTCCACGATATCCTGCATCTGCCCCCTTGTCAGGACCGTTCCCGTAGGATTGTTGGGATTGCAGACACAGATCATCTTTGTTTTGGGAGTGACAGCTTTTTTGAGGCTTTCCAGGTCAAGAGACCAGCCCTTCTCTGGGTCAAGGCGAAAGTTGTGTACCACGGCGCCGTTGGACTCAACGACATGGGACAAAAGCATAAAATTGGGTATCATGAAAGCGACTTCATCCCCTGGATCGATCAGCCCCCAGGCCATCAGGAAAAGGGCTTCCGCGGAACCGTTCGTCATGAATACGCTGGAGGGATCCATTCCATCGTAGAATGAGGCTACCGCCTTTCTCAGATGTTCGGTCCCGGCGGTATGGACATATTTCAGGTGAAGGTCGTTATAAACCTCCTCCATCTCACCCGGGCTCAGTATCTCCCTGATGAACATTGGGTATATGCCCGAAGCGCTCAGGTCATATTCGACTTCGTTCTGGAACCTTGCCAGGGTCCTCTCGAGTTTGAATTCCTCTATCTTCATAACAGGCCTCCGTAAAGGGAAAGATGTAAATCATGCATGCATTCTACAGCACATCAAACCGGTTCAACAACGGGTTTGACCTGTGGGTCGCCATAAAATGGTATAATTATAATGATTCCAGTTTAAAAAAGAAGGTGATTCCACATGAAAAGAACCTTTGTTTTGATCCTTGCGATAGCACTGATTGCTCCCCTCTGGATCACCGCTACATCCAGGGGAAAAAACACCGTTGGGGAGGTTCCCGAAGTGGACATAAAAGTCATCCGTACAGAAGAAGAGTGGAAAGATCTCCTTACCTCCGAGCAGTTCCGTGTCACACGAAAAGGGGGTACAGAACCGGCCTTCTCCGGGCAATACTACAACAACAAGGAGGAGGGAACCTATAACTGCATCTGTTGCGGCAATCCCCTCTTCAGTTCCGGGACAAAATTCGACTCTGGAAGCGGGTGGCCGAGTTTCTACGAACCCACATCACCCCAAAGCGTCCGGACCCGGGAGGACAGATCCTTCGGAATGAAACGGGTCGAGGTTCTATGCTCCAGGTGCGACGCACATCTCGGCCACGTATTCAACGATGGACCTCCACCGACAGGCCTGCGCTACTGCATAAACTCCGTCGCTCTGGAGTTTGAGAAGACTGAAAAGGAATAGAGGGAGGGGCCACAGCCCCTCCCTCCTGGGAAACATCTATTTCACTTCGAAATCAACTTGCGCGTCGGGTTTTTCCCTGTCATCGATAAAGATGTCCACCCTGTATTCTCCCTGCGGCCATGGCCTCCCCCCGTTGTGGATGTTGTTGTAGATATAGATATCGGTCCCGGCGGTGCCACTGTCCATTTCGTAAGCGGTAATAGGAATATCCCCTGTGGTGTAAGTCCAGACGAAACGGAGCCTGGTGTTTTGCGGAGCTCTCCTGAGTTCGGCTGAAACGATCATCTCCGGAGAATCAACTGAATAGGCCTTTACCTTGTCTACGGGTTTCATTGAGGGCGCCTCAAGCCCCGTGGTCATCTGGGCATTCTTGATACGGGCCGAGGAAAGATCTGTGGTTGAAAAACCGGCAGCAACAATCATCATCAGAAATCCTGCCACCAGGAGCAGAGCCAGGTTCAGAAGCAGGCCTTTTCGGGAAATCTTGCGCTGGAGGTAAAATGATCCCCCAAACAGGGCAACGGTAAGTACCCATCCCGTGATGGCCGCTCCGCCTGCAAAGAGGAGCAACAGAAGGAACAGCCCCAGCAGCACAAAACCTACCAGGCCAACGATGCCCCCCAATCTTGAAGGTGTTTTTCCCCCAGGTTCGGCGTAGAGCGGTTTCTCCGGATCGTTGTAGCGTGGTTTCGGGCTATCTTCCGGGGCGGCCCCGGAAACCGTAGCTGATGAAGGACCGGCGTCAGCGGGTCTGCCTGCAGGAATCTCCGGATGGAAGGTGGCGGCGGGAACGGCAGAAGAGTACCCCTCCGGATAGAGGGCCTTGGACTTGCTGAGCACGGTCTTGAACTTCCATCCGTGTTTCTTTGCCGTCTCCTTTGCAGCCTTCGGTATCGCCCCCAGATCAAGTTTTATCTCGTAGGCCTTTCCGTCCGGGCCGTACTGGACGTTTTTTACCTTGCGAAAAAGCGTCTTGCCACTCTGAAAAGAGGAACCTGCCCCACCTCCAAAAGAGAGGCCCTTGCCTACTTCGGTTGTTTTCTCATACATGTAGACCGTATTATCCTGCTCGTTTGCAAAAATGAATGTCTCGTAACTTATCTTTTTCTTTCCCGTACTCCATCCGGCGTCAAGGAAATCGGTCCTGACAGAGATGTCCGTTATCTCGCCAGTCTCAACGGGTAACTGCATTTCGGACAACAGAGCCGCGATCTCCGATACGATCTGCTCCTTCACCATTACCACCCCGCCTCCAAAAGTTGGAATCCCTTCACAGCATTTTCCTTCTCAGCAACTGTTTTGGAAAGCACCAGTCTTTTGCCCGTCCGATCAGGATACTTCCTGTATCCACCCCTCGGGAGCGTCGATATCTCCAAACTGCATCCCCGTAAGGGTCTCGTAAAGCTTTTTCGTCACCGGACCAACCTCGGTCTCGCTGAAAAAGACATGCAGGTGATCCCGGTATTCGATCCCTCCTATGGGAGTGATCACGGCCGCGGTACCACATGCTCCGGCTTCCGTAAACTCCTCAAGCCTGTCGATGTAGACATCTCTCTCCTCTGCTTCCATACCAAGAGTGTGCCTGGCAACATGAAGAAGGGAATATTTCGTGACACTGGGAAGTATCGACTCGGATTTGGGGGTCACAAGCCTGTTGTTCCTGGTTATTCCAAAAAAGTTGGCGGCTCCGACCTCCTCGATCTTTGTATGCGTGAGGGGATCCAGATAAACACAATCCGCATAACCTTTCCCGGCCGCAATGGAATGGGGGTACAGACTCGCGGCATAGTTGCCGCCGACCTTCGCCGCCCCGGTCCCTCTGGGTGCCGCCCTGTCATAATCCGAAACGATAAAATTGACGGGAGAAAGCCCTCCCTTGAAATACGCCCCGACAGGAAGACAGAAAACACAGAAAATATACTCCGGGGCAGGGGAAACCCCGATATTCTCGCCCGTACCAAACATGAAGGGTCTCAGGTAAAGGGTCGCTCCGCTCCCGTAGGGAGGGACCCAGGACTCATTAGCCCTGACCACCTTCATACAGGCATCTACGAACCTGTCTGCAGGCATCTCCGGCATAAGTATCCTTCTGCAACTTTCCTGCATCCTTTTGGCATTCTGGTCGGGGCGGAAAAGCTGGATCCTGCCGTCTTTCCTCCGGTACGCCTTCATACCTTCGAAGCAGGACTGCCCGTAGTGAAGGACGTTCGAAGCCTCGCTGATGGAGATCATGTTATCTTCAACAAGTCTCCCTTCGTCCCATTTGCCATCCTTCCACCTTGATATGTAGCGGTAGTCAGTTTTGACATACCTGAACCCAAGGTTGCTCCAGTCCAGATCTTTTACGTTGCTCATTCTTTCCCCTCCCCCAGACTCGGTCGGAAAACAGACCTTTCTTCTTTTATTTTCCAATACCCGGGATTGCATAGCAGTACATTTATTTTATTATAGTGCGACGGGTAATGAAACAGACTCAAAAAACAGGCAAAAGGAGAAAACCATGAGAAAATCGAAAATAGAAATCTCCGAAAAGACAACTCTGGATCTTATAGATCTTCCCCTCCAGGAAGCTGGAGTAAAAGATTTTTTCGGAATATGGCTGATCCGGGACAGTGTAAGTGATTTTACCGCCATCGTGGATGTTGGACCAGCATCCACGGTTTCACTGCTGATAGATGAACTGACAGAACTGGGAGTAAACAGGATCGACCATATTCTTCTGAGCCACATACATCTGGATCACTCCGGAGGCCTTGCCCAGGTATTGCGGGCATTTCCCTCTTCCATGGTAACAGTCCATCCGAAAGGCAGGCGTCACCTGACAGACCCGGAAAAACTCTGGGAAAGCAGCCTTCAGGTCATCCCCGACATGGCTGCGGCCTACGGCAAACCTCTGCCCGTGGATGAAAAATTTTTCCTCGATGAGAGCGAGGCAATACCTGGTATCAAGGTGCTGGAAACTCCCGGACACGCCCCACACCATCTTTCTTTTCTCTACGATGACGGCGAGGAAAGGGTTCTATTCGCTGGAGAGGCGGCAAGCACATATAACAACCTCGACGACCTGATCCCCGGATCCGGAAAAGGGAAATATCTCCTGCGGCCAGCATCCCCCCCCAGGTTCTACCTCGAAAGTGCCCTGGAATCGATAGAAAAACTGAGGCGGCAAAAAGCAACGACCCTGTGCTATGCCCATTTCGGGTATACACGGGAAGTCGACAGGATGCTGGGAGAAGCAAAGGAGCAGATCCTTCTCTGGCAAAATATCTTTCTGGAATACCTCTCGGAACACCCCGGGACCGAACCCGGCGAAGATCTGGGAACACTTGTTTCATTCGTGATCGACAAAGACCCCTGGCTCTCGGAGTTTTCCAGACTTCCGGAGGAAACAGGAAAAAGGGAAATGGGGTTTTTGCTCTCAAGCGCTGCCGGATTCCTCGGCGCTGTTTACCCTCAGCCCGCCACGGGTGTAAAATAACGGCCATGGAAGAACTGTTCGCATTGATGATAGGTTTCGGGCTAAGCGCGGCCTGTGGTTTCAGGGTCTTCATCCCACTTCTGGCAATGAGCCTTGCGGCACAGACGGGAAACCTTGAACTGGCCGAAGGGTTCCAGTGGGTAGCCACACCCACGGTAACCGCTGCCCTTGGCATAGCAACTTTTCTTGAAATCGGGGGTTACTACGTCCCATGGCTCGACAATATGCTCGATGCCGCCGCGACCCCTGCCGCGATCATCGCTGGAACATTCATAACCGCTTCGGTAATGCCCGAGATGACTCCTTTCCTGAAATGGAGCATCGCAGCGATAACAGGCGGAAGCGCCGCAGGAGTTGTCCAGGGAGCCACCGTCCTGACAAGGGCAGCCTCCTCTTTCACCACGGGCGGCTTCGGAAACCCGATAGTCTCCACAGCGGAAGCAGGCGGTTCCATCATAATCACGGCCCTTTCCCTGATGATCCCTCTTGTGACACTGGGGCTGCTTGTCTTCCTCTTTATTTGGGCAGGACGCAAGATCTACAGGCGATTCAGACAGCCGACCCCCTCCGGATCGCAATGAGATGACCCTGGAAAGGATATTGATGTGACTTTCGGCCCGCAAACCGACACAATGGGACGTGACCCCGTCGGAAAGTTGCTTTTGCGATTTTCCATGCCATCCATCATAGGACTTCTGGCCAATGCACTCTACAACATCGTCGACAGGATCTTCATCGGCCGAATAGTCGGAGCTCAGGGCTTGACGGCCGTCACTGTAGGGTTTCCCTACTTTGGCCTGGGTATTACACTTGGCATCCTGATCTCGGTTGGTGCTTCTTCCCTCGTATCCCGAAGTCTCGGCAAAGGGGACAGAAAAATGGCACGGCAAGTCCTCTCCAACGCGTTGACAATGGCAATAATTGCCGGGCTCTCTCTGTTGTTTTCGGGATTGGTTTTCGGCAGGGACCTTCTGCGGCTTTTCGGGGCAAGCGACACCGTCCTCCCGGAGGCCCTGGGTTACACCAGGATAGTGGCCGCAGGCATGCCCTTCCTTCTTGTTGCTTTTGTGCTCAATGGACTCATGAGGGCAGAAGGGGCTCCGAGATGGGCAATGGGAACGATGCTCACAGGAACAATTACGAACATATTCCTGGACTGGCTTTTCATAGCCCGCTTTGGCTGGGGGGTTAACGGGGCCGCTCTTGGCACGTCCATAGCCCAGATAATGGCGGTATGCTGGGTAGCATTCTTCTACTTGCGTTTCAGCACTCTCGGGATCAGCAAAAATCTGATGGTTCTTAAGAAAGAAATATTGACACGGGTTCTGGCGGTAGGAATGTCTCCAGGGTTACTGGAACTTTCTTTCGTAACGCTCCTGGTCATGCTTAACCGGATAATGGGCTCTCTGGGCGGAGATCTTGCCATATCCGCCGTCGGAATATTTTTTAGCCTGGATACCCTTTTTTTCCTGCCCGCCCTCGGGATAGGTGACGGGGCCCAGCCGCTGATCGGTTATAACTACGGGGCAGGGAATATGGACCGCGTACGAAGGATAATCATACTGGCCATAGCTTCGGCCGCCTTGATCTTTACCCTTTTCTGGGCAGTGGCAGAGATTTTCCCTGTGTTCCTTGTCGGGCTCTTTTCGAGGGGCGACGCCGAGCTCACGGCAATAGCCGTAAGGGGCATCCGGCTGGGCTACCTGCTTTTGCCCCTGGCTTCCCTTTTCATCGTAACCAGTTACACCTTCCAGGCCCTTGGCAAGGCCAGGGCGACCTTTGTCCTCCAGGTCCTTCGCCAGGTCGTTCTTTTCTTCCCGATGCTGATCCTTCTTCCACGCGTTATGGGTGTCGACGGTGTATGGCTCTCCTTCCCCTTCATGGACCTGACAGGCTTTCTGCTTGCC
>DAOTIQ010000029.1:0-22082 GCA_035448245.1 Thermovirgaceae bacterium | reverse complement strand
TCGGGTAGCAGAGTTCGCAGATCCAGTTTGTGGTCGAACCGGTTGTTTTGCGACATTTATAAACTCCTTTCAAACTTTGAACCTATGCGCCTACCCAAAGACAGCCCTCGACAGCAATGGGGAAACTCCCTGCAAGGGTTCATCTGAAGCCAAAGGGCCTTTCTCTTGTGTCACAGTGTAAGATCCTCTGTTTTGATCTCATTTGCAGTATGGGATCTGCCTACAGGAGATCCTGTTGAGCGGGAAAAGGGGATAGGATTGTGATGCTTGTTTGTTTCTGACAGATCCAGTGGGGTAATTCAGACCTATCACCTGCATCCTTCACTCGTCGACTTTTTCTTGACCATCACTTGCCAAAGACTTTTTCTATGAACACATCTACCACTTCGGGATCGAACTGGGTGCCGGCGCAACGACGGAGTTCGGCCACAGCTTCCTCCCTGCCCATGGCTTTCCTGTAGGATCTCCCTGAGACCATTGCGTCATAGGCTTCCGCGACTGCCAGGATCCTCGAGAAAAGAGGGATCTCCCCTCTCTTCAGGCCCTTGGGATAGCCCGTACCGTCCCATCGCTCATGATGGGAAAGCACGATCTCTGCGAAGGGGCTGTATTCATTGACTGTGCTGAGGATACTGTACCCGATCTCGGGGTGCCTTTTCATCTCTTGCCATTCATCTTCATCCAGGGGACCGCTTTTTTCCAGGATCCTGTCGCTTACTCCGATCTTGCCTATATCGTGGATCACACCGGCAGTTTTGAGATCGTCTAAATCCGGCTGTCCCAGTCCCATCTCCCGGCCTATGGCCTCGCTCAACGCACTGACGTTTTCGGAGTGTCCTTTTTCTTCGGGAGACTTGGAGTAAAGCCCTTCCACTATCAGGTTCACCGACCTGTGATGATAGCTGCTCTTTTCAGATATCTTGCGGCGATACATCTGGTCCTCGGCCATATCGAAGACCTTCTCAACGCTCTCATCAACATCGGTCTTCGTGGCTCCTCCAAGGGACACGGAAATGGGAAGATCCTTAACTCGCTCTCTTGACATGGCATCGCTGATCCTGGCCATAAGGGGATCCAGATGGTCCCGGTCCGTCAAGGGCAGCAGGATCATGAACTCGTCCCCTCCTATCCTGGCAACGATGTCGTCGGCTCGACACTCCTCCCGGAGCACTCCGGCAACCTTTCCCAGAAGTTCATCTCCTGCGGTGTGACCGAAAGCGTCGTTAAAGAGTTTAAGGCCGTTGACGTCTATCATGACCAACGACAGCGGAAGGTTTCGGGGAACGTCCAGACGACTTAGTTCCTCCTCGAAAAAGCGGCGGTTGTACAGGCCGGTAAGCTGGTCATGGTAACTGAGGTACGCTATCTCTCTCTGCCTCTCCCTCTTCTCGGAACAATCCCTGAAGACGACAACCACTCCCGTGGTCTCCCCTTCCTTGTCCCTGATCGGGGCCGCACTGTCCTCTACGGGGGTTTCCTGGCCCCCTCTCGAGACAAGGATACAGTTCTCCTCCATCTCGACCGGTTCTCCGCTGTCCAGGACCTGCCTTACCGGGTCGGGAGATCTCTCTCTAGAAAACTCGTCGATAATATGGAAGACTGACTTGAAGTCCTTCTCCCTGGCCTCTGTCAGGTCCCACCCGGTCAGCTCCTCGGCCACACGGTTCATAATAAGGATCCTCCCCTCGTCGTCGGTGGAGATGATGCCGTCACCGACGGACAGCAGGGTGGTCCTGAAGAGCTCCTTTTCAAGGAAGAGGGAGCGCTCCATCTGCTTGCGTTCGGTGATCACCTCAGAGTAGAGGACTGTACCTCCGATGGAACCGTCCGGTTCATACCATGGACGGCACCACCAGCTGATCATGTCCATGCTACCGTCAGGACGGGCCACGTAATCCAGATCGGAGCTCTGCTCCACTCCTTCCAACGCACGGCGGAACATTGCGATCCACTTCTCCGGCAGTTCAGGCAAGACCTCCATGAAGGTCCTTCCTATCACCCTCTCCCTTTCGAGCTCTCTGTTCTTGAGCAGTCTCTCGCTCACGAAGACGAACCTCATGTCCCTGTCGAGTACCATAATGGCATTGGGATCATGTTGGATCACGTACTGGAGCAGGTCTCGCCACTCCTGGATCTCCAGGATATGACTCCTGACACTGCCTCTCATCTCGTTGATGTGGTCGACAAGGAGCTGGAGTTCATCGCCCTGCCTGGATGGGTGTTCAAGCTTGAAGACCTTTCCAGGATCGGTCAGATCTGCGCTCTTGACGAAGCCGGCAAGGCGGAAGAGCTGTCTCCCGATCACCATGTGATAGACGAATGCCATGACCGACGAGAGGGCCACGGCCAGGAGCAACTGAAGAAGGAAGAGCGACCCCATCCACTCGAAGATATGGGAGAACAGTTCGTTCCTGTCAACAAAGAGGGAGATCGAACCGATCTTCCTGTATTGCCCGCGGTTGGAATAGACCAGGTCGTGGGATATCACTTCCAGGGAGGGTTCCGGGTCGGCCCCTGCGGCGAAGACGTCGCCTTCATCGTTCCTGACCTCGACCCGGTCGATGTAGCTGAACTTGACGATCCCCTCTATCTGGCTCTGAAGGGACTCGTGGTCCGTCACCCAAAGAGCCGGGATCAGGAAGGGAAGGTAGATCTCCTCAACCTGTTCCACATTCCGCTCCAGGTGACCCGATTCATGCCTGAACAGATAATAGCCAAGGATACCCGTCACGACGATAGAGACGAGGACAAAACCGGACAGGGTGTAAAGGAAGAATCTCCAGGTACTGGAACGTCTCCAGTTCATCATCTTTCTCCGCTGCCGAACGTCAATCCCCAACGTTCCCGCCGAATGCGAGGTGAGCCGTTGTCTCGGTTACGATCCTGTCCCAGGTCCCGTCCTCCTTCATGCTTCTGAGAGCCTGGGCTAAAGGCCCAGCAAGGCTTTCATGCTCCCTGTTGAGATAGAGGTACATCTCCCTGCTCGCCAGCGGTGGCTCAAGGTGAAACATCCCTTCGAAACCTCTCAGGTGGATCTGCTCGTAACCAGTGAGTCTGTCGTAAAGGGCGACGTCGATGCGGTCCTTGTCGAGCATATTGAAGAGCTCCGTCTCGGTGGGCACCAGGGTTACATCGGGAAAGCCGGCGGTGTTCTCCTCCAGGATCTTCCAACCCTTTACTATCCCTATCCTCAGGTCGCTGATGCTTTCCCACCCATTGATAATGTACTCTTTCTTCGAAAAAGCCACGAAATCCATCACCATGTTGGGCTCGGGAACCCTTACAAGATTGGGAAAGTTCTTCTCCATCCCCTCTATCCTGTTCAACTCTCCGTCGGCAAGACCTTCGTTGACATCCGAGAGGGACCTTCCTGTAGGGTTGAAGACTATCTCGGCCTCAAGACCGATCCTGCTGAATGCCTCCTTTACCAGGAGGTCAAGCATTCCTTTCTGATCAGGGGTCGAAAGAAGGCTCTTGTAGGAGGTGCTTATCGTCAATGGACCTTCCAAAACCTCTGCGGCGCCTCCTTTGATGACCGAAAGAGAGAATAACGCCACCAGTATTGCCAGGGCGCAATTCAACACAACGAATGACCCGGCTCTGTTCAAAGTGCATCACCCTTTCTTTCGACATAGGAGGTGACGGGGACAGTTGCGATGTCTTTGTTTCCCAAAACCAGGAACAAGGCGATTATATACCTCTCGTCTTTGAAATGAAGACAGATCTTCACTGGATTCCTTCTAAGTTTTATTTTATTACTATTATACCTGTATTGTCACTTCCCTTGTGGGCTCAAGGGGAACTCCCCGATACTCCATGCTGTTATAATTCAGCCGTTGCCGACGCAGTGAGGGATCACCTTCTGCTGCTGATCAGGGTCTGCACCCATATCCAGGTGGCCAACAGCGTAGCCCTCGCAGCTGCGGGCATCCCCGAAGAAGAGTGGGACGACGGTCTTCTCCTCGAGAAGAGGGGGAACCCGGTCATCAAGGATCGATCGCCTGACGGCACTGATGGCATCCTCTGCCTTGGCCTTCACATCGTAGACAACAAGTTCCAGTGGACGACCGAGTGCTCCTCCGGCCGCGTCGATCTACTCCGGTGCTATGATCGCGCCATTCTTCTCGTGGACTCCCCGCGTCGCCCGTCAGATTCGCAACATAACCTTTCTTGATAGGCTCTGCGGCAAATGCTACGGGGGACAGAACAAATAAGACCAATGGCGCAGTAATAACCCTTTTCTTCACCAACGATACACTCCCTTTATGGATTTTGAGTATAGGGTCGGTTTTTGAGTGTCAATATAGCAATTTAACTCTACAAATGGCATGCAACAAAATGTTTGACATGGTATTGCCCGTCGCAAAAGTAGAAAGAAAAAGCAAGATCACGACCTCCAACTAAGGTCTGACCTCAGATAACCTCTCAATTTCTTGACCTATGGTGACTGGGATTTCCGGGGTTATGGAGAGAGCAACGGGTCGTGCTCCTGAGTCCAGTTGCTTTTCCGGCGTGTATGACTTCTGCTATACCGGAGGAAGGTTGTGGATCCCCGCTCTCGTCGCCGGACCGCAGGGGGGCAACTTCCACGCCGCCGAAGAATTTGAGGAGACAGACGACATTACCTGCAGATCATTGATCCATGCAAAACGTTACGGAACTGGTCCTGGAGCTACTCCAGGACCAGTTCCATGAATGAACGGCTGTCCATCCCTGAAATGTAATGGCTCACATCTACCCGTTTCAGCATCCCCGAAAGGCCCTTCTCGGAAAACTGCGTTCCCGCAAGACCATTCTCAAGGCCGGCGATATCCCCGTTGCCGAAAAAGTCCCCGAAGATCCTGCAGGAGGTTATCCTTCCCTTTCGGACGTTGAGCCTGACATCCACCTTCCCGAAGCCGAAACGTCTTTCCTTCCGAAGGTCGAACTCCGGTGAGGCCCCGTAGTTCCAGTCCCAGGTCCCGTACTTGCTCTCCGCGAGGGCCGCGGCCTTTTCCTGCACCGATGGGTCCGGCGGGGAGATCTCAAGACCGGGCCACCGCTCCTTTACAGTGAAAAGGAGCGCCCTCCTGAAAACTTCAATATCAGGTTCTCCCTTGAGGTGGGACCTTATGTTGGTCACACGGCTTCTTGCCGACTTGACCCCCTTGGATTTGAACTTGTCCGGGTCTGCCTGGAGCACCTCTTCGAGAACGTCCATATCGCTGTCGTAAAGGATGGTGCCGTGGTGAAGGAGTCTCCCCTCACGCATGTACTGGGCATTGCCCGAGAACTTCTTGCCCTGGATCACCAGGTCATTCCTGCCGACCAGGCCTCCGTCCACGCCCAGGCTCCAGAGGGCCGATATTACCGGTTCAGTCAATTTCCTGAAGTCCAGGTTCTGGGGGTTTTCGGTCCTGAGGATAAAGGTAAAGTTCAGATTTCCCAGGTCGTGGTAGACGGCACCTCCACCGGACAGACGCCGTACCACGTGGATGCCCTTCTCCCTGACCACGGGGACGTTGATCTCTTCAAGGGTGTTCTGGAACCTCCCAACCACTACGGTAGGCTCATTCTGCCAGAGAAGGAAGAAGCCCTCCTCTTTCTCATCTAAGGACTGAAAGAGCACCTCTTCAAGGGCAAGGTTGAACCTGGGGTCGGTCTTCCGGTTCTCGATATATTTCATTGGCCCCTCCCCATTCCAGGTACCGACACTGCTCAGACCCGGGGTATGCTGTGAATTGCCCTTTCAAGACCGGCAAGGACAGCTTCTCTCGTAGCTTCACAGAACGTGGGATGACCATGGATCGTTTCGGCCACTTCGTCCAGGGTGGCTTCGAGCCTGATGGCGAGGGAAGCCTCGGATATGAGGTCCGTGGCTCTCGCGCCGACTATGTGTACACCCAGGATCTCTCCGTACTTCTCGTCGGCGACTATCTTTACCATTCCCCGGGTCTCCCCGGAGATCAGGCTCTTGGCGTTCCCTATCATTGGGAAGACACCCTTTCTTACCTTATGACCTCTCTTCTTCGCCTCTTCCTCGGTAAGGCCTGCCCAGGCCAGTTCCGGTGAGGTGTAGACACAACCTGGGGTAGTGCTGTAGTCCATCTTCTCATCGAGGCCGAAAATGTTGCCCGCAGCGACCTCTCCTTCCATCATTGCCACGTGAGCCAGCATGATCGGGCTGCAGCAGTCACCCACGGCGAAGATATGGGGCACACTTGTGCGCATGGACTTGTCGACGCTGATCCTGTCCCTCTCGATCCTTATTCCTGCCGCCTCCAGGTTCAATCCTTCCGTGAAAGGCTTGCGCCCCACCGCCACGAGGACCTTGTCGGCTCCGATCTTCTCTTCCCTGCCGGAAAGATCGGCAGAAATGACCAGCGATGACCCGGCTGCCTCTATGGATCCAACCTTTGCCCCGGTGTGAATTGTAATACCCCTTGCCTCGAGAACCTTCCTGAGGGCGGAAACAGCTTCACCGTCTGCACCCGGCAGTATCTGGGGCAGCATTTCGATGATCGTCACGCTGCATCCGAAATCGGCATATATGGAGGCAAATTCTACACCTATCACACCGCCACCGATGATGACCATCCTCGATGGGATCTTATCGAAAGAGAGGGCTCCAGTGCTTGTTACTACACCACCGAGCTCCACGCCGGAGATGGGGGGAAGGGATGCCTCCGAACCAGTGGCAACGATCACGGCATCACTCTCGATCTTCCTGTCACCTTCCCCGGACCGGACCAGGATGTTCCTGTCATCCATGAACGAGGCTTCCCCAGTGATGATCTCAACGCCGTGAGCCGATAGAAGCGCCTTAATGCCCTGTGAGAGCTGCTTCACGACCTGGTCCTTGCGCTCCTGGACGACGTCCCATTGGACTTCCAAAGAACCCACCTTCAAACCTGCTTCGGCGGCATCTTCAACCGTACGATTCACCTCCGCCGAGTGAAGAAGGGCCTTGGTGGGTATGCAGCCCACGTTTACGCAGGTACCTCCCAGCCTCTCTTTCTCCACCAGGGTGACATTGCCGCCCAGCTGGGCTGCTCTAATGGCAGCTACATATCCCCCGGGGCCGCCGCCAATGACCACCACCCGTTTACCTGTGTCTCCCTTCGCCGGAGCGGGTTCGGTACCCTTCAATGAACCAGTGGGCCGTTCTTGCTCTCTTTCCGAAGCGGCCTCATCTTTCGAGGTTGGGACCTCTTCTGCTACGGCGACTCCGAGATCTGGCTCTTCCCCCTTCTCTCCGATAGCACCCAGGATCGCCCCGACCGGAACGGTCTCACCGGCCTTGACGGCTATCCTGAGGAGCAACCCGTCATCGGGGGCCTCAACTTCGTAGGTAAGCTTCTCCGTCGCTACCACAAGAACGACCTCACCCTTCTTCAGGGTATCCCCCTCATTCTTCTTCCATTCCAGGACGGAACCTTCCGTCATCGTAAGCCCCAGCTTGGGCATGGTGATCATAGTCGCCATCAGTTCACGCTCCATTTATCTGTCTGCCACTCCTGGACAAGGGTCATCCAGGGTTTTTCCACCAGCTCCCTGACCCGGGCAAGGAACCTGGCTGCATCGGCTCCATCGAGGATCCTGTGATCGGCCGTAAGGCCTATCATTGACATGGGTCTTACTACCACCTGCCCGTCCCTGCAGACCGGGCGTTCGGTGACCACGTTCACTGCCAGGATGCAGGCCTCGGGTGGGTTGATGATGGGGATGAAATCATGGATCCCGAACATCCCCAGGTTGGTGATCGTAAAGGTCCCCCCCTGCATCTCTTCCGGGAGAAGCCTGCTCTTCCTCGCCTTGTTGACCAGCTCCAGCGATTCCATGGCGATCACGGGCAAGGGTTTTTCCTGTACTTTCTTGACGTTCGGGACCAGCAATCCACCTTCTACGGCAACAGCTATCCCGATGTTGATATCGTCGTGCAGGATGTACTCGTTCCGCCCGGGATCGTATGAGGCGTTGGCCATGGGCATCTCCACCAGGGCCCTGGCGCAGATCTTCATAAGGATATCGTTGAAGGAGACCTTGACCCCGCTCCCTTCAAGCTCCTCGTTCAAGGCCTTCCTGAAACCGATGAACTCGGTGAAATCGGTCTCGATGTTGAAGAAGACCGACGGGATGGTCGAAGCGCTGAAGGTCATCCTCTCGGCGATGACCTTCCGCATCGGGGTGAGAGGAACCCTCCTATTCACAGTTTTACTCTCTTTCGCTGCACAGGCTGCCTCGAGCACGTCGCCCTTCATGATCCTGCCGGACACCTTGATCGTCCCCAGAGGTACTTCCAGGTCTTCCGCCAGCCTAGCGGCCACAGGGGAGACCCTGATCCTCTCCTTGGGAGGTGAAGCAAGGTATGCCTTAACATCTCCGGCGGTGGTTCGACCCATCGGGCCTGTCCCTGATATCTCCTGAACGCTGATACCAGCCTCCCTTGCGATCTTCCGCGCCAACGGGGTAGCACGGGACCTTGTCGAGGCCTTCATAACATCGTCCTTCACTACCCGGCCACCGGGACCGCTACCTTCGATAGCGCCGATGTCGAGCCCAAAAGACCTTGCCCACTTCCTTGCGAGGGGTGACGCCGCAGCTGTCTGCCCCTTGCTTTCTGGCCCGGGAACATCCTCATTCGTTCCAACTCCTCTGGACAGAGGTATCGAGGTTGAGGGTCGCTCCACTGCCTCTTCTGGCCCAGGTTCGGGCCTCTCCCCTTGCCGATCCGCGGCAGATACCTTTTCTCCCGCCTCTCCCAGGACCGCCAGGACTTTGCCAACGGGAACACTCTCGCCCTCTTTGACCAGTATCTCAAGTACGACACCATCGATAGGTGACGTCACATCGTAGGTCAGCTTGTCGGTGGCAACGACCAGGAGCACTTCCTCCTTTTTTATCCTGTCACCAGGGGAGACCTTCCACTTCGAAACGGTACCCTCCGTCATGGTCAGGCCGAGCTTGGGCATGGTCACCTGTTCCATCGGTTATCCTCACATGTCATTACCGGGAGTCCTCTCAGAAGAGTCCCCGGATCGCTTCGGCGATCTTCTCGGGGGTGACCCTGTAGGCCTGTTCTAGAGGCCGGGCAAAGGGCACCGGAGTAAAGGGGGCTCCTACCCTAACAATGGGGGCGTCGAGGAAGTCGATCCCCTCTTCGGCTACTATGGCCGATATCTCGGCTCCCACACCTCCCTGTTTAACCGCTTCGTGGGCAATAACAAGCCTGGTGGTCTTGGCCACCGAGGCAAGAATGGTTTCCTTGTCGATAGGAGAGATGGTCCTGAGGTCTATGCACTCCACCGATACATCTTCGCCGGCAAGGATATCCGCCGCCTTCAGGGAAAGACCCATGCAGTGAGAGTAGGATACAAGGGTCACATCGCTACCCTCCCTTGCCACCTTGGCCTTGCCTATAGGGGACAACACCTCGCCGTCAGGGACAGCTCCGCGGGTGTTGAAAAGGGCCTTGTGCTCGAAGTAGATCACTGGACTATCGTCCCTTATGGCAGATTTCAGAAGCCCCTTCGCATCGGCAGGGTTGGAGGGTATGACCACCTTCAGCCCCGGGATGTGCATGAACCAGGCCTCTATGCTCTGGGAGTGTTGTGCCGCTGCCTGGTTGATAAGTCCGTCAGGAGCCCTCAGCACCATAGGGACAGACCTCTGGCCTCCGAACATATAGTGTATCTTCGCCATCTGGTTGAATATCTCGTCCATGCAGACGCCCATGAAATCGGCAAAGTGCATGTCCGCTACAGGTCTCATGCCCGTCAGGGCAGCTCCTATGGCCGCTCCGACGATGGCCGTCTCACTTATGGGAGTGTCCTTCACCCTGTCCTTCCCGAACTTGTCGGGAAGCCCCTTGAACTGTCCGAAGATCCCACCCTGCCTTGCGATATCCTCACCCATGACGAAAACCCTTTCATCACGGGTCATCTCCTCGTCCATAGCTTCCAGCGTGGCCTGTGAGAACGTGATCTCTCTCATGATCCTTTCACCAACCCATCCTTACGCGTAGACGCCCGCGAAGAGTTCCGAAATTTCCGGCTCCTCGGCATTCCTGGCGAACTCGAGAGCCTTTTCGACTTCCTTACCGGCCGAGGCTTTTATCGCATCAAGCTCCTCCCTGCTGAAGAGCTTGCCGTCCAGGACGGTGCACTCGAACCTGTCGATGGGGTCATTGCTCTCGCAGACCTTGTTAACTTCTTCCTTTGTCCTGTATCGCTCCGGATCTCCCACATAGTGTCCCTTTACCCGGTAGGTCTTGCACTCCAGAAGCGACGGGCCTTCACCCCTTCTCGCCCGGTCGATCAGCTTTTGCGACTCTTCGTATACTGCAAATATGTCGTTCCCGTCCACTATTACCCCGGGCATCCCGTAGCCCGCTGCCCTGTCGGCAATGTTCTCGACGGAGGTAGTGGTCATGTAGGGAGTGGTAGAGGCATACTGGTTGTTCTCACAAACGAACAGTACGGGCAGGTCCCAGACTGCGGCCATGTTCGCGGCCTCATGGAAGGTACCGCGATTGGAGGCCCCGTCACCGAAAAAGACCACCGATACGTTGTTCTTGCCCTGCATCTTTGTGGCCAGAGCTGCGCCGGTGGCGATATTGAAACCGCCTCCGACAACGCCGTTGGCTCCCAGCATCCCGATGCTCAGATCGGCAATATGCATGGAGCCTCCCTTCCCCTTGCAGTATCCTTCCTTCTTTCCGAAGATCTCGGCCATCATTCTCTTCAGATCGGCACCTTTGGCTATGGTGTGTCCGTGACCGCGGTGAGTGCTCTGGATATAATCCTCCCTGGAGAGGTTCGAGATCACCCCTGCTGCGATGGCCTCCTCGCCGATGTAAAGATGAACGAAACCCGGTATCTCGCCGGCCAGGAACTTTTCCTCCACCTTTTTTTCGAAAGACCTTATTGTAAGCATGGTCCTGTAGAACTGCTCGAGAAGCGTCCTGGGGTACTTGTTCAGGCCCTTCTTCTCCTTAACTTTCTTTGCGCTCAAGGATCCCCCACCCCTCTTCCTGAAAATGATCATCCGGTCCTGTTGCCGTGTATGATCTTGTTGTTCGGGACATTCACTAACGCATCAGCAGGTTCGGCAGCCAAAGGGTAATGCCCGGCAGGTAGACGATCACCGCCAGGGCCGCGATAGAAGCCAGAAGGAAGGGAACCACCGCCCTGGATATTTCGTCCATGGAGACCCCCGCCACATTGCAGCCAACGTACAGGTTGACCGCCACGGGGGGCGTTACCTGGCCTATGGCAAGGTTGATGGTCATAACCACCCCGAACCAGACCGGGTCCCAACCGAAATGGGCGATGACGGGCATGAAAATCGGCATCAGAAGGTAATAGATAGATATGGCGTCCAGTAGCATCCCCGATATGATCAGTATTACGTTGATCAGGGCTATCACCACGAAGGGGTTGGAACTCATGGCTATGACTCCCTCGGAGACCCTCTCAACAACCCCGAGGACCATCATGGCCCATCCGAAGATCCCGGCGAAGGCGACTACCAGCATCACCACCGCTGAAGAAGCGCAGGCGTCCACAAGGAGTTCGTAAAGATCCTTGAGGGTGAGCGTACGGTAGACGACAAAGCCTACGAAAAGGCCGTAGGCCACTCCAACAGCAGCGGCTTCCGTGGGAGTGAAGATCCCCCCATATATCCCCCCCAGGATTATCACTGGAGTGAGCAGAGCCCAGAAGGCATCCTTGAAGGCCGTTAGGACCTCCTTTGCCGTTCCGAACCTGTCGCCCTTGTAGCCTCGCGCTACGGAGATGATAAAGGCAGCGACTATAAGGAAGAGACCCACCAGGATCCCGGGAATTATCCCTGCAAGGAACAGTTCGCTGATCGAGGCTCCCGTGATAACACCGTAGACGATAAAGCCGATGCTCGGAGGGATCACTATGGCCAATCCGCTTGCCGATGAGGTCAGGGCGGCAGCGAAACCCCTGTCGTAACCGGCCTTGACCATGCCCGGGATCAGAATGGTGCCAAGGGCGGCGACGGTAGCCGGCCCCGAACCTGAAACGGCTCCCCAGAAGAGGGCCGTGATTATCGTCACAATTGCCATTCCTCCGCTCACGGGTCCCACCATTAACATGATCAGCCTGATGATCTTGTCTGAGATCTTCGCCCTCCCCATGATGACCCCGGCGAGGATGAAGAATGGAATGGCCAGTAGCGAGAATTTGGAGATGTTGGCAAAGAACACGGGAGCGAACATCTGTGCTCCCAGGTTGTACCAGTAGACGACGGCCATCCCCGCCATGCCGAGAGCGACGGCTATGGGTACCTTGAAGGCAAGGAAGATAAAGAAAAGGCCTAACAGAAAAACACCCGGATCTATGCTCATCTTTGGTCCACCTCCGGGCAGGACCCCGTCTGTGGACCAGACAGGTCATTCCATTCATGTACGCCCCTCTGGATCGTTCTCAGGATCAGGATAAAGGCACAGACAGGCACGGCCATTCCGAAGATCCACATAGGCAGCGCCATGGAGTACGTGGTCATTCCGGACCTGAACTCGCTCTTGACCATATCGATCCCATGCATGGTGAGAAGGCCGAAAAGGGTGACTCCGCAGAGGACGAATACCGCGGTCGATAACTTCTTCAGCGACGGGGGCATCCGGTCAAAGAGATAACTGACGCCGATCAGTGACCCCTTCCGGGTCGCGATCGAAGCTCCGAGCATCGTTATCCAGACGAAGAGGTTCACAAGCAGCTCCTCCGAGAAGGAGAAAGAGAAAACAGTCAGGTACCTTACGATCACATTGACAAAGGCCAGCATGGCCATGAAGAAAAGCATTGTGACACAGGTCCACTCTTCGATCCTGTCAAGTAACTTGAACATCCTTAGCACCGTTCCCTTCCTATCGGATGATCCCCGACAGATGCCTCTCCCGGGACGGGAACAGGGGAGCCGCTCCTGCGGCTCCCCCTAGAGCATGGTATGTTATTTAAAGCTGGAGACAGCCTCCTCGAAGGCTTTTACGATATCGGCACCGACATTTCCGGACCACTTCTCATAGACCGCCTTGGTCATTTCGCGGAACGCGGCAAGCTGCTCCGGAGTAGGATCGGTCACTGTCATCCCCTGGGATTTGAGGAACTCGATGCCATCTCCCAGGCCTACACGGCTCACGTCGTGCACCTGCCAGTGCATGGCATCGACGGCGGCCTTCTTGATCTGCTCCTTGATATCTGGATCGAAGCTCTCCCAAACGTTCTTGTTAACGGCCAGGATAAGGGCGTCGTAGGAATAGTGCCAGTTGGTGAGGTGCTTCTGGACTTCGTATATCTTGTTCGGGATTATGATCCCGACAATGGGGTTCTCCTGCCCGTCGATAACGCCCTGCTGCAGCGAGGTAAATACCTCGCCCCAGTTCATGGCGATGGCGTTCGCGCCGAGGGCTCTCATGATATCGATGTATATAGGTGTTACGACCCTGATCTTGAGACCCTTCATGTCATCGGGGTGAGCTATGGGCTTGACATTGTTGGTGAGCTCACGGAAACCGTTCTCGCCCCATGCCAGTCCGACCATGTTGTGCTTCTCAAGGGCGTCGAAGACCATCTGGCCCGCTGCCGAGCCGGTCACAGCATCAACGGACTCGTAACTGGGGAACATGAAGGGGAGCGAAAAGGCGTTGCATTCCGGGATGATCGGGGCGATGTTGATCGTGGAGTTGAGCATGAAGTCTATAGCACCACTGGAGACCATTTCAGCCTGGCGCATCTGGTCGCCGCCGACAAGCTGGGCGCTGGGGTAGACCTTTACGTTCACCTTGCCTCCGGTGTACTCCTTGACCAGTTCGGCGAACTTGACCCCGCCCTGGCCCCAGGCAGTATCGGTGGTTACGTTCATAGTGAGCTTGTACTCACCCTTGAGTGCGGCTGAAGCTGCATCAACGCTTGCCAAACCGAAGAGCAAAGCCAATACCAGTATTCCTGTCAGCAATTTCCTCATCTTAATGTCCTGTCCGGCGAAATCCGGACAGTTCACCTCCCTCACAGGTTTTTTTACCTCCCAGTTGGGGAAACCTCTCCTCTGCCCCTGTCGTTATCCCTCCTCTCAGGATAATAAACGGTCACTGCCGTACCTCTCTACGGATCAGCCCCTGAGAAGTCTCTCCTTGCCGCCCTTCAGGTGCTCATCCATCTCTCTGGTTGCCCCCTCTCCGTCCCTTCTGCGGAGGGCTTCCAGTATCCTTCTGTGCTCACCCCAAAAAAGTTCCATGTTCCCTGGCTGTTTCAGCATGTTCACGTTGATCCCCTCGATACGGTCACGCAGGTTCGTTATGAAGTCAGTGATCATGTCATTACCGTAGGCCTTCATGAAGTAGTCGTGGAACTTACGGTCCTCTTCATGGAAAGCAAAGGCATCGTGTCTACGGAGGGCTTCTTCCTGCCGGGCAAGGTTCCCCTCGAGCACAAAGAGATCATCTTCAGACAGGGTGTGGGTAAGTTCCTTTACAACAAACTCTTCCAGGGCTATCCGCAGGTCATATATTTCCTTGACCTCGCTGATCGAAACGTCGCGGACAAAGACACCCTGGTTGGGTATGATCCTGACGAAACCCTCCATATCAAGACGCTTCAGAGCCTCACGGATAGGCGTCCGGCTTATTCCGAACCTCTGGGCGAGGTAGTTCTCCGAAATCGGTGTGTCACTGGATAGCTCCCCCCTGAGGATCAACTTCTTTATCTCCTCGTAAACCGAATCGGTCTTCGTTCTCTCTCTCAAGGATCGCATCCCCTTACTGGTATACAACCATTATTCAACTGAAATGTAACCGATATACCAAAACGTAGCCCACTTAACATCGATTGTCAAGCCTTCGGTGAACAGGAGCTGTTGTTAGATTGGCGCCACTCCGGGATAATGTTCCATGCTCTGGGTCGGAACCTGAAACTGCTATCAACTATTGAGGTGAATGACAGTGAAGATCCTTGACCTGAAGATAACACCGGGTGTTTCTGTGAGCCTTATCGACCTCCCCCTGGATTTGGATGGCTACCACGACTTCTTCGGGATCTGGCTTGTCCGGGACGAAGGAAGAGAACGGAATACCCTTGTTGATGTGGGCCCCACATCAACGGCTTCGATCCTTATCGAAGAGCTCCACACACTTGATGTTAAAAAACTGGACTATATCCTCCTTACCCATATCCACCTGGACCACTCCGGAGGGCTTGCCGAACTGCTCCGGGCCTTCCCTTCGGCGAGGGTGGCCGTCCACCCGAAGGGAAAGCGTCACCTGGTAAACCCCGAAAGGCTCTGGGAGAGCAGCCTGCAGGTCATACCGGAGATGGCCCTGGCCTACGGTGAACCCTCTCCCGTAGACGAGAGCTGCTTTATCCCCGAAGAGGTCCCTGTCCCTGGCATAACCGCCGTGGACACTCCTGGTCACGCTCCTCACCACCGCTCCTTTTTCTACTGGACCCCGGAAGGTCAGGTTCTCTTTGCCGGTGAAGCGGCGAGCACCTTTACACGCCTTGACCACCTGGTCCCAGGAGCGGGCGAAAGAAGGTACATGCTCAGGCCGGCATCCCCGCCCCGTTTTTACATCGAAACTGCGCTGCGATCGATCGAGGAACTGAAAGGCATTGATGCGTCCTTGCTATGCTACGCTCACTTCGGTTGCACGGAGCAGGTCAGGGAAATGCTGGACCATGCGGGAGAGCAGATCCGTCTATGGAGAAAGCTTTTCAGTGAGTTCCTCAACATGAAGGGATATAAATTTGAGAACCAGGTGGAAATGGGGGAACTGCTCGGCTTCGTTGTAGAAAGGGATCCATGGCTTGCCGACTTTTCGCTTCTTCCGGCGGATGTAAGGTCTCGCGAGATGCGGTTCATGCTTTCAAGCGCCGCCGGTTTTCTGGGGGCCGTCCTGGAAGAGAGAAAAGTATAGAAAGGATCACCAGTATTTCTGCCCTTCGTGGACGAGCCACCCCGGCCTGTGCTTTCCCGAGGGGTCTCGATGGGTCCAGTGGATAACCCCTCCTTCGGGATTCCACTCGTATTCGCCACTGAACTCTATCCGGTCACCGGTCCTGAGGCCGTCGATCCGGGGAGCCAGGTCTATGTTGTGGGCTATCAGCAGGGTCTGCCCGGTCGGGAGTTCCACCACGAAGCGCTGGTGCCTGCTCCCCCTGTCGTCGTCAGGAAGCAGCCTCGTAACGATCCCTCCAGCCTCTGCCTGGACTCCACCCTTCCTTTCCCGATAAAGGCTCTCCAATAGCTCTGCACCTGCAGAGACCTGTTCCGGAACCCTGATCGCTGATGGTCCCCAAAACCCTCTTTCGGCAAAGACAAGGACCAGCGCCGCCAGAACGGCAAGAATAACCAGAGATCTCCTTCTGATGGATCTCACTCCCCTTAACACAGGTCTTTTTTATGAAGAAATTCTTCGGTTGTATTCCTGCTTCTCACAGTACCATTTTGAAAGACTTTCCCAAGGTGCCATTGAACTCGTAAGGTTTGTCGAGTACACAGGATAAAGGCAGCAGCCCGATCTCTCCTCTCCTGTTTGTAGCCCTCCGAACAGAGCGCCTGGATCCCCGGTTCTCCTGTACACTATAACTCTTGGAAGGTATCACGTGAAAGGGGGGCCCCCCTTTGCCGGAAGCCCCCCTTCAGGAAGATTTTGGACCTGGTAAGACCAGGGACAGGTCCTACGGGAGTTCTATGAACTTTTTCTCGGTGAGGCATGCGGTCATTTTCTGGGCGTACTGGATCTTTTCGGTGGCTGTCTTGAGGAGTTCCTCTCCGGAGAGGACCTTTCTGGCGATCCCCTGCTCGATGGCCTTCATGCCGACGGCGGTCGCCACCTCGGGGTAGACCCAGGCCTGATCCATGGTCGGGATAAGGTAGTCTTCGGAGAGGCCATTCTTCTCCGCACACTTTGAAAGGGTCTTCGCTGCGGCTATGCACATCTCGTCCGTAATGGTCGAGGCCTGCACGTCGAGGGTGCCCCGGAAGATCCCCGGGAAGCCGAGGGAATTGTTTATCTGGTTCGGGAAGTCAGACCTTCCCGTGGCAACTATCCTCGCTCCCGCTTCTTTCGCATCCCAGGGCCATATCTCCGGGATGGGGTTGGCGCAGGCAAAGAGCATGGCATCCTTTGCCATGGTCGCGACCCACTCCTTCTTGACCACGTCGGGACCCGGTTTGGTGTAGCAGTAGACCACATCAGCATCCCTGAAGAGGACCTCCGGGCCGCCTTCGATACCCTCGGGGTTGGTGGTCTGGGCAAAGTGCCACTTCACGTCGTAGGGGACGTCCTTCAGCTCGGTCCGGCCCTTGTGGAGCGTCCCCTTGCTGTCGGCCATGATAACGTTCTCCGGCCTGACCCCGGCGCTTATGAGGATCCTGGCCGTGGCTATGCTGGCAGCACCGGCCCCGAAGAAACGTACCTTCGCTTCGTCTATCTTCTTCCCCGTGATCTTGAGTCCGCTGTAGAGTCCTGCCAGGTTAACTGCCGCAGTTCCCTGCTGGTCGTCGTGCCACACGGGGATCTTGCAGTCCTTCCTCAGTTCGTCAAGTACGTGGAAGCACTTAGGCTGTGCGATGTCCTCGAGGTTGATCCCGCCGAAAGATGGCGCGATGAGCCTCACCGTCTCGATGAGCTTGTCAGGGTCCTTGGTATCCAGACATATCGCCACGGCGTCAACGCCGCCGAGGTACTTGAACAGCAGGGCCTTCCCCTCCATGACAGGCATTCCCGCCTCGGGACCTATATCACCCAGACCCAGGACCCTGGTGCCATCGCTCACCACGGCTACAAGGTTGCCGCGGTTGGTGTACTCATAGGAGAGATCGATGTCCTCCTTTATGGCCTTGCAGGGTGCCGCTACACCGGGCGTGTACCATATCGCAAAATCATTGATGTCCCTTATGCAGCACTTCGGCGCCGTCTGCATCTTTCCCCTGTAGAAGGGGTGTAACTTCATGGCGTCCTCCGCCGGTTTCCGGGCCTTCTTGATCAGGTCTTCTTTCGTTATTGCCATTATCTTCAGTTCCCCCTAAGGAGTCAGTTTGGGACACCGTGTCCCACCAGTAAGATCAAAGATCTTCAGGCAGGCTTCTACTTAGGGCATTATGATATATCCTCCCCCTGCGTTCAACCCGGCGAGTACCTCCCCGGATCTAAAAAATTTCAAGGATCCAGATAAATACAAACTGGAACCGAAAATATTCTCGGAAAATCTGACAAGTATTCAAATTTTTGTTATATCATTCCATCGGAAAGATCAAGGACCGTTTGAACGAACAGGGCAGGGCCTATCCAAAGGACATCCTCATCAATATCGAACTTGGGGTGGTGATGTGGATACTCGTTATTACCGTCCTTCTTCCCTGATCCCAGGCTGCAGAAGGATCCTCTTGTTCTTTGCAGGTAATAGGCCATGTCCTCCGCCCCCATGCTCGGCGACCTGATCTCCACCACGTTCTCTTCTCCTACTATCTTGGCCGCTGCGCCAGCCAGCACCCTTGTCATCTCTTCATCGTTTATAACCGCCGGGTAGTAATTCGCGTAGTTTATCTCTGCCTTCGCCCGGTTGGCCTCCGCAATGGAGCTGCACATCTCGGCGAATCTTTTCTCGATGAATTGTCTGTCATCGGGGTTAAGGGTACGTATTGTTCCCCTGAACTCCACCTCTTCGGGGATCACGTTGGTCGTTGTCCCCCCCTTGATCATCCCTACGGTGACCACCGCGCCGTGGGTAGGATCGATCTCCCTGCTGACTATCTTCTGAAGACCCATTATCATCTCCGCAGCGGTCGTAACAGGGTCGACGCACTGGTGGGGTCTTGCTCCATGGCCTCCGCGGCCCCTTACCTTCACGATGAAGGAGTCGACGGCAGCCATCATCTCACCGAAACGGACGCCGATCTGTCCGTTGCCGACCTCCCTGAAGAGATGACCGATATGCAGCCCGAAGATCGCGTCAACTTTCGGGTTTTCAAGACACCCCTCTTCTATCATGGGTTTTGCCCCGCCCGTCGTCTCTTCGGCGGGCTGAAAGACAAGCTTGACGTTGCCCTTCAGGCTCTCCCTGTTCTCTGAGAGGATCCTTGCTACCCCTAGGAGCATGGCTGTATGTGCATCATGGCCGCAGGCATGCATCTTCCCGTTCTTGGATGCGAAGGGAAGACCCGTCTCTTCATTTATGGGCAACGCATCCATATCTGCTCTCAGGGCTATTGTGGGACTGTCCTTGATCCCCCTGACAAGACCGACCACTCCCGTCCTCCCCATAACCCTGTGTTCGACCCCGAACTCATCCAGCCTGTCCTTGACGAACTGTGAGGTCTTTACCAGGTCGAAGTCCGTCTCTGGTATTCTGTGCAGTTCCCTTCTCCACTCGACGACTTTCTTGTGGATCGCCTTGGCGGAACCTATGGCATCCATCTCAATGCCTCCTGTAAATGCATAATTGACCCAGTATCTCTTTACCGGTTGATCAGTTTCAGGAATTCTTCGATGCTCCGTTCCGAGAGGCCTATCTCCTCAAGCCTTCTGTCAACATGATCGAACAGATTTTCCTGCAGGATCCTGGAGACCAGGGTGATAACAGAGTCCATAACCGGCGTTCCTACTCCAGCTTTCCTGGCAACACCGTGAAACAGCACAAGACCCCTTGCCACATCCTCCGTCAGATACCGGTGGTCCAGGCTGGACGGTGCTCCGATACCCCTGAACCCGCTACCCTTGCTGTACAGCGTGAAATAATCGGTGTCCGGTTCCTCCTGGTATCCCTGCAGAAAGCCTATCCTGGTGTTGGGGATGATGTCCACTCCCAGGGCCTTTCCTATACTGATACGCTCCTGGTCCAGAGCCTCAATGATCTTTCCAACGGCAGGAGTGACCCCCTCCTCGTAGAACATGAAATTCCCCCCGGTCCTTTCGATAAGGGCTGCGTTCATCAGCACTACCGGTGGGTGGAGGATGGGGTTGCTGTTCTGGAGGAAGGTCTGAAAAATATTGCTGGCAAGGGTCATTCCCGGGTAGACGGGATTGATCTTTTCAAGTATCTCGCTCCCCACTGACCTGGGAAGTCCCCCCAGAAAAAGACCTCCACGGAGCTTGTTGTAGACCTGGATCCTGGCCGGCCCTACGATCCGTACAGCATAAGGCAGTGTGTGGGTCTCTGCCAGCCTGAATTTTTCTGAGCTGAGGTCCTCACCAAGGTTCCTCAGGAATACTATAGATCCGCCGCAGGACCCCGGGCAGATGACCACCGACTGTCCCTCTTTCAGAAAAGGTGCGCAGGCCCTCGCAAAGGGTGCGATTGCGTAGGATGGCCCTACAACAAAAGTGATATCGGCACCTGTGAGAACTTTTTCAAGATCATGACCAGAATAATGTACTTTTGCAAAACCCTGCATGCGGCCCTCGGATAATATTCCGCCGGCCTCTCTGATCGCAGAGATATTTTCATTGAATTGCGGGAGATCATAAAGGTAAACATCGTGTCCGTTACTAGCAAAATCAAAAGCGACCGCTGTTCCGCCGTTGCCTGAACCTAACACTGCAATTTTCATTTCGAGGGTCCTCCTTCCACGATTGGGACCAGCAATTTGGTGTGAAAACTTGAGGTGAAAAACTGAAAAAGTTTCCTGACCAGTCCCTCTGGGAAAAGGGACAGGTAACCACGAAGAAGTTACTCTTCGTGATCACCTGTCCAAAGCATAATTTGAAAATGACTAGAATGGTCCGTAATGAGTCACTGCAGCCACGACCATCATGGCCGCTGCCACCAGGTGAAGCGCCACCATCAGGGGCAGGATGTACTTGACCCATTTCTCGTAAGGTATCTTCGCGATACTAAGTCCCGCCATCAGGACTCCCGAGGTCGGGAAAAGAGAATTGGAGAGACCGTCACCCATGTGGAAAGCCAGTACGGCGGTCTGCCTTGTCAGTCCAACCACATCTGCAAGCGGGGCCATTATTGGCATGGTCGCAGCCGCCTGACCGCTTCCGGAGTTGATAAAAAAGTTGATGCAGGACTGAACTGCAAGCATGGCTACGGCCGCTATGGACCGGGGCAGGAAGGTAACGATCTGTGCGCCCGCATGGATTATGGTGTCTATTATCTGGCCGCTCTCCATTACCACAACAATACCCCTCGTAAGCCCAACGACAAGGGCACCGAAAGTCAGGGACCTGGCACCCTCGATAAAATCGGTGGCAACCCTCCCCGGGGAATTTCCGCCGACCAGGCCGGAGAGAATGCCCATCGTAAGGAATGTGGCCGTCAGATCAGAGCTGGTGCTCCATCCATGGGTAACACCGTAGATTATGAACCCGAAACCCACTACAACTATCAACAGCACCAGTTTCTGCCTGGTGGTCAATTCAGTGAAATGCTGCTGCTCGCTCTCCTCCTCCTTAACGGTCTGCTCCAGTTCATAGACTATGCTCTGGGCAGGGTCGGACTTGATCTTCATGGCGTAACGCAAAATATAAAAAGATCCTACAGCCCAGAACAACAGTTGCGTGATCCACCTTAATCCCATTCCGGAGAAAAGGGGCAAACCCGCAATACCTTGTGCAACCCCGACAGTGAACGGGTTGAGGGCGCCACCCGCAAATCCTGCCAGGGCACCGATCGTTACCATTGACATACCTACCAGCGCATCGAAACCAAGCCCCCTTGCAAGAACGACCCCCATGGGAATGAATATCAACGTCGATTCCGCCATCCCGAAGGTTGCCCCCCCAAGGGAGAAGATCAGCATCGTAACTGGTATCAGTATCTTCTCTTTACCCGAGAGCTTCCTAACCATAGCCGCTATCCCTGTCTCGATAGCTCCCGTCCCGTTGATCATGCCGAAGGAACCACCGATAATGAAGATCAGGAATATGATCCACCCCGCCTCGTTCATCCCCTTAGGTATTGCCTGCATGACGGCAAAGGGCTTGATGGGGTTCTGCGGCACATTCTTGAACGAAGCAGCGTCCACTACCGTTCTGCCCGTATTCGGATCTGTCACCCTGTCGTAAACTCCGGCTGGAATGATATAGGTAGCTACAGCCGCTATCAGGATGATGCAGAAGATCAGAACATAAG
>DAOTIQ010000028.1:7624-22116 GCA_035448245.1 Thermovirgaceae bacterium | reverse complement strand
TTTACCGTTTACCGTTTACCGTTCACGCCCTTTTCTTTTGCTTTTTCGTTTCACGTCTCACGCCTCAGCCCTTGCATCTCTCCATCCCCTCAGTTTCTTCCTGATCCTCTGCATGGCATTATCGACTTTTTTCCTTTGCCAACCAAGGACCACCGCCGAAGAAGATACTGACCCGGTTTCAAGAAAGGCATCGAGAACGGTCATTTCGGTAATTGTCAGAAGGGAGGTAAAATCCGGCGGAAGCAGTTCTTCTACCGGCCAACAGAGACTGCCCTTTCCGCTCGCTTCCGTCTCCGGGTCAAGTGGAGATTCCCTGTTTTTGTTCTTGTTCTTCCTGAGGTATGAGATCATCCCGTTCCTTACGCATGAAAAGAGGTAGGATGAAAATTTGCCCCGGTTTGCCTCATAACCCCGAACGGCCCTGATAAGTGAGATGTAACCTTCCTGAAGGAGATCATCTTCCTCTGCAAGAAAACTTCCCTTGAATTCCCGGGCAATATACCGGATCAGCGGGGTAAAGCGAAGCATCATCTCCGAAAGGGCCTCTTCGTCCCCCTTGCCGGACCTCTCGACAAGACCCCCCGAAGGTTCTTCCCACAGGTTCCTTACACCAGACATTACGACCTACCTATTACGTTGCAGGTCCTTCGAAGCCTAGAAACAGTTTTTCCGTTCCGGGTCTCTCTCCTGTCCGGAAGGCACGGCGCACCATTTCGACAGCGTTCTCAATCTCCGGGCCGTCATTTCGGTAATAGAGTCTCGCCAGGGGTTGACCTTTGCTTACTTTTTCACCCCTGACTGTCACTATCTCGCAGCTTACAGAGGGATCAATTTCCTGCTCCCTGGTCAGACGCCCTCCCCCAATAGAGCGAACCGCCTCTCCAATCAACAGCGCGTCGCACTCCGTTACCCAGCCCGCTTCAAGGGCTTCGATCTCGAAAACAGAAGGAGCAAGGTGGTTTCTGCGTTTTCCAGCATCGAGAAAATCCCCGGGATCCCCACCCTGGACTTTTACCATTTCAAGGAATTTTTCAAGACCCTTGCCTGAGAAAATCGATTTTTCCGCGATTTTGACACCCTCCTCAATGGATGAAACCTCCCCCCCCAGGTGGATCATGGCCCCCGCCAGCCGAAGAGAAAGCTCCAGCGTATCTTCAGGGCCTTCGCCTCGCAGAACATCTATCGCCTCCATCACTTCGGCGGCGTTTCCCGTCCATCTTCCCAAAGGTCTCGACATGTCGGTTATCATTGCGATGGCCGGTCTTTCAAGGTCCATCGAAAGATCCACCAACTGTCTTGCCAGTTGTTTCGCGGAATCAAGGTCCTTCATGAACGCTCCATTTCCGCACTTGACATCGAAAACGAAAGCACTTGATCCCCCGGCCACTTTTTTGCTTACTATGCTGCTCGTGATCAAAGGGATACATGGCACCGTCCCGGTCACATCTCTCAGCTTGTAAAAGACTCCCTCTGCCGGTGCCAGGTCTTTTGAGTGGCCGCTGACGGCACATCCGGTCTTTTCAACCTGATCAATGAAATTCTTCATGTCAAGGCTCGAACGGAAACCGGGGATCGAATCAAGCTTGTCAACGGTCCCTCCTGTAAAACCAAGACCCCTGCCGCTGAGCTTGGCAACGGGAACACCACAGGCAGCCACAAGGGGCACTACCACGAGGGTTGTTTTGTCACCTACCCCCCCTGTACTGTGCTTGTCAACAGCAAAAAGACCATCGGGGAACCGGACTGTTTTCCCCGACCCAGCCAGGGCCTCTGTGAAGGTCCTGTTCTCGGAAGGAGTCATACCCCTGAAAAATACAGCCATCAGCCAGGAAGAGATCTGGTAATCTTTCATTCCTCCACTTAAGGCCAACCGGACGAATTCCCTGATATCACCAGGGGAGTTTTCGAGACCGTCCCTTTTGGTTTCAATGAAGGAGACAGGATTCACCTGATCTCACCTCCAAGTTTCAGAACAACGGCCTGAAGGAGGCTTGTCAGCCTTCCCGATGCCTTGTCCATCTCTTCCAGGACTTCTTCGTGTGTAAGTACCTTTTCAGACATTCCAGCGGCATAATTCGCAACGCAGGAGATCACGCAGGATCTCATACCCATATGCCTCGCGGTAATTACTTCCGGCACAGTTGACATCCCTACGACGTCTGCCCCAAGTATCCTCATCATTCTTATCTCAGCCGGAGTCTCAAAGGATGGGCCCGGGAAGGCAGCGTATATCCCTCTCCTGATCTGCAGGTTCAGAGAGGAGGCAGCAGCCTCTACCAGTTCCAGAAGTCCCCTGTCATATGCATAGGTCATGTCAGGAAACCTCGGTCCCCATAAATCCTCGTTGGGTCCCCGAAGGGGGTTGTGTCCCTGAAAATTGATATGATCGTAAACAAGAACAAGGTCTCCAGGGGAAAGAGAATGACTTATTCCCCCCGTAGCATTGGTGCCAAAGTAGTTGGGTACTTTCATCTCTCCGAAGACCCTCACGGGAAACACGACCTCCGACATTGAATATCCCTCGTAGAAGTGGTGTCTTCCCTGCATGGCCACTATCGGGGTTTGACCGATAAATCCACATACAAGTTTCCCGGAATGTCCTGGAGCCGTTGATTCCGGCCATCCAGGAATATCCTCGTAGGGAATCTCGATCTTTTCCTGTATCGAATCCGCGAAGGCCCCAAGGCCAGACCCCAGAACAAAAACGGCCAAAGGACTGTGTTTAAACCTTTTCTCGACATATTCCCTGGCTTCCCGAACCTTTTCCCTGTAATCGGTCATCCTGAAACCCTCCCCTGTCATCCACGCCAGGTACAGGCTCATCATGCCCTGGGGTGGCTTTTATCATAAACGTCCCTGAGTTCAGTATCGAAATGAGTGTATTTTTCCGTGGTCATTATGGAGGAATGTCCAAGAAGTTCCTGCAAGGTACGAAGATCCATCCCCCTCCTGAGAAGATGGGTCGCAAAGGAATGTCTCAATATATGGGGATACAGCCGGGATTCGGCAATTCCGGCCTCTTTGCCCCTTTTCCTTATGATCCTCCAGACATCCTCTCGCCTCAGGGGGTTACCGTTGACCGAAACAAAGACCCTGTCGGTGGCGGGTGCCCCCAGGGTTTCCCTGCTACGGGATATATACATTTCCAGACTTGCTCTTACTTTGCCCACAAGAGGAACGATCCTCTCCTTATTACCTTTTCCGCCGGGCTTGAGAAAACCTGAATCAAACCCCACATTACGAAGAACCAGCCCGGATATCTCGCCAGCCCTCAATCCGCATCCGTAACCTAGCTCCACAATGGCCCTGTCCCTGAGTGAGAGAGGATCATCACCTTCGCAGGCTGTCATCAGCCTGTTAACCTCCCCTTCCGTAAGGATACGGGGCAGTTTTTTTTCGCGGGTGGGCAACCGGGGAAGAGAGCCGTCACTTTCTGTTTCCCCTTCGGTCTCAAGAAACCTCAGCCAGGTCCTCAGAGTTGCAGCAGCCCTCTGGATCGAAGACTTGCTTTTTCCGGACAACGTCATTGTAGAAAAGAAAGAGGAAAGACCATCCCGCTCTGGTGGACAAAAGGCTGTCCCGGTCTCACCACAGAATTTCCTCCATGCCCTAAGGTCAGAGCCGTAGGCCTGGATGGTGTTCTCGGAACAGCCTCTCTCGTATCGCAGATAGCTGAAAAAAAGAGCCAGATCCTTATCGTTTTTTTCCATATATTCCGCTCCCGTGAAAAAGGGGCGAGTTTTACCCGTCCCTTTTCCGAGAGATGGCCGATCTTTTCGCGAGGTACCAGTAGACGGCCGAAAGTGTCTTTGAATCCCTGATCTTTCCTGTATCGGCCGCCTCGAGAAGTTCCGTCTCTGACATCCTCACAAGATCAAGAAACTCATCTGGATCGCATTCCATTTTAGACGGCAAAAGCCCCGAGGCGTGATAAAGTATTATCATCTCATTACTGAACCCTGGAGATGTGTAGAACCGGGAGATCTCGACAATATCCCTTGCGTCGAAACCGGTCTCCTCCTGAAGTTCCCTTCTCGCCGTATCCGCAGGCTTTTCTCCAGGCTCGACGATGCCGGCCGGAATTTCTAGCAAAAACTCCCCCGCGGGATACCGGAACTGTCTCACCAGAAAAAGGTCGCCATCATCAGCCTCGGCAATGATCCCTACTGCCGGAGCATGTTCAACAACCTCACGGGAGGCCTTGTTGCCATCCTGTAACCTGACGTTGTCTACCCGAAGGTTGATTATTCTCCCCCGATAAACCAGGGTACCCGAGATCTTTTCCTCCCCGGAGCCCATTACAGGCCTACTTCTTCAGGAGTTTTTCGGCTATCTCCTGACCCTTTTCAAAGGCCTCGAGGTTCATGGGAAGGAACTGCGGTTTCCGGGAGCCGAGTTTATCCTTGATGGTCTCGATACAAACTTCACGGGAGATCAGGTCCGTCGCCCTGACGATAGCACCAAGGACCACAATATTGGATATCCTGTCGCTTCCAAGAGCCGAAGCGACACTGTGCGCAGGGATAGGAAGCAATATTACATCTTTCCTGGGACTGTCGTATTTGACAAGATCAGAATTATAGGCAAGGACGCCTCCCGGCCTGACGGTTTTTTCGAATTTTTCGAGAGAGGGGTTGTTCATTATTACGGTAACATCCGACTCTGCAACCACAGGAGACGCAATCTCCTCGTCGCTGATGGCAACTCCGCAGTTTGCCGTTCCGCCGCGCATTTCCGGGCCATAGGAAGGTATCCAGGTAACATATCTGCCTTCGTTTATTGCGGTATAGGCCACAAGCTGACCGAGTACCATGATCCCCTGGCCTCCGAAACCTGCCGCTATCATTCCTCTGAAGAAACCGGACATAATCTGCAGGCCTCCTTAATTGAATTCCTTGAACACGCCAAGGGGGTAATGGGGGATCATAGTGCTTTCGGTCCACTCGAAAGCCGGCACCGGTGCCATACCCCAATTGGTCGGACAGTTGGAAAGGATCTCGACAAAGGAGTATCCTTTTCCGTCGATCTGGTTCTGGAAAGCCTTTTTGATGGCCTTCTTCGCCTCGATAATATATTTGGGTTTTGCCACCGAAACCCTGGTTATATAGCCAGGTGTTTCAAGAGTGGCCAGCATTTCGCACATCCTCATGGGATACCCGGCAAGCAGAGGGTCCCTTCCGAAGGGACATGTTGTAGCCTTCTGGCCAAGAAGGGTGGTCGGAGCCATCTGTCCGCCAGTCATGCCATAGATCGCGTTATTGATGAAGATCGTGGTCAGTTTCTCACCCCGGTTTGCGACATGGATGATCTCGGCTGTGCCAATGGAAGCAAGGTCTCCGTCGCCCTGATAGGTAAATACGATCTTGTCTGGCCTTGTTCTCTTGATCCCGGTGGCCAGTGCAGGCGCCCTGCCGTGCGCGGCCTCACAGAAATCGACATCTATATAGTCGTACATGAGGGCCGCACAACCTACAGGAGCCGTCCCTATCGTGTCATTTTGGATCCCCAGTTCGTCGATAACCTCGCATAGCAGCCTGTGGGCAATACCATGGCCGCATCCCGGGCAGTAATGGGTGTGCACTTCCTTTACCCAGGATTTTGGCCTTTCATAGATCTTGGTTTCCTTCATCTGTTCGACACCTCCCCGGCCTAGATTATGGCCCTTATCTGGTCTTCGATCTCCCTGACGGAAGGAGCGATACCGCCGGCGTGCCCGAAAAAGGCGACAGGGGCCTTTCCGCAAATCGCTGCCTGAACATCCTCGACCATCTGCCCCATATTCATCTCCACAACAAGGACATGCTTCGCCTTTTCGGCGAGTTTTGCCATTATGTCCTTCGGGAACGGGAAAAGTGTTATCGGTCGAAGCATGCCGACCTTGACTCCTTCTTTCCGCAGGTTGTTGATGGCGGACCGGGCAATTCGCGCCGTTGTGCCGAAAGCAGCTAGAATGATATCGGCGTCTTCGCACTGATACTGCTCAAACCTGACTTCTTTTTCCATCAGTTTGTATTTTTCCTGCAGTTTTATATTATGCTCCTCGAGGTGTTCCGGGTTGAGGAAAAGGCTTTTGAGGATATTCCTTTTGCTTCCCCTCTCACCCATGCACCCAAGAGCCCATGGTTCCCTGGGAGGAAGATCCTTCGAGACATGTTCCTTGATCTCCACCGCTTCCATCATCTGACCCATGAACCCGTCGGCAAGTATCATTACGGGGTTTCTGTATTTCTGGGCCAGGTCAAAAGCTTCCTGGGTCACCTCAACGGCTTCCTGGAGTGTGCTGGGAGCCATTACAAGGAGCCTGTAGTCTCCGTTTCCACCGCCCTTGGTGGACTGGAAATAATCTGCCTGGGATGGAAGTATTCCACCCAGCCCAGGTCCGCCGCGCATTACGTTGACGATGACAGCAGGTATTTCGCACCCTGCTATGTAACTGATACCCTCGGACATAAGAGATACGCCAGGGCTTGACGACGTTGTCATTATCCTGGTACCCGTCGAGCCGCCACCCATGACCATATTGATCGCGGCTACTTCACTTTCGGCCTGCACATAGGCTCCGCCTATCTTGGGAAGTTTCCCCGACATGTATTCTGGTATTTCGTTCTGGGGCGTGATCGGATAGCCGAAAAAATATTTACATCCGGCCTGGATCGCCGCCTCAGCAATTGCCTCGGTGCCTTTCATAAGAACCCTTGCCATAGATAACACCTCCCAGCCTTTTTCTATTCTTCGATCCGGAATACTTCGATGGCTGCGTCCGGACATGTGGTAGCGCACATCCCGCAGGCTATGCACCCTTCCTTGAACTGTTCCGCAGGCCGGTATCCCTTGCTGTTGATGGTCTCGGATATCCTCAAAACCTTGACAGGACAAGCCTGTACACAGAGGCCGCAGCTTTTGCAGAATTCAGCAAGAACGTTGATGCGTCCCTTTGCCATTTAACCGCACACCTTCTTTCGTTTTGAAAATGGTTACCACCTTCCGGCAACACCGGAGAGACAACCTTCTATGACCTGTCCCCGGCCTGGGTCCACATGTATCCCTCTTCCCACGGAAGCATCATGTGCCTTGTCATGAAAAGAAGATCAACCGGAGACTCTTTCCCAATATAATCGGATTCGCTTTCCAGATGAGGCGGAACTGTTCCGAAAAGGACTTCAAGTCCAATATCTTTGCCTGCGTCACATACCTGCCGGTAACCCCAGAGCAGATCGGCTGATGTGGTCTGATCCATAAGGTGAGGGTTGGCCGCAAGGGCACCTATTTTCAGACCCGACAGCTTTTCCATGTTAAGGATCATATTCCTTATGCCGGACACATCCCCCGTCTGTGGTCTGAAAGGATTAACAACCAGGATCAGAAGATACCCCGCCTCCTCCAGAGGTTCGCTGTACTGCTTCAGGGCCCTGACCCCGACAGCATCACCCCCGACATCGAGGATCAGTCTCTTTCCCTCGGTCTTGAGAGCCCAACCCACTTCAGGTGAGATAACGGGCATGTCAGACCATCTCGCGCTTTCTTTGGGAGTGAGAATAGTAAAACCCATCCTTCTCAGGTTTTCTGCGATCTGTCTAACACAAAAATACGGGTTGATAATATCAACATCGGCAATGGTTATTTTTTCACCGCATTCATGAAAAGAGAGGGCCATATTGAGAACGCATTCTGTCTTGCCGGAACCGAGCGCCCCTGTAACCGCTATGGCTCTGGGCCATTGTCGCCCGCAGATCGGCCCTGCAGGCATGGGTTTCCTTGTTCCGGGAATCAAAGGATATCACCCTTTCTGAATGAAGTACCCCTTATCCAGGACGCTCCATCTGCCCTGTTCTTGCCTTCTTGCTGAACCTCTATCAGCTCAATTGATCCCTCACGACACGCTACAACCGGGTTCCCGGGAACAGAATCAAGTATCTCACCCGGTTCTCCCGACTCCTGGTGGGGACGTGTCTTCCAGATCTTGAGTCTTTTCCCGTTGATTAAAACATAGGTACCGGGCGAGGGATTCATAGCCCTTACCAGGTTATGAAGGTAGATGGAAGGTTTTTCCCAACTCAGCTTGGTTTCGCTCTTTTGTATCCTGGGGGCAAAAGTCGCTTTCTCATGCCTTTGCTCTTTAAAGGGAATCCTTCCCTTGCTGTACAATTTTAGGCCATCTACAAGCAATCGGCTACCCTTCAACGAAAGAACCTCAAAAAGATCCCCCGAAGTATCATCGGGCCCGATTTCCACTTCTACCGACCCCATTACAGGTCCCGCATCCATTTCCTCTACGAGCCTGAACACCGTGACACCGGTAATCACTTCCCCATTCATCAGGGCCCTCTGTACCGGAGCCGAGCCCCTGTAGGCGGGGAGGAGTGAAGGATGAATATTCAAACACCCCGGAGGCCCAGTGGAAAGAAATGGTTCCCCGATTTTCTGTACAAAATCAACAACCACAACGCAGCATGGCCGTTCCTTTTCAAAAAGGTCCCTGATTATTACATCAGTATTGATGTTTTCCGTCCGGGTAATTGGTAATCCAAGGGTGCAAGCCCGGGATTCGACAGGTGTTATCCTTTTTTCCAGTTTCCTCCCTGCCGGTTTTGGGGGTGCGGTAATAACTCTTGAAATGCATACTTCTTCAGAAACATTAGCCAGGCAGTTCGCTCCAAAGGAACCAGATCCGGCAAACCATACAGGATACCCGAGATCCATCCTTATCCCCTTTTCTGAAGTTTCCTTTTAAGAAATTTTCTTTTAAGTGGTGACAGTCTGTCAAAAAACAGTTGCCCATGAAGATGGTCTATCTCATGCATTATGGCTCTTGCAAGAAAGCCGGTCTCCTCTATCCTTTGAGGCTTTCCTTTCTCGTCCTGTGCCTGAACAACTATACGATCCGGACGGACTACTTTTTCAAATACTCCGGGAGCGCTGAGACAACCCTCTTCCTGCACGGTCTCCCCTTCCACTTCCAGAACCTCAGGGTTGACGAGAATTATCTTTCTGTCTTTCCAGCCAACCACCGCGACCTGGATGCCAAAACCTATCTGCGGAGCTGCCAGGCCTACTCCGTCATATTCAGCCATGGTCTCCCACATATCATCAACAAGAGACAGCAGTTCCTCGTTGAATTCTCCAACCCTTTCGGCGGTGCTCATCAAAACCGGGTCGGGATATTCCCGAATTCGGTGGACAGACATCTGGAAACGCTTCCTTTCAACCAGTAAAATGCTGCGGTTGGGGCGCATCACGCGCCCCAACCTGATCTTTAGTCCTTCAGCGCCTCTTGCCAGAGATCACCAATTGTAACGTTGGTCTCTCCATCCATGAACTGGCTGCTGTCGCTTTTAACGTTACTCTTTTTTCTGCGTTTGTCGGGTTCACGAACTTCCCGCTCCCGTTTTGGCTCCGGTTCTTCCAGAGCGCTCATGCTGAGCCTGATCCTTCGCTCATCGGGTTTGATCTCGATGATGCGGGCCAACACTTCCTGCCCTTCTCCGAGAATGTCCCCCGGTTTCTCGACCCTCTTGCGACTAAGCTGGGATACATGGATAAGGCCCTCGATGCCCTCCTCAAGCTCGACAAAGGCTCCAAAATCAGTAAGCCTCACGACCTTGACGGTGTAATCACCGTTTACCTGGAATTTTTCATCTATATCTCTCCAGGGATCGTTCAGCTGTTTGAAACCAAGGCTTATTCTTTTTCCGGCCTCATCTATGCCAAGAATGCAAACCTCAATCTGCTGGTTCCTGCGGAGGGCTTCCTTTGGATGGCGGATCCTCTGCCAACTGATATCGCCGATATGTACAAGGCCCTCTATACCCGGCTCGATCTCGACAAAAGCGCCAAATTCCGTGAGGTTAGTAACCCTTCCGGTTACCCTGTCACCCTCTTTGAACCTCGAAGATGCCTCTTCCCAGGGATCGGGTTGGGTCTGCTTTATGCTCAGGGAGATCCGGTTGTTCTCCGGTTCTATTCCAATGATCTTTACATTTACCCGGTCGCCCTTGTTTACTATTTCTCTGGGTTTGCTGTTCCTTCCCCATGAAAGTTCTGTGTTGTGTACCAGTCCATCCACAGGTCCTATGTTAACAAATGCCCCAAAGGAGGTTATCGAAGAGACCGTCCCTTCTACTATTTGCCCTATTTCGGCCTGCTTGTAGAAAGATTCCCTCTGTTCGTTCATTTCGCTCTCGAGGATGGCCCTTCGTGAAAGGACAACTCTTCTCTTCTTTCTGTCCCTTTCGATTACTTTGGCAGAAAAGGAATCCTCAACAAGACGGGAAGGGTTGACTCCCCGCCCCTCTTCGGCAAGATGCGATACCGGAATAAATCCCTCTATGCCGCAGCAGTCAACGATCAGCCCTCCCTTGACCTTTCTCAGGCCCCGGACTTCGATGAATTCGTCCTTTGAGAGACTTTCTTCCATCGCTTCCCACCGTTCGTCGAATTCGGTTCTCCACCTGCTGACCAGCAACTGGGATTCTTCGCCCTGCTTGATGGAGACGACCTGAACCCTTACAGTATCTCCAACAGACGGAGTCTCTTTTGATTCGACAAGGACCCGATGAGACCATTCATGCTTTGGCAGAAATCCTTCGCATTTGAAGCCCACGTCAATAAGCCAGCCTTCTTCGGCTGCCTCAACTACCGTACCTTCAACGGTCTTGCCGCGATGGATCTGACCCACCTCGTATTGCTCCAGAAAGCTTTCCATTGTTTCAGCCGGATCATTAACCTCATTTGACTCTGTTGATTCTGTTATTTCTGTTGGTTCAATAGTTCCGGAAGAAACATGTTCTTCTTCCAGCTGGTTTCTTTTCTCCTCAGTCATCTTCCCATTCATCCTCCCTGGCGCTCTTTGCAGACGCTAGTTTCGTTTCGAGTCTGTGGATCAGCCAGTCGGGAGTGCTTGCCCCGGCGGCGATCCCTATCGTTCTTTTATCCCTGAACCACCCGCTTTCCATCTCCCCCTCATCTTCTATCCAGAGAACAGGGGTTCCGGCGTTTTCACATATCTCGACAAGTTTAGCCGTATTTGCACTGTTTTTGCCACCTGTTACGATAATACCATCAACCTTGTCCGCCAGGGTCGCGACCGCATCCTGTCTTGAGGCTGTGGCACCACAGATGGTATTGAATACCCTCACCTCAGGGGTCCTTGCACAGACAAAAGAAACAAGAGAAGAGAGAGACTCCCTTCTCTGCGTCGTCTGCGAAACTATGCCTATCCTCGACGCCCCGGTATTGCCCGCCGGTAATATGTCAAAAGGATCCACCACCGTAACGGGCCCTCGGGCAAACTCCCTGATGGCTCTGACTTCCGGATGTTCCTTGTCTCCGAGTATTATCACATGGTAACCCTCTTCGGCAAGAAAAGTTGCCCTTTCCTGGGCCTTTCTGACAAAGGGACAGGTCCCGTCTATGATGTTAGCTTCCTTTTGGGTAAGATGTTCCACAACCCTGTCGGAAACTCCGTGTGCACGAATAAAGACCACCCCGCCCTGGGGGATTTCGGATGGATCCTCCACTATCTCGAGGCCCATTGACCTCAGTCTCTCAATTTCGCGGGAGTTATGTATGGGACTGCCCAGAGCATAAACCCTGCCGAACTTGGCCAGCGCTTCCTCAAGGGTGGATATGGCTCTTCTTACGCCAAAACAGAAACCTCTGGGCTCGGCAAACACCAGTTCCGTATTTCGGGGAATTACGAATGTCTTGTTCTCCAAAGACCTATCACTTTCCTCACTTGTTCTGTAATTCCTGAACCTGGGACATAATACCACAGGCTGGGGGAAAACCGGCGAAACCATGTCATCTGTCTCCTCGCGAAAGCCTTTGTGGAACGAATATCCCCTTCGAGAGCTTCCTTCAAAGACATTCGGCCACCGTGGAAAGCCGCAAGTTCCCTGTAGCCAAAACCTCTCATGGAAGGAAGGTCTTCTCCGTAACCTCGGGCAAGGAGGTTTTCGACTTCTTCGGGATACCCCTTCAGGAACTGTTCCCTTACCCTTTTCTCGATGTTTGAATAAAGGGCCTCTCTTCCCGGGTACAGGCCTATATAAAAGGGCGAAAGACCGGTTTTCCTTTTCAGAGCCCTTTTGCGCCAGTAGGTCGGTTTTTTTCCTGTTTTGTCTATTATCGCAAGTGCCCGGATCACCCTGAAGGCATCATTGGGGTGAACATGGGAGGCGTAGTCGGGGTCCTCTCTTTCAAGTCGCTGGTAAAGGAACTTTGCTTCTCCATCGCGCCATCGGGCTTCGTATTCTTTCCTCACTTCCGGCCAGCTCTTCAGTTCGGCGGAGAGAATCCCCGAAAAAAGCGCTCGGTAATAAAAGGGTGTCCCCCCCACAAGGATCGGGGTTTTACCTCTTGAGACGATATCAACCACTATTCTTTTTGCTCCTTCGGCAAAATCGGCCGCAGAAAAATACCCATCAGGATCCACAACATCTATCATGTGATGAGGTATCTCTGCTCTGGTATTCATCGAAACCTTGTCCGTCCCTACATCCATGAAACGAAAGACCTGGCGGGAATCTACGGAAATGATCTCTCCGTCAAGAGATCTCGCCAGTTCAAGGGAAAGGGCTGTTTTACCAGAGGCTGTCGGACCGATAACACATAGCAGTTCAGAATTCTCCGGTATCTTCACTTGCTTTCCCTCCCGAAGAGCCTGGCAAGATCCGACGATCCAAGTCTTGCCATTACGGGCCGACCATGGGGACAGGCAAAGGGTTCCTGACATTCCAGAAGATCCGAGATCAGTTTAAGCGCCTCTTCGATCGCGATCCTCTCACCCAGTTTCACCGATGCCATACAGGCCTCGGATGCCATCGGGACCTTTCCATCGGGAAAACAGCCGGGTTTCTCGATTAACCCGGCCCACACACGAAGAGCCTCGACGGGATCCTTCGAGGAAACTGAGCCACATCCTTCCGGGAGCGCCTTGATGAAAAGTGTTCCATCCCTTTCTTCAAACCTGAAACCCGCACTTTCCAACGAATCCCTTATTTCGGCTGCACGCAGCGAAAGTGACGGAGGCACCTGTTCGGGAAAGGGAATGCTCTGGGGGACAGCCTCCGACCTTGCCTTTAAGAATTTTTCATAATTGATCCTTTCGTGAGCGGCATGGGGATCTACAAGAACCAGGTCTCCCTCACTTTCAAAAAGCAGATAACCGGAGGATATCTGCCCAATAAAAGAATAACCTTTTCTTCCTGCTGCGACGCTTGTTTCACCGAAGGCATATGCCGGTGGTTCAGCTACCCTGGAAAAAAAGGATCCGTCATGATCCAGTGACCGGAGATCATTCCATTCTCCCTGGCGAAATGCAGTTTTCGTTTCAGTCCCGGATGAAGTCTCAATGCTTTTATTTCCCACCGAAAAGCCACCCAAAAGGCTTCCGACGACAGCCCTGGTTGTTTCAAAGAGCGGTATCGATGGATGGATCCTTACCTCCGCCTTACCGGGATGGACATTAACATCAACCATTTCTCCAGGGGCCTTTATTGAAAAGAACCAGTTCCCGGCAACCCCCTCTCCGCAGGATGACAGGGCCGCAAGGATCGCCGGTTCACGAACGCGCCTTCCGTTTACGAAAATGATGACATCCTTTCGTCTTGAGCCGGGAACAGGGGACCAGTAGGCCTCTATCTCCAGGGCGCCTGCAGTTTCAGATCCGCTTCTGACATCCTCGGAACCCCACATTCTGCCCAGAACACGGACCCTTTCCCCATCTCCCTCGGTTGACCATATCTTTCGTCCTTCCGACTCGAGCACAAAGGTTATCTCCGGAAAAGCAGATGAATAATCCCTCACAACAGAAGCAACTTTCCTGAGTTCCGCCGCCGATCCCTTGAGAAACTTTCTTCTTGCGGGAAGATTGAAAAAAAGATCCCTTACCAGTATCCTGGTTCCTTCCATTGCGTCCACCTGAACATGGAGGTTTATTTCCCCTCCCTCGCAACGAATCATCGCGCCTTTTTTTAATCCCTTCCGGCAACTGTGCATCTCCATCCTGGAGACGGCACAGACACTTGCCAGGGCTTCGCCCCGAAACCCGAATGACAGAATTCCCGAAAGGTCTTCAAGAGTCGAGATCTTGCTCGTCGCGAATCGTTCAACCGCAAGGGGCATCTCCTCACCGGGGATACCGGTCCCATCATCCATGACCGAGATCAGGCTTTTCCCTCCGTTCGAAAGAATAACGGAAATCCTCGAGGCTTCAGCATCTATGGAATTCTCCAGCATCTCCTTGACGACCGAAGCTGGGTTCTCTATTACCTCTCCGGCAGCGATACGACTGGAAACATCTGCCGGCAGGTGCCTGATTGGCCTCATGTCTTCCCACGAACCCCCTTTGCCTTTTCCCTTAGTAAATATAGTCTTTCCAGTGCCGCGAAGGGCGTCATGCTATCGGTATCCATTTCTGCAAGTTCATCAATTATCTCCTCCGCCGCACCCCCGAAAAGGGAGAGTTGCCCTGTTTCTTCTGCCCCTTCTTC
>DAOTIQ010000028.1:0-7524 GCA_035448245.1 Thermovirgaceae bacterium | reverse complement strand
TTCTTCTGCCCCTTCTTCCGCACCGTTTTCCATTGATGCTGCCTTTCTTTTTTCAAATCCTTCCAGGATCTTTCTGGATCTTTCAATAACCACTTCCGGGATACCCGCCAGACGGGCAACCTCTATTCCGTAGGACCTGTCCGCAGGAACCGGGACAACCTTGTACAGGAAAATGACCCCGTTGTCCCTTTCCTCAACGGCCATACTCAGGTTCGTAACTCCTGGAAGTGTCTCCGAAAGTGCGGTCAGTTCATGAAAGTGAGTCGCAAAAAGAACCTTTGGCCTTTTTCCCGCATGCTGTTGAAGATACTCCAGAACGGCCCAGGCTATGCTCATACCGTCATAGGTGGATGTTCCTCTCCCAACCTCGTCAAGAACGACAAGGCTTTTGGCGGTAACGTTGTTCAGGATATTGGCGGTCTCTATCATTTCGACCATGAAGGTGCTTCTTCCCCTTGCTATCTCATCTCTTGCGCCTATACGGGAGAATACTTTTTCAACTACCCCCAGCCTCGCGCTTCTCGCGGGAATAAAGCAACCGGCCTGGGCCATTATCACCAGAAGTGCTGCTGTTCTCAGATACGTTGATTTTCCCGCCATATTTGGCCCGGTGACTATGGCAATGCGGCTTTCCCCGGAGTCAAGGGAAATGTCGTTCGGAGTAAAAACATCCCCGGCCATTCGGCTTTCAACAACAGGGTGTCTGGCTCCCTCAATGAATATCGAATCTCCATGATCGACAAAGGGCCTGCAGTATCTATTCATCAAAGATATCTGGGCAAAAGCAGCGAAAACATCGATGGCCGCCATGGCGGAAGCCACGCACCTTAGCCTGGAGGACATTTCCACAATAAAACGGCAAACATCCCGAAAGACCTTTTCTTCGCGCCTTACAAGTTCATCCGAAGCCGAGATCATCCTCTCCTCGAAGCTTTTCAGTTCTTCCGTCACGTACCGCTCACCCGATACAAGCGTCTGTTTCCTTACAAAAGAATCCGGAACCATCGAAGCAGAGGATCGAGGAACCTCGATGTAGTAGCCAAAAACCTTGTTATAACCCGTCTTGAGGTTTTTAATACCCGTTTCTTTTTTTAGTTCCTCCACAAAATTCACAAGCCATTGGCTCTCACCTTTTTTCATCTTTCGGAGAGAATCTATATCCTCGTCAAAACCCTCCCTGATGAGTTCCCCTCCCGATGCGATGCGGGGGAGCTCATCCTTCAGGGACTTGTCCAGAAGATCGAAGAGCGATCCAACACCTTCGTCAAGTTCGAGCAGGTCCTGGATCCCGGCTGTTTCCAGAGCTGCCTTGAGCCGGGGAAGAATCCTCAGGTTTTCCCTGATCGTCAACGCATCCCTTGGCCCTCCGCTCCCGAAGGCGAAACGGGAGATCGCCCTATCAAGGTCGCCACAACCGGAAAGGGAACTTGTTATGGCTGCCCTGGATCCAGAGGCCTCCACAAGGGCTGATACCCTGTCCTGTCTTCGGGATATCTCCGCTGGATCAAGAAGGGGGTGCAATAACCATTCACGCAGTTTTCTCTTTCCTCCGGGGGTCCTGCACCTGTCAAGTGTCCCGACAAGAGATGCCCCTTCTTCCCCAACTATTTCAAGGTTCTCTATAGAGGACGGGTCTATCCTCATCGAGGACAGTTCTTGCAGAGGGGAAAAAGCCAGCACTCCCTCAGGGGATCGGAACTGGGTCTCCTCTATGTAGGTATACAGGACACCGGCACAACCACATGCCTGATCCAGATCCTCAATGCCAAAACCGGCAAGGGTGGAAACGCCCATTCTCCTGCAGATCATCCTGGAAGCATCGACCGGGTTGAATTCCTCTTTCCTTCTCGGGGTAAAAACATACTCCCGGCCAAAAGGCATCAGGCCCCTGGCTTGCTCATCAAAACCCTGAGGCGCGATTATTTCTTTGGGGCAAAAACCGGCTAGTTCCGCTTTCGCGGTCTCCCTTGACAAGGTTCCGGCACTTATTACTCCCGAAGCGCAGTTAAGAAGGGCAAGTGAAATATCGTTCCCCTGTGGGGCCACAGCCGCTATACGACCCTCGGCAGAGGACTCTCCTGGAAGAAATGTACCGGGAGTGACTACCCTTACAACCTGCCGTTCAACCAGGTTCCTGCCGTCGGGTTCCGAAACCTGCTCACAGATGGCAACTTTTCTTCCAGAGGAAACAAGTTTTGCAAGATAGGACTCCACCGAATGGAAGGGCACCCCTGCCATGGGGATCTTCCTGGCAGGGTCCCTTGCGGTAAGAGCAATATCCAGAATGCTTGAGGCAATACTTGCGTCATCAAAAAACATCTCGTAAAAATCTCCCATGCGGAAGAAAAGGAGGCAATCGGGATACCTCTTCTTCCACTCAAAGTACTGCTCAAGCATGGGAGTCATTTTTATCTCTTCAGGCAGATTCACGTTCCTCTTCTCCTGTTGTCAAGATATCCCTGCAGCATTATTGTCGCGGCGACCTTGTCCACAACTTTTTTCCGGCCTTTTCTTGAAACGTCCCCCTCAAGCAGACTCTGGGTAGCCGATGTTGTTGTGAATCTTTCATCCCAGGAAGTTATCTCCAGTTCACCAAATTCCGCCCTGAGCCTTTTGATGACGGAATCGACCCAGACCGCTTCGGGACCAAGACTTCCGTCGGTCCTGACTGGCAAACCTATTACCAGCGTCCCGACATTTCTTTCCTCGATCGTCTTTCTCAAGAGACCGATCCAGTCTTTTCCAGCATCAAGAACAGCGATCCCCTGGGCGAACGTTCCCAGGGGATCGCTTATTGCTACTCCTATCCTGACCTTTCCGATATCAAGCCCGATAATTCTTTTCAATTTTTCTCCGCCAGAATTGAACGGACTGTTTCCGGAGTTTTTTTGATTGCCATGTCGATCCCTGAAGTATTTTTAACCCCTGCCTGGGCCATGTCGGGGCGGCCTCCGCCACCTCCACCAAGATCCCCGGAAATCTTTTTAACTATCTTTCCGCAATCGGCTCCACGGGAAACTGCCACTTTGTCAGCCATGGCAATGATCTGGGTGCTCTCCCCCGACACGGTAAAGATAACAACCACGACACCTTCGGCCCTCTTCCTGATACTGTCCCCGACGCTTCGGGCAGTATCCGGTTCGATACCATCGTATCTCGCCGTGACGACAGATACGGGACCGGCCTGGACCTTTTCCTCCAAAAGTTCATCGACTCTTGAAAGGGCTACCCTGGTTCTCAGCTTCACGGCTTCCGAATTCAGTGACCTGTTCTCTTCCAGCAGTTCGGAGACCTTCTGTCCAACCAGATCCGCCGGAACAGAAAGGATCGATTCCAGTCCCGAAAGATTTTCTGAAATTTTTCGGAAATAACCGAGACACGGCACGCCCGCCAGGGCTGTTATTCTTCTGACACCCGCACCGATACCTTCTTCCCTGATTATCCTGAAGGGACCAATGTCACCGGTCGCATCAACGTGGGTACCCCCGCATAGTTCCGTGCTGAATCCGGGAACTGAAACGACCCTTACCCTTTCCCCGTATTTTTCATCGAAAAGGGCCCTCGCGCCCATGGTCCTCGCACTTTCCATATCGGTTTCCATCACGTCCAGGGGAGTATTCATAAGAACCTGTTGGTTAACGATATCCTCGACCCTGTTTATCTCATCCCTGCTGACGGGCTTGATATGGGTAAAATCAAAACGCAGGAATTCGTCGGTAACAAGGGACCCGGCCTGGGCCACATGATCTCCCAGCACTCTCGAAAGAGCCTCGTGAAGAAGATGTGTTGCGGTATGGTGAGCCTTGATGCTTCTTCTCCTTATCGACTCCACGCAGGCCAGGACTTTCGCCCTTTCCTCTACAACCCCGGTGATTATCCTGGATCTGTGAACGACCAGATCGCCGGCAAACTTATGGGTATCAAGAACTTTCGCGTTAAAGCCTTCACCTTTTATTGTCCCCGTGTCACCTGACTGTCCACCGCCTTCACCGTAAAAGGGCGTTTCAGAGAGAACCAGCAGGACTTCTTCACCCTCGTCGGCTCTTTCTGATCTTTCTCCATCTCTGACCACTGCTATGACTTCTGTTTCAATGGTTTCCGAAACGTAGCCTCTGAAATCCGTTGGCCCGTAATCTTCTCTGATCCTGTCAAATACCGTCCCCTGAAAACTTCCGGCAGTAACCCGGGCTCCCGCCCGTGCCCTTTCTTTCTGTTTTTCCATCTCCACCGAAAAACCATCGCGGTCAACTGATATGCCGCTTTCCTGGCATACTTCTTCCGTAAGTTCAAGGGGAAAACCGAAAGTGTCATACAGTTGGAAGGCAACCTCACCCGAAAGAACATTGCCTCCCGGTTTTCTCATGGAGTCTATTTCCGTCTCAAGAAGACGCAGTCCCTGTTCCAGGGTCCTGCCGAACCGCGCCTCTTCCAGACCCACTACCTGTTCAATAAGAGCGCGCTGGTCACCAAGTTCCCTGTAGGGATCTCCCATTACATCCATAAGGACGGGGTAGAGGTCCATCAGGAAGGGTTTGCGGACACCGCAAAGTCTTCCAAACCGTACCGCCCTTCTGAGGATCCTTCTGAGAACGTAACCCCTGCCCTCATTCGAGGGAAGGATCCCGTCGGCGATCATAAAGGCCGTCGCCCGGAAATGATCAGAAATAACCCTGGCCGCCATGTCCCCTGCCTTGTCAGCGCCATACCGGATCCCGCAGATCTCGCAGGATCTGTCCACCAGGGGACGGAAAAGATCCGTTTCAAAATCCCCGGCCACCTGCTGGACAACTGATGAAAGTCTCTCAAGCCCCATGCCCGTATCGATATTCTGCCTTGGAAGGGGTTCAAGAGTCCCGTCCTCAAGCCGGTTATACTGCATGAATACAAGGTTCCAAACCTCCAGGTAGCGATCGCATTCACATCCGACTCCACAATCGGGTCTTCCACAGGAGAAGGAGGGACCCTGGTCGTAGATCAGTTCGGAACAGGGACCGCACGGCCCGACAGGACCGGCGGACCAGAAATTGTCTTCCTCGCCCATCCTGTGTATGCGTTCGGAGGGAACTCCGATCTCGGAGTTCCAGATCACAAAGGCTTCTTCGTCATCCCTGAAAATTGTCGGGTAAAGCCTGTCAGGATCGAGCCCTACTTTTTCTGTAAGGAATTCCCAGGCAAAAGAAGCAGCCCTGCTCTTGAAATAATCACCGAAACTGAAGTTTCCAAGCATCTCAAAAAGGGTATGATGCCTCGCGGTCCTTCCGACATTGTCTATGTCGTTTGTCCGGACACACTTCTGGGCAGTAGTAGCCCTGTTGAAATCCGGCTTCCTTTTTCCCATAAAATAGGGCTTGAAAGGGACCATACCTGCTATAGTGAAAAGCAGCGTCGGGTCATCGGGTATCAACGGAAAACTTGGAAATCTTCTGTGTCCGTTCTCTTCAAAGAAGGAGAGGAATGTCTCCCTCAGTTCTTTTCCGCTTCTCCATTGCATTGGTGGGTTCTCCTTCGTTTTAAGGGTGATTATATCATCAGGCAACAATGCCGGCCGCTCTGGCCAGTTCTATCCTGCATCGCGCCATCTGCTTCATCGTTTCTTCCTGTCCTTCATGATCAGGACGGTCTCTTCGATACAGCCATTTCCCGGCGACCATGGTACCGATAATGTCCCTGGAGGAACCGGCATATACCAGGAATCCGGCAATATTTTCCATATCCCATCCCTGGAATTGAGGACTATCAAGATCTACCACGACAAGATCGGCCTGCCATCCTTCCCTGATGAGACCGACATCATCAAATCCTGCGGCCCTTGCTCCTTCGAGCGTAGCCATTCTGAGAACTTCCTTTGCGGTAACAACCGTAGGATCTTTACTTTGCCCCTTGTGGATGAGCGTACAAAGCCGCATCTCCCCCCACATATCCAGCCTGTTGTTGCTGGCCGCCCCATCGGTACCCAGTGAAACGCAGACTCCCGATGAAAGCATCGACGGCAGGGGGGCAAAACCGCTGCCCAGTTTCATGTTGCTGGCAGGATTGTGCGCGATCGTTACGGAAGATTTTTCGAGAAGGGGCAAGTCTTCCTTCTCAATCCAGACTCCGTGAGCAAGGATGGTTTTGGGAGTACCGAGAAGACCCGAACTTTCCAGGTAGGAAAATGGCGAAAGGCCGAAGGTTTCCCTGATATAGGATATCTCCCATTCTGTCTCCAGAAAATGTGTATGAACCCCCGTTCCAAGGGAATTACCCTCTGCCGTCAGCCTTCTCATTGTTTCCATCGGAACCGTATAGGGAGCATGGGGCCCCAGAAAGACTCTTGTGAGACCCTTTCTGTCCCATTTCCGGTAAAGATCAATCCCTTCAAGGATCTTTTTCTCGTCGTCCCCGACAATTCCCCTGCAAAGGGAACAGCGCATTCCAGACTCATCGGCGGCCCTGGCCACCTCGTCCATCTCAAAGTACATGTCAGCAAAACAGGTGGTTCCCGTCGACGCCATTTCCAGTATTGCTCCCCTGGATCCCCAATATACATGTTCCGGCGTTAGCCCCGCTTCAACGGGCCATATCCTTTTTTCCAGCCACTCTCTCAGGGGCAGTTCTTCACCGAAACCGCGAAGAAGGACCATTGCGGCATGGGTATGACTGTTGACGAAACCGGGCATGACCAGCACACTGCCGCGACCCTCAAAAACCTCACAATCTTCGGGTACATTGCCCGGGAAGCGCCCGGTCGACGAGATGACCCCGTCACGGACCATTACATCTCCCCTGGAAGCCGATCCATTCTCCGTGTCAAGAAAGATCGTATCCCTGAAAAGGGTGTCCATAACCTTTATCACCTTCCTGGGCCCTGAAAAGAGGGGTTATTCCCTCCACTCCAGGAGATATTTTTCCTGCTCCGGTGTCAGTACTTCCAGTACCACTCCCTGGGCGGCAAGCCCAGTCCTGATAACGGCCTCGTCGATCTCTCGGGGGACATTGTAAACACCCGGTTTGCCCCCGTTTTTTCTTATGTGTATCGCGGATTCGAGTTGAAGAGCAAAACTGAGGTCCATTATTTCTATGGGGTGCCCATCCCCCGCGGCAAGGTTAACAAGCCTGCCGTCGGCAACCAGGTTAAGTCTTCGTCCATCTTTCATAAGGTATGTTCGAACATTGTCCCGAACATCCATGATCTCCTTCGAAAGTGACTCAAGCCCCTTCTTGTCGATCTCCACATCAAAATGTCCCGCATTGCCCATGATGGCCCCATCTTTCATATGGGCAAAATGCTCTTTCCTGATGACTCCATAGTTGCCCGTGAGCGTAAGGAATATATCCCCCTCCGCCGCTGCGCCTTTCATATCCATTACCTCGCAACCATCCATGAGCGCCTCGTATGCCCTGTGTGGATCGACTTCCACCACCACGACCCTTGCGCCAAGCCCTTTGGCTCGCATAGCAACTCCCCGGCCACACCACCCGTAACCGACTATCACACAAACCTTGCCCGCAATAACGACGTTGGTGGCTCTCATGAGTCCATCG
>DAOTIQ010000027.1:0-22168 GCA_035448245.1 Thermovirgaceae bacterium | reverse complement strand
TGGAACGTCTTCGCGAACTACTCCGCCAACCGCTCCAAACTGGACCGGGTCGGAGTTGAACTTACCCTGAAACTCGGCAAATCATACGAGGAAAAACAGATCGAAGATCTGAGGGCGGAGATCGCCGAACTCAAGGCCCTGCTCCAGAATTAGTAAAGAGGGTCTGCATCTGCTCCATTTTCCTGTTGATTGTCTATTTCGGCCTTTTTGTCCATTTTGTCTGTTTGGTATATAATGTGCCCTACAGTCAAAAGGAACGGAGGTTTCGGAATGAAAACGGCAAGCGCAACCGAGGCCAAGCAGAACTTCGGCAGGATACTTGAGGAATCCCTTGTCGAACCGGTGATTATCAAACGCTCCGGGAGGGTTTCTGCTGTCTTATTATCTCATCGCGAATACGAGAGGCTCCTGGGGATCGAGGAAAGTTACTGGATCGCCAGGGCGACCGATGCGGAGTCTTCGGGTTTCCTGGACGAAGCCCGGTCCATGAAAAGACTGACGGGCCTGATTTCATCCTCCGATGATTAGACGGCTCCTCATCACCAAAAAGGCCGACAGTTTCCTTTCCCGTGTTCCGAAAAAGCATTCGGCGCAACTCGCACGGAAAATAATGATGCTTCTTGAGGAACCACGTCCGGCGGACTCCATAAGCATGAAGGGGAGCCCTTTCTTTCGTGTCGATTCGGGAGAGTACCGTATCGTTTATCGTTTTGACGATGAGTTTCTTTATGTGTCGGTTATCGGCAAAAGAAACGACGGAGATGTCTACAAAAAGGCGAAGAGGATCGAGTAGACAGCAGGACCCGGTCCCGGGCAACCCATTTCGGGCTTGATTCTTATTTTACGCATACAATAGGGGGCAGGAACCCCTTCCGGGGGGTCGCAGGAGACATATGAGCCGGTGAGGGACTGTTGCGCGGTCGCCCCGGAGCAGGGATAACCCCGAACGGTTTCAGGCAAAGTCCCCTTCTCGGGGGCGAATCGAGCTCCAGAGAATCCCTCGGAGGGGAAAACCCTTGGGAGCAAACCTTGATCTTGACCGTATGCCTACATCCACCGGATAAAACGGTCGCTGTGCCCGACAGTGGGGTTTGTCGAAGCCGGTTATTTTTTAAGGTCGCTCACGACTTCATCCCAGCCAGAGACCTTTTCTTCCCCCCTGCGAACCTTTGCAAGAGTTTCAGCCGCCAGATAGTAATCTTCCATGTCTTCAAGATGGTCTTCGATGATCTTCCGGATATAAAAAGCTTTCGTCCGTCCAGTCTCAAGCGCGAGACGGGAAAGACGTTTTTCGGTCTCTTCGCTCAAGCGGACGGAAGTGGGAACAGGCATTTTTTATCACCCTTTCCTCCCGTTCTTTCTGCACCATGCGAAACAAGCCCTTGTCAGGACTTGAAAAGATCGGAATGAGTTCCTGTCCTTGCCAGGTAGAGGTTTCCGCCATCCATTCGGTAGATCAGAAGCCAATCGGGGTCGATGTGGCATTCTCTGAAATCGGACCATTCTCCAGACAGGGTGTGATCATTGTTTCGAGGTTCAAGTGGGATCCCTTCGGCAAGAGCAGTGACTACTTCCTTAAGTCTGGAATCATCCTTGCCCTGTCTCAGCATCCGTTTCCTGTCACGTTTGAACTGGGCCGAAAAGAATGGTTTTGGCATTCGGGATTTTTATTCCTTGTCGAGCTTATCCCAAAGATCGTCAACATCCTCAGCGGCCGTCAGGGTTCTTCCCGCGCGAATGTCCTTCATTGCCTGGGCGGTTCTATGGTTGGGTATTTCAAGAGGGAAGGGGAGTCCCCCGTGGAGCCGGACCTGTTCAAGGAACAGGTTGAAGGCTTCGGAAGTCGTAAGCCCCAGGTTCTGGAATACTTCCTCGGTTTCTTCCTTCAACGCCGGACGGACTCTAACGCGCATGGTCGTCGTTTTGAGGTCATTGGTTGTTCCTGATCTTTTAGTTGCGGAAATCATCCGAAGCACCTCTTTTCCTTACTTTAAGAAAAGATAGCACTAATAGGGCTACAAATCAACAAGCTTTAAGCAGGCACCTCTCAGCCCAAAAGAAAAGGGCAATTTTGCGGTTAAGCATTTTCTGCGGGATCCGATTCTGGTAATTGGTGGTCCAGGGTCTGCAAAATGAATAAAAAAGACCGTAAGCAGAGCCGAGGGTGTTTGGTTGTCTCTCTTGCATGTTTATTGTACAATTGTCTAAAAAGAAAGAAGGGTTGTTTTGGACATTGTAATTGATGCTTCGGCAATCCTCGCAGTCATAATGAACGAACCCGAAAGGGAAAGCATAATTGAGATGACTACGGGACACACCCTTTTGGGACCGGGTTCTATTCCGTGGGAGATAGGAAATGCTTTCTCGTCGATGCTGAAACAACGAAGGCTCAGTCTTGAAGATGCATGTCGGGGGCTTGAGATATTCCAGACCATACCCATTCGATATCTCCCGGTGGATATGGCGAACGCCGTTTCTATAGCCCATGGGGCCAGACTTTACGCCTACGATGCCTACTTTCTGGATTGTGCCGCGCGGCACGCGGTGCCGTTGCTGACTTTGGATCGATCGCTTCAGCGTGCAGCTTCTCAAATAGGGATCCAGGTAATGGGGGTTTAGATCATGCAGGTTTTTACTTATTCTGAAGCCAGGCAAAAACTATCGAGTGTTCTCGACAAGGCCGAAAAATCCGGCAAAGTCCTTATTCGCAGGAGGGACGGTCGGACTTTTGCCCTTGTGCCGGAACCTGCCGCTGCTTCCCCTCTGGACGTTCCGTGGATCGATGCGCAGGTCACTACAGAAGAGATCGTCTCGATACTCAGGAAACAGAGAGGCCGGAAAACAGCGGCCACGCGTTTCCTGGAAAAACGCAGTTAATCGTCCCCTTGAGGACCGACCCATTGGGGTAGGTCCTGAATACAACCTTATGTATGCAAATAAATCCCCATCCGCGGGGTTGAGCCGCCAGGAAGTAATCTTCCATGTCTTCAAGATGGTCTTCTATGATCTTCCGGATATAGAAAGCTTTCGTCCGGCCAGTCTCAACTTCCTCGTTCATACCCTCTTCCTTCCGGCCTGTTCGCTTCTCATCCATGACTGAAGGTCGCTGGAGGTGTAGGCCAGGTGGTGGGCCAGGGCCGAGACGGATCTTTCAAGGTCCCCTGCCGCGACCCCCTCGAGGATATTCCGGTGCTGGAGCTCCGACTCCTTCCTCATGGAGTCCAGGTGGGTGCGTATCGTCCGGTCTGTCTTCTGGCGAAGCCTGGCCACCATGTCCAGGGTCAGCGGTCTGTCGGCGGGTTCGTACAGGAGTGTATGGAAAAGAAAGTTGAGGTCCCGCCAGCGGATGCAGTCGTCCACGGCCTCCATTTTTTCAAGAACCTGTTCCGCCTCTTCTATCGTCCGCCGGGTTATCCCGGGGAAGGCTGTCCTCATAAGGCTGGTTTCCAGTGCAGCCACCATCTCGTAGAGTTCGCGGGCTTCTTCGAGAGAAAGTTCGGTGACGAAAGCCCCCCTGTACCCCCGGAATTCGACCAGGCCCTCCGTTTCAAGAAGGCGCAGCGCCTCCCTCAGGGGGATCGGGCTGACACCAAGCCTGGCGGCTATCTGGGACTGGTGCAGAGGCTTGCCCTCTTCGAGAATGCCGCGGTATATGCCCTCCCGCAGAACATTGGCTATGTGGTGAGGGGCGCTTATGTCACCGCTGATCCGCACGGCGAGTTTCTCCAGTTCCTTTGCTCCGTCCATAGCGCTTCAACCTCCCTGGAGCCGAGTTGTTCCCCTAAAAAATATATTATCCAATGCCAAAATATATGAAAACCTCACAAAACTATACTTCGTTGACACCGGAACAGGCTCAAAAGGATACTGTATTCAGACTATCACAAATCCGATTCAGGGAGTGATCGATAATGGCTGTCCCAATGAAGTTTCTCACCGAAGATCTTGATGCGATGAAAAGCGCCGGCCTCTACGGGACCATCCGCACCATTGAAAGCCCCCAGGGAGCCTGGGTGAAGATCGAGGGTAAAAAATTCCTTAACCTCTGCTCCAATAACTACCTTGGACTTTGCAACGACCCCAGGCTTGTGAGCAAGGCAAAAGAGTATATCGACAACTACGGAGTAGGTCCCGGCGCAGTAAGGACCATCGCCGGAACGATGAGCATTCACCTGGAGCTTGAAAAAAGGCTTGCGGAGTTCAAGGGCGCCGAGGCCTCTATTGTCCTGCAGTCCGGCTTCTGCGCCAATCTTGCCGTCATCCCGACGCTGGTCCCTTCAGCCGAGGACATCATCTACAGCGACTCCCTCAACCATGCGTCCATCATAGACGCCTGCAGGCTCTCAAAAGCGAAGGTCGTCCGTTACGAGCACTCCGACATGGACAGCCTCAGGGAGAAACTAGAGGAGTACAAGGGAGCCCCGGGCAAGCAACTGCTGGTGACCGACGGCGTCTTCTCCATGGACGGAGACATAGCCAAATTGCCTGAGATCGTCGAGATCTGCGAGAAATACGGCGTAATCGTCGTCGTGGACGATGCCCACGGTGAAGGTGTGCTTGGACGCGGTGGCCGCGGAATAGTCGACCACTTCGGCCTCCACGGCAAGGTGGATGTAGAGGTCGGCACCATGTCCAAGGCCTTTGGCGTTATGGGAGGCGTCGTCGCCGGGAGCAAGGTTCTCATCGACTACCTCCGCCAGAAGGCCCGCCCTAACCTCTTCAGCAGCGCTCTCACGGTGCCGGATGTTGCCGCCTGCCAGGCAGCCGTCGATATCCTGGAGTCAAGCGACGAACTTGTGACAAGGCTGTGGGAAAACGGCAATTTCCTCAAGAAGGAACTCTCTGCCATAGGGTTCAATACAGGCAACAGCGAGACACCCATCACGCCCGTCATCATCGGAGAGGCCCAGGACGCCAAGACCTTCAGCGCGAAGCTCTTCGAAGAGGGAGTTTTCGCCACGGCAATAGTGTTCCCCACTGTACCCAAAGGCACAGCCAGGATACGCTGCATGGTCTCAGCCGCCCATTCAGGTGAGGACCTTTCGCAGGCCGTAGAACGATTTGCCAGGGTCGGCAGGGAGATGGGGGTCATATCATGAAGAGAGTCATCGTCACCGGCTCCAACGGCCAGATAGGGGTGGAGCTGACGCCCCACCTGCGAAAAATATATGGTAGTGAGAACGTCCTCGCCACGGCCCGTCGCAAGGTTGCGGGCCCGGTTTCGGAGGGAGGCCCTTTCGAACTTCTGGAAGTTCGCGACGGAAGAAGGTTCTCTGAGCTGATCCGCTCCTTCAAAGCCGATACGGTTATTCATCTCGCCGGGATACTTTCGGCCAAGGGCGAGGCCGACCCGCAGGGATCGTGGGACATCAACGCGGGAGGGTGCTTCACGGCTCTCGAATGTGCGCGCGAGAATGGCGCGGCGTTCTTCTTCCCCAGCTCTATCGCGGCTTTCGGGCCAACGACACCGGCCGATGATACACCGCAGGTCACGATACAGCGCCCGACCACGATCTACGGTGTGGCCAAGGTGACAGGGGAACTTCTGTGCGACTACTATCACCTGAAATTCGGTCTGGACACCCGGGGGCTTCGCTTCCCCGGGCTGATCTCCTACGAGGCGCTCCCCGGCGGCGGCACCACCGACTACGCCGTCCACATCTACTACGAGGCCGTGTCGAAGGGAAAATACACCAGCTACATCGCGCCCGGAACCCAGATGGATATGATGTACATGCCGGATGCGCTCAACGCCGTCGTGGAGCTCATGGAGGCCGACCCTTCGCGCCTGGTCAATCGCAACGCCTACAACATCTCGGCCATGAGTTTCGACCCGGAACAGCTGGCCGCGTCCATAAGGAAGGTCATGCCATCGTTCGAGCTCTCTTACGATGTGGATCCCGTCAGGCAGGGGATAGCCGAATCGTGGCCCAACTCCCTGGACTGCACGGCCGCGAAGAAAGAGTGGGGATTTGCCCCCGAGTACGACCTCGACGGCATGACGGAGGATATGCTCAGGAGGGTAAAGAAGTAAAAAGCGGTAAACGGTGAACGGTGAACGGGCAAGACCCGTGAGCCGTGAATCGTGATTCGTGATTCGAAAAAGCAAGGGATTGTCATTCTGAGCGAAGCGAAGCGGAATCCGCCAGCAGGCGGACGTTCCGCGCCCTTTGCCTACCGGCGGGAATCTGGTTCAATTCCATCAGAACCCATCCCGTTGACCGTTTACGCCTTTAGTTTTTTGTCATCCTGAGGAGCGTAGCGATCGAAGGATCTGTTCCTGACCCGGATTCTTCGTCCCGCTGGTCCTCAGAATGACAGGCCCTTCTGCCCTTCCCGTTTACCGTTTACCGTTGACCGTTCACCGTTTACGCCTTTGAATTTGGTTTTTCGATTCACGATTCACGATTCACGATTCACGACTCACGAAAGCCCGGATCTCCGCTCCCAGGGCAAAGGGCACGGAACGATTGTTTATTCCCCTCGTTTATGTTCTCTCATAGCCTCCAGTGCCTGGGCCGGAGAGAGTACAGACAGCAATGGAACAGAAGAAAAATGCTTCAGGTTGCCGGTGATTATGGGTACTCCGGCAGAGAGGGCGGCCTCTACGAAGGAGCGGTCTCCCTCGTCGGGGAGAGTCCCGCCGTATCGGGTGGGAGATATCCAATGTCCTTTGGCATTTATCAAAGCAAGGACCGGCTGGGTAACAGCGGGAGGCAGACAGAATTTCGGCCTGGCAAGAACGTCCCTGTACTCAAGGAAGATCCTGGAATCAAGCACGAGGCCAAAAGATCGATTTACCAGCCCGTTGAGAAGAATGCCGGGAGGAGTGTTGGAACGCAGAAAACCCGAAACAAGAACATTGGTATCCATGACAAACCAGATCACGGGGATGCTCAGTCTTTCTTTTGCGCAGCCCGCAGTGACCGGATCTCGGCGTCGATCTCGCTGTCCGGGATCCTGTCGGTTCCGTTCTCCCTCGCCATTATTCTTGCAAGCTCCAGCGCCCTTTGCGCTCTCATCTGCAGCATGGCATCGGCAAGTGAAAGTACATCCTCCCCTTCTGATACGGATACGCAGACCGCCATCGGTTTTGATCTTGAATAAACGACGGTAACATCAGAATCCGCAAGAATCCCCGGGTTGTTTTTCAAGTCCCTGCTGGAAACGGTTTTCATATTGGTCCCTCCCAACGTCCTTCATTATGTCCCCGATTATACATCATATCGCCATAAAAGATTCAAGGTGCTCCATCGCTGCGACTGGAGTGCTCCTGGCCGGCGTATCTGTCGATGCCACTTGATCCTTTGATGAGGTTTATCCGTTTACGGGGGTTCTGTCGGGGTTTTTCTAAAAAGACCTGTTTTTGATGATAGATTCGATCTGGTTGCTTAACGAGGGAGTTTCCTCTATCGCAAGGGTCCATATTATTTCCAGATCCAACCCGAAATAGGCGTGAGCGAGGATGTTGCGAAGGGCCGCAATTTCCCGCCACGGCAAGTCGGGGTGTTTTTCAAGAAAGTCTTCCGGAAGCTTCCTGACTGCTTCTCCGATGATTTCCAGGTTCCGGACAACAGCATCCTGAAGCATGCTGTTTTGTCTGAAGTTCTCAATTGTGATTCCCTTCGTGTACCGGGCGATCTTTTCAGAACATTCAAGGATATCCTCCAGAAGAAGTTCCGGATCACGCAACCCGGATCATCTCGCTTTCCACCCGTTTCCTTATCCGGGGCTTCAATGCGGTTTCCATGACAAGATCCACGGGTCTCTGAAGAAGATCCTCCAGGAAAAACTTCAGGTTGATGTATCTTCTGTAATCAGCAGGCATCACGAAAGACACCAGAATATCTATGTCGCTTTCCGGCAGGAGGTCATCCCTGACTGCAGAGCCAAATAGAGAAAGCCTTTCCGCACCCAGATCCTGAATTTCCTTTTCGTGTTCCCGGATCTTCCTGATGATATCATCACGAGTCATTGCTTTACCTCTTCTCGACAGAACGATTCTTTATCAATTATAGACCAATAATCATCTTGTAAGAAATTGTGTCAAAAACCGAAGGAAGCACAGGGTTTTCTCAACTGGGGGAAGAAAGGGTCAGGGGAACCTGGTCCCGCGAACCTGGCGAGTCTGGCAGGCCCAAAATCACCTGATTGCCAAATCCCGCAATATGTGTCAAGCGCGCCATGAGGATATGGAGTACAGTTCCATCAGGCGGAGGTCGACCGATGCGAAAGAGAACGCGCGATGAGTACGAACAGGCTATAAGGAACGTGCAGTTCCTCATCCAGGAACATCTGGACGAGAAAATATCCATGGATGATCTGGCCCGGGCGGCGGGGTTCTCGATGTTCCATTTTCACAGGATCTTCAGCGCCATGGTGGGCGAAACCCTGGGGGAGCACCTTCTACGGCTCAGGATGGAACGGGCTGCTTTCGAACTTGTGTATTCCTCCCGGTCCATTCCCGATATCGCCTTCAGCGCCGGGTACGAGACCCACGAATCCTTCACGAGAGCTTTCCGGAAGCGTTTCGGAGGAACCCCTTCGGGCTACAGGAAAGAGGCTCGATGCGAAAGGGGGATCGGGAGCCCCCCCGGGCTCCGGGCCGTCATCCAGAGACAGGGAGGAAAACCTATGGAAGTCAGGATAGAGAAATTCGAACCCATGACAGTCGTTTCGGTCCGCTACACCGGACCCTACGCGGGGTGCGGGGAGGCCTGGGGAAAGCTTTGCTCAAATTCCCGCAACAGCGCCGCGATAGGGCCCAAAACGCTCTTTATCGGCATAAGCTATGACGACCCGGATATCACCGAGGCCGAAAAGATCCGTTACGACGCCTGCATGACCGTTGCGGAGGGTTTCGAGCAGGAATCAGGCTTCGAAAAGCAGGCCATCAAGGGAGGGAAATACGCCGTCCTCCGGCACACGGGGCCTCACGACGGACTCCTGGCCTGCTACCGGTGGTTTTACGGGGAATGGCTCCCCGGGAGCGGTTGCGAGCCGGCGGCGGCTCCATCTTTCGAGATATACCGCAACTTTCCAGAGGAGACTCCGCCCGAAAAACTGATCACAGACATCTGCATCCCTCTGGAGGAGTAACTCAGCATCCGGAACCTTAAGAACAGAACAGAATGACAAGAAAAAGGGAGCGCCCAACCACAAGGGAAGGGGCTCCCTTTGTTTGGGGGAGAAACGATGGATCAAATCCAATATTCACAAAAACGGACTACCGTAGTCCGTTTTTGTGCTAAAATCGGCTTATCATAGACGAAAAGTGAGGGGTGCCTAATGGAAATGCAGCAGGTCATCCGGCAGCTTGAAACCATATCCCATCGGAACAGGTCGAGTCTTCCGGAACCCCTTCGCCCGTTCTACGGTGCAAATCCAGTCAACAGCCGCGGGGCACTGATAACAGGCGCAAGGGGTGTTGGGAAAACCACCTTTCTTCTTTTTTCAATGAGTGATGACATGATTTACATTTCCGCTGACAACCCCCTGCTTGCCGGAATACCTCTCTGGGATGTTGGTGAAGCCGCATTCATGTCCGGTTTTCAGGGCATCGTCGTCGACGAGGTCCATTTTGCAAAAGACTGGAGCCGTGACCTCAAGGCCCTGTACGATTCATATCCAAGGCACAAGATCTGGGCAAGCGACAGCAGCTCGCTGGTGCTAAGGGAAGGAGTAGCAGATCTTTCACGGCGGTTCCCGATAACCAGGGTTCCTCTACTCTCCTTGCGTGAATTCGCGGTCCTGAAGGGAGAAAAGGATCCAGGGGTTATCGACCCACTCTCTCCCGATAATGGGAAGATCCATGAATACCTTGATGAAACCAATGTTACAGGCCTTTTTCGGGAATACCTGGAGGGAGGGTTTCGCCCCTTTTTCACCGAAGGCCGTTACATGGACAGGCTTGAGAATGTCATCGGCAAGATGCAGTTTTCCGACATCCCGTTCTTCGTGCCGCAGATCACCGACAACCATCTTCGTCTGATGAAGGCCGCAACCGGGTATCTTGCCAGATCGGATGTCCCCGTGCTGAATGTCGAGCGCCTCTGCAAAGAGTGGGGACTTGGGAAGGCAAAGCTTCTGCAGCTTTTCGAAGTGATGGAAACCGTCGGTTTGATCCGAATAGCCCGCAAGGAAAACGATAATCGAGTCTACTCCAAGGGGGCGAAGCTGTTTCTGGGAGAACCGCCAATGTATAGCCTGTTCGGTGGAGGCCTGGGTGTTTCCCGGGAGGCTTTTGCCGTCCTGGCTTTTCAGGAAAGCGGAAGAGAGATCGAATCGGTCCGCGACGAGAGGCGCGGAGATTTCGTCGTCGAGGGGGAGCTTATCGAAATTGGCGGTCGCCTCAAGAAAATAAAGAATGCGGATATCGTATTTCGCGACGATACGGAACTCCCCGGCAAGGGAGGTTATCCGCTCTGGCTGCTGGGCATGGGTTGGTAGAGGAAGGTGCAGATAAACCGGTCACCGATATCTGCATCCCGCTGGAAGAGTAAAAGGCATCCGGCTCCTTTAGAAGGAACAAGGCAAGAAAGGGAGCACTTCCCGCACGGGGAGGCGCTCCCTTTCTTTTTGCAGTGGCTGTTCTTCAAGTCGGCAGCATGCTTAATGATGTGAGCATAATATGGGGTTATTATCATCGGGTTGATCGTTACCTTTGCTTCCTGGAGAAGGGCTCAGGGTTGCAGGGAGAACTGGATCGTCTGCGGAGGAAACGGGTCGATAGTCGAAAGAAATACTTTCCTTTACCTATCGGGTAAAGATAAATTGACAGGAGAAGTGAATGGATATAAGATTCAGGTCGAGGAAGCTGGAAAGGGCCTGCAATGAGGAGGCAACGGGACAAAGGCAATGGGGTCAAAACCGGGCAAGGAAGGTCGGCCAGAGGTTGATGGAACTTAGAGCTGCCGGCAATCTTCTTGATTTCAGCAAGATCCCGGGGACGGGGTTTCACCCACTGCACCATGACCGACAGGGACAGTTCGCGGTCAGCCTAGGCGGCAACTGGCGGCTTATCCTGCTCCCCATCGAAAACTCTTCGCCCTGCTTGCCCGACGGCAGCGTAGACTTGGAGAATATTTCAGGGATCAGGATCCTGGAGGTTGTGGATTATCATGGTGAATAAATCTTATACGGAATACAAGCCTGACTATGCTATCCCTCCCGGGGATACCTTGTCGGATGTTCTGGAATCCAAGGGAATGACTCAGCAAGAGTTGTCGACTCGCACCGGCATGGCGCCTAAAACCATCAACGAAATCATCAAAGGAAAAGCTCCGATCTCGGCCGATACGGCCCTGAAGCTGGAATCCGTCTTCGGTGTAAGTGCCTCTTTCTGGCTCAATCTTGAAATGAACTACCAGGAGGACATGGCGCGGATCAAAGCAAAAAAGGGTCTTTCCGCAGATATTGAACAGGCCAAAAAATTCCCATACGCAGAAATGGCGCAGAAGGAGTGGGTGCCGCCAACGCGCAAGGACGAAGAAAAGGTAATAAATCTCAGGCAGTTTTTCGGGGTTGCCTCTCTGGAGCGCCTGGAGGATATGCCATTTGTGGCCAGTTTCCGGAGGTGCGACACTCCAAAAACCTCTTTTCACGCTCTCTCCGCCTGGCTGAGGAAATCGGTTCTGAATGCGGAAGAGATTCCTGCAGAATCGTTTTCTCTGAAGGCCCTGAAAGGATCAATCCCACTTTTGCGCAACCTTGGCAAAGGCAGTTGTACCGATTTCCCTGATCACTTTAAGAGAGCCCGGGAAATATGCAGAAAATGTGGAGTTGCCCTGACCATAGTGCCTCATTTGCGTCACACCTCCGTCAATGGCGCGACTCAGTGGGTTTCCCCTGTCAAGGCAGTTGTTTCACTTAGTTTTCGGTATCCTTATTGGGATGTTTTCTGGTTCTCCCTCTTCCACGAGTTGGGTCACATGGTCAAGGGACACAGCAAAAAGGATATTTTCGTCAATTTTGGCAATAGCGATGACGATATCAGGGAGGAAGAAGCAAACAGCTTTGCGGCAGATACCCTTATCCCCCCAAAACAGTATCAGGAGTTCAGGAACAGGGGAAACTTCAGCGATGATGCCGTGGAGGCCTTCGCAAAAGAAATGGAGACAAGCCCGGTCATCCTTTTGGGGAGACTGTGCAAAGAGCAAATCCTGAGTTGGGACATCTTTGCGCGATCACGCTTTGACAGGAGGCTCCAACCCGACTAAAGGGTTTAAAGGATTCCTGGGGGTCGCTCATAGGGGTCGGCTCATAGGGGTCGCACCTACACTTTTTACAAAACAGGGGATCTCATATAGGATCTCATAGGGGTCGCACCTATACTTTTTACAAAACATGATAAAGCCTGACCTGTTGGGGTTTTAGTTTTAGACAAGCCAATGATATTACAAGGTTGCAGGTGGCATTTTTAAATTTAATAAAAAAGGTACTTTGGGCAATTCTCACCCTAAGTTAATATAAAACTCTGACCTGCAATGTCAAGCATAAAAACTGACCCATGTTGACAGGTAGAAATGATCTAAAGTTGTTTATCGTGCTGAATCTTTCTTAATCAAAAGGCAAGTAAAAAGGCTATAGGGATGAAAAAGAATGCATCATACGTCGTCACGAAACGACTAAGGATCCCTCAGGATCGTTCCTTTCCCCTCTGAGGAAGATGCAATCCTTACCTGCTGTCGGTCTATTCTTGATTATCTGTCCTGAAGAGTTCCTTTTATCAAAAGTGTACGGGGGACCCCTATGAGGGTCCCCCAAAGGATTTGTCCTTGTCAGGCCTTGAAAAGATCGGCATGGGTTCCTGTCCTTGCCAGGTAGAGGTTTTTGTCATCCATCCGGTAGATCAGAAGCCAATCGGGGTCGATATGGCATTCTCTGAAATCGCACCAGTCTCCAGAAAGAGAGTGATCATTGTTTCGGGGCTCAAGGAGGATCCCTTCGGCAAGAGATCTGACTATCCTCTTGAGTCTGGAATCATCCTTGCCCTGTCTCAGCATCCGTTTTCTGTCACGTTTGAACTGAGCAGAAAAGAATGGTTTTGGCATTCGAGGTTTTTATTCCCTGTCGAGCTTATCCCAAAGATCGTCAACATTATCAGCGGCAGTCAGGCTGCGTCCCGCTCGAATGTCCTTCATCGCCTGGGCGGTTCTATGGTTTGGTATTTCAAGCGGGAAGGGGAGCCCCCCGCGGAGGCGAACCTGTTCAAGGAACAGGTTGAAGGCTTCGGAAGTCGTAAGCCCCAGATTCTGGAATACTTCCTGCGTTTCTTCCTTCAGTGCCGGACGGACTCTAACGCGCATGGTCGTCGTTTTGCGATCGACAGTTGTTCCTGATTTTTTAGTTGCGGAAATCATCAAAAACACCTCTTTCCCTTACTTTAGGAAAAGATAGCACTACCAGGGCTACAAATCAACAAATACTCAGAAAGGAACCTTATAGGGGAACCTTATAGGGGTCGCACCTACACTTTTGACGAAATTCCACAAAGCGGTCAACGATGGGTGGAGAGCAACCCCTTGCTTCTGGAGAGATTGCTTACTTGAAGCTCACTTCCAGCTCCTTCTCCAGAGCGTGCGCCACTTTCCGGAGGAATCTCATTGATGGATTATGTCTGCCTGATTCAAGCCTGCTGATGTTGCCCTGGGTTGTTCCTATTCTGGCGGCAAGATCGGCCTGGGAGAGTCCTTTTTTCTGGCGCGCCTCGATCATCGACGCGATAAAGGAGAATTCCTCCTGGAGTTCGTCATAAGCCGAAGCAGTTTCGGGATCTCGAAAAAGGTCTTTCTTAACCTCTTTCCAGGTCCTTGGTTTTATGCTCATTTTCAACACCTCTCCAGATAGTTCTCTTTTCGTTTTCGGGCTATTTCAAGTTCTTTTACCGGGAGCGCGTCGGTCTTTTTAATGAATCCATGAAGCAGAACGAAAATATCCTTATGAACCGAAAAATACAGGATTCGAGAAGCGTTACCAGCAGATTGAATTCGAAGCTCCCATAGCCCGGCATATTTTTTGAATCGGACTACCGCAACGTGCGGCCTTTGCAACGCGGCTCCAAATTGTTCGAGAAGGTCTATTACCCGCATTGCCTTGGCCAGATGTTCCGGTTGGAGTGATGTCAGGAAATCCTCAACGGGTCTTGTTCCATCCGGTTTTGTGTAGAAAATGATTTCCCGAGGCATTGTGAGAAAAATCTCCTTCGCAGTCACGAATAATTATATCATATATGAAATATTCAAACAGGGCACATAAGGGTCGCACCTACACTTTTGATAATCGTGTTTATCCGAGGTTTTTCGGGTAATAATTGCAGGAGGAAAGGCTTCGTTCTTTTCCTTCGCGGCTTCCAGTGCCTTAACGAACCAATACAGCCATTAAAGAAGGCAGTACATGCGCACATTGCGGGTCTTGCTCAGGGATGGGGAATCATCCCCTGGAACTCCATTCAACATAGCCTTTCCCGGTAAGAGGACTAATGCCGCGGTAAGCTCGAAGGTTATTTCAGGACCGCGATATTCTTTATCCCCTTTCTTCCTGTCACAACGATGATGCTCCGGTTTTCCCCAGTCTTTTTCGAGAAGTACTCCCTCACCGAATCGACTTCCATGCCGGTCACGGATATTCCGTCGATCTCCATAAGAAGGTCTCCGGCCTTTATGCCCTTTTTCTCGGCCGGGCTTCCGCTGGCGACACCCTGAATCACTATGAACCCGGCTTTTGTTTTCTCACCCAGGATCAGGTATTGGTCCAGGGACGCTGATCTTGTCTTTGCCGTTTCCCTTTCCTCCGCTGTCACGTAGACGGGGAAGTCGAAGTTGAAAACATAGTACCTTGTGTCATGGCCGTTGAAGAGTAGGGTCACCAGGAGGGAGAGACGCTTCCCCGAATAAAGCTTCATGTACTTTTCCTCGGAGCTGAACAATCTTCCCCCCGAAGGCCAGGGCGCAAGTTCCCTGATCTCCCAGTTCCTGTTGTCGTTTTTGTCCCTCTCTTTGGGTATCTTTATGGTCTTTTCTTTGCCATCTTCATCCTTGATCGTGATCGTTTCGTATTTCTTAGACTGGTCGTTCCACCAGATATTGTCCAGAGGGACCATGCCGGTTCTGACACTTCCTCCGGGGGGGAGAATTATCTGTCCCTGGGGACTCTCCCGGTGAATATACTGTGTCCCGTCGTGGGTCATCCGGCTGACCCTTGATTCGGCATCGGTAAAGAAAAACTTGTCCCGGTCGACAATGACTATCCCCTGCGTCAAATTCCGAAGATCGAGGAAGAGCCTGTCCAGGGTGATCTGAAGGGTGGCGGAGATCTTCTCGTCCTGGTAGGCCAGCGCGGGGGCTCTGCGGAGATTGAAGGTCCCCAGTTTTAAAGCCGGGGCTTCGATCACGGGGTCGGCCTCCGCCAGGGCAGGCAGGCAAATGAGAACAATGAACATTATGAACAGGCTGATCGCTTTATGTTTTTTCATTTTTTCCCTCTCTCCCGGCAGTTGTTATGACGAGTTATTGCGTATTCTCCGGTCAGCATACTTCACGAAACGGGGTTTAGTCCAGCGTTACCCGTACAAGAGCCATCAGGAAAGGTAGAGGCTGGAATCTCCCCGACGCTCTGTTTCTTGTTGAGGCGAAATAATTTTAAGTATGGTTCCGGTTTTGGGTGACCGATAGAGCAAATAACAGAGCAGAAAGGCAAAAGAGGTCCGTTTCCTGAGGTCGCGCCCGGGATCCGGCCCTTTTGGTTTATGATTACAGTGTATGGTTCTTTTGAAACCTCTCCGGGAGGTGTGAATGAATGAACACTCTTGTCTCCATGCTGGCCGGTTTTGTTATTGCTTTTGCTCTTGTGCTGCTCGTCCGGTCCATACGCAGGAAATGGTCGGGTGGCGCCAAGGGTCGCGAGACGACGATATATTCAAGCATCCAGCAACTGAGGGCGATTGGCCAGCTATCGGTCTTCAAGGTCCTGACGAAGGAGATCGTTACGGAGGTCGATCACACCTGGGGAGAGATCGGCAAGAAATACCTCTCCTGGATACTCACGAAAAAGAAAATGGCCATGATCTTCGAGTTTGTAATAGATTTTCGCTACGATCTGCGCAGCGAGGACTTCCAGATTATCGAGGAACCTGGAGGGGAGTATCTTTTGAGGATGCCTCCCTGTATTTATGAGACCAGCATTCGGGATATCCAGTTCTACGACGAGCAGAAGAGCAGGCTTGTACCATGGTTGCTCCCCGATCTTCTCAACACCCTTTTCGGAGACGGGTTCAGCGAGCAGGACAAGAACCGGCTCAAGGACGCCGCCAAGCGGGCTGCCGAGTCCCAGGCGGCGACAATGATCGCCGGGCTCGGGGCCGACGCGGAACAGTCTGCCAGGCAGACATTGCAGTCCCTGGGCAGGGCTTTCGGAGCGGATAATATGCGCTTCGAGTTTCTCCACGAGGAGCAGAAAGCACCGGAAGCAGTATTGTCCTAGAACGCCCCGAGGACCCACCACCAGAGCGGCAGGGTGGCAAAAGAGAGGGGTATCCCGACTCCTACCATCAGGGCTGACAGCGAAGGGTCCAGGTCATGCTCCGCCGCGACTATGCTCCCCGTTATCATTGGAGCCATTGCCGCCTCGAAGACCGTCACCTGGATCTCCGTTCCCCGCGCGCCAAGTAACAGGATAAAAACGGCTGCCACAAGGGCTGGACCAAGGATCAGTTTATAAAGAAGCCCTGCAGCCAGGGGTTTTATGCGGTCACGGATATGGCCGACCCGCAACTGGAAGCCGACAGAAAGTAGCGCCAGGGGGGGCAGGGTCCCGCCAATCCTCTCCAGCACACTCTGAAGCCAGAGCGGAAATGGTACAGTAATCAGGGCAAAGGCCAGCACCATAGCCACGAAAGGGGGGAAAAGCAGCACCTTGCGGGCAATGCCTCCCCACGACGTCTTGCCCGACGAATATGCCGCGGCCAGCGCTATCCCGATGGTCGAAAGGACCAGGAACGATCCCAGCTGATCGGCCAGTATTCCTATCCCCAGGTAATCCCTACCGTAGAAAGCCTCTATCATGGGCAGTCCCACGAAGGAAGTGTTTCCCAGTCCGCCTGTGAGAAACAGCGCCCCCATTGTGCCGGCGGAGAAGCCTGCCGTCTTTCCAAGGATACGGAAGAATACATACCCCCCCGCGAAAAGGAGCCACGCCATTGCCGCGGGAAAGAGAAGCGCGGCAGAGAACTCAAGTCCATGAATGTGAAGCAGCGCCAGGGCAGGCAGAGCCACGTGGATAATGTAGGAGTTCAGCACCGACGGAGTCGCCTGGGGAAGACGGCCGCATTTTCTCAGGGCGATCCCGAGAGAAAAACATACTATCATAAGGATGATGTTTGCCATTTTCAGGGCCTCCTGCTTTGCCGGTTTTTTGCGCCGGGTTTCGCCGCCACATAATAGCCCTTTCTTCGGCCTGTGACAAAATGTGGCGAGGCTCTTTCTGTCGGCTTCGGTGATAATATGGGAAAAATGGCCATGAAAGGAGAAACATCATCGATGATAGCTTTTGATGATTTCGAAAAAGTGGATATCAGGGTTGGGAGGGTGATAGATGTCCAGGATTTTCCCCGGGCAAGAAAACCCTCATACAGGGTGAAGATAGACTTCGGAGAGGATATCGGGATCAGGGGATCCAGTCTTCAGGCGAAAAACGACTACTCCATGGAAGAGATGTTGGGAAAACTGGTGGTCTGCGTGGTCAATTTTGAACCAAAGAACATTGCCGGGTTTCTCTCGGAGGTCCTGGTTCTGGGAGTATCTCACGAGGACGGAGGGCTCTCTCTGCTGGAGCCGGGAAGGGTCCCGGTGCCCCTGGGCGCGAGGGTTTTCTAGGGGTAACCGGATCAAACCCTGCCGGCTTTCTTCAGATCCCGCATGTTCAGCAATCAAGAAAGATCGTTTTACACCGCTAAAGACATCATAATTACCGGATCCACAGGGGTTTGGAGCAGTTCATCTGGAAGGTTTCTAAAACACCAGTCTTTTGTTGCTGTAGAGTTTTCCGTTCTTCATTACGGCGACCATCTTGTCCCTTTCTACCCATTTTCTGAGGGTCGCAGGCTGAACCTTCATCTCTTTCGCAAGGTCTGCAAGAGGCAGAAGTTCTTCGATTTTTCCGGCCATGGCGGCAATGACCCTGTTCAGGCTGTGAATGGAACTCTTGCAAAACATTTCCTCCAGCCTGCTGAAATTCCCGGTTTCCAGTCTTGAAAGGATTTTATCGGCATCCGGGGGAGGAAAGGCTTCATGAAATCCGGTGTCCCCCTTTTCCAGGGCATCGTAGTATTCGTTCCTGTCCGCCGGAGCAAGGCCCTTTATTACAAATGGAGGAAGCCCGAGACTGATCGCGAGATAATTCATGAGAATTCTTCCCGCACGTCCGTTGCCGTCTGCAAATGGATGGATGGATTCGAAAAGAACGTGGAACCTGGCGAGGAAGGGGATCGCCCCCGTTCTGCCTCGCAGGGATTTGACGATCTCGACCAGGCATCGCACGTATTGCTCTACATCCGCTTCAGGTGGGTGTACCTTTGCCCCCTTGATGATAATTTTCCCTTTGCGGAAGTTCCCCCGCGCGCTGTCCCTTCCCTCACGGAAGAGTTCGCTGTGGATGTGCCTCACGAGGGGGACATCGAATATCGTCTGACCTTCGCGGAGATACTGAAGGGCAAGGTCGTACATGCTCCCGGCGGTGCGGTAATAGTCCAGAATTTCAGCGCCGGTGTGCTTTCCGGAGATGATGGCCCTGAGTTCCTTTTCAGAGGCGAAGTACCCTTCGATGGCGAGGGAGTTTCTGGTCTCTTCCTCGAGCATGTACAGCCATTCGCTGTTTTTTACCTCAACTGCGCCTTCGGGGAGCCCTCCAAGGCTGTCCAGGAGATCCTTCCTTTTTTGCATGCCCCCGCATTCAAAAAGAGTATCGGTCTCTCTTTTTCCGGACACCACGGCTTTAGCCCCCTTTGTCACATCAAAGCGAATAGAATTTCATGATTTGGCCTGTTTTATCGGCATTTTTCACTGTCACGATGATAACTCTATATTTCCATCGTGACAAGATGCCCGAACGAATTTTAGGGGAGGCTTTGGCTCTGCCCGAACGCAGAGAAAGGTATGATACCTGTCTCCTTGTCTTTCACCCAAAGCCTCTTGCTTCAGATTTCCTGACTCCTGACTCCTTGATCTTTCGATTCACGGCCCTTCTCACCACAGTGGACGCAGAGGGTGAAGCCCCGCAGAGAAAACCTTTCTTTGTGTGGGGCGGGGCAAGACCCAAAACTTTCTCACCACAGGGAACGCAGAGGGTGAAACCACACAGAGAAAACCATTTTTGGGAACCAAGGAGACCTTGGCACTCATTTTTCGTCTAACGTCTCACGTCTCACGTCTCACGCTCTTGCTTTTGCACACCGTTGACCGTTGACCGTTTACGCCTTTGCCCCTGCTTTCCTGACTCCTGCATCCTGTCTCCTTGTCTTTCCCCTACAGCCCCTTCTGTTCCTTCCTCTCCCAGGGGCTCCCCAGGTGGCATGCGTCGCCCATGACCAGGAGGCTGATCCTTTTTGCATTCGCCTCAAGCAGGGTGATGCTGGCGTTGGCGACCCGGAAGCGCCAGAAGCTGCTCAAAGGGCAGCCAAGGATTTGGCAGAGGAGCACCTTGATGACGGCGTCGTGGGAGAAGAGGGCGACTCTTTCCCCGGGGGCCGCTATCACATCTTCAAGGGCGGTCCATGCGCGGTTTTGAACATTTTCCAGGCTCTCACCTTCGGGCATGATGACCTTTTCGGGGTGCGAATGCCAAGTGCCGAGCATCCCCGGCCAGAGCTTTTCCACCTCTTCGGCAGTGTGCCCCTCCCACAATCCGTGGTCTATCTCGCGGAATCCACTGTGCATCTCGATGCTGAAACTGTTCCTCGATGCCGCGGCTTGTGCCGTATCGAAGGCCCGGGAGAGAGGGCTTGAAACGACCCTGTCGATGGCGGCGGTTTCCAGGGCCTTTGCCGCTGCTCCGGCCTGTTCCCTTCCGAGGCTGTTCAGGGGGATGTCCATCTTCCCCTGGAAGCGCCCCTCGCGGTTCCAGTCCGTCTCGCCGTGCCGGATCAGGAATATGCGCTTCATCTAGAGAGCCTCCGCGAAGTTGACCTTCACGGCCCAGAGAAGGTCCACATCGGTTTTCAGGGTTTCGATGACGTCTTCAGGAATATCGTCGTCGATCTGGAGCGCACCCACGGCGAGGCCGCTGCCGTTCCTGCGTCCCAGGGCGAAGTTTGCGATGTTCGCCCCGGCCTTGCCAAGCAGGGTGCCCACCTTTCCTATCACCCCGGGGCGGTCGTGGTTGCTGAAGAGCAGCACCGTTCCTTCGGGGACGAACTCTATCCAGTAGCCGCCTATGTTGACGACCCGCTGTTTTCCCTCCTCTGTGACCGTGCCGGAGACGGTCACGTTCTCCCGCGATCCCGGCACTGAGAGTGAAAGGTCTATCTGGTTTTTCCAGGTGCCCCCGGCTGTGCGGGTCTCCTCGACCCTGATCCCCTTGTCGGCGGCGATCAGAGGTGCGGACATGTAGTTGACCTCCGGGCCGTGGGAAAACTCAAGGAAACCTTTTAGCCCCGCTACGGAGAAGGGGGAGAAGTGGTAGGGGATCTCGAAACAGATGGGGTCGTCTTCGGGTGAGAAGAGAGGCCCCCTGAGGGTGATGCGGATATCCTTCACCGGTTCCCTGACGAGGTGGGCTGCAAGGAAGCCCAGTTTCCGGGCCAGGGAAAGGAAGGCCCTGCTCCCGTCCGAGAGGGTCTGCTCGACGAATGGAAGGTTGACGGCGTTCTCGCAGGGTTTCCCCTTGAGGGTGGCCAGAAGATTGGAACAGGCGATGGTCGCCACAGCCGATTGTGCCTCCTCGGTGTTGGCCCCGATATGGGGTGTGAGGACGACCCGGTCACGGATATCCTCCGCCATTAGGGGGTGATCCTGACGCACCGGCTCGCCGTCGAATACGTCGAAAGCTGCCCCGGAGAGGAAACCGGAGCGCACATTTTCGGCGCAGGTCTCCTCGTCGACGAGCCCACCCCTGGCGCAGTTGATGATGTATGCCCCTCTTTTGCAGGTTTTCAGGGTTTCACCGTCTATCATCCCTCTCGTTTCGCGGGTAAGCGGGACGTGCAGGGTGACTATGTCGGCCAGTGAGAGTCCCCCGGCCAGGTCGTCCACAAGCTCTACTCCCGCCCGTTCGGCCTTCTCGGCCGAGATGTAGGGGTCGAAAGCTGTAACCTCCATGCCGAAGGCCCTGCAGCGGAGGGCCACCTGTGTCCCTATCCGTCCCAGCCCTATGATAAGGAGTCTCTTACCCGAAAGCTGGCGGCCGACGAATCTGCTACGTTTCCATTCTCCCGATGTCACCGAGTTGAAGGCCTGGGGGACCCTTCGGACAAGGGAAAGCATCATGGCCATGGTGTGTTCTGTGGCAGCCAGGGTGTTCCCCGTAGGGGTGTTGATTATTACGACCCCGTGGCGGCTGGCCTCGGCAAGGTCGATGTTGTCCAGACCCACGCCTGCCCTGGCAGCTGCCCGGAGCTTTTTCGCGGCGCCCAGGATCTCCGCGTCAAGCGGAGTGCCGCTCCGGGTTATCATCCCGTCGACATCTGAGACGGCTTCGAGGAGGTCTTCCCGGGAAAGACCCGTGCGGACCTCGACCTTGATGTCCTTGTCCTTCCTGAGCAGCTCGAGACCGGCTTCGGAAACCGTCTCGGTAACAAGAACCTTGTACATGGTCATCTTCCCTCCCTGTTCCAGGTTTTCCAGGCTTCTTTGATGAAGCCCGGATCCACGTCGATGCCACAGTCCCTTGCGGCTCCGAAGAGGCTTCCCGCAAGCAGTGATACCTCGGGCCATCCACCGGGGGAGTAGTGGGCGAAGCGGAGGCAGGTATCCCCTTCTCCCTGTCCTTCGGAGGCGATGATCCCCAGGACACCCAGAGCTTCTTTTACCGTTTGTCCCTTGCCTGACGGAATGATGACTGAAGTAAGTGCAGGGGAACGGAACTGTTTTTCCCGGACGAAAAGCTCCAGTCCCATGGCTTCGCAGGCGGTCTCGAAAGTGCTAGCCAAACGGGCCGTGCTTTTGAATCGCTTTTCCCA
>DAOTIQ010000026.1:0-23417 GCA_035448245.1 Thermovirgaceae bacterium | reverse complement strand
ATACCTGGTCGTCCAGAACGGTCCGGAGCAGGTAGTGGAGTGGTTCAAGGAGACCAGGGGCATGGAACTCCTGGAGAGGCAGCGAGAGGAAGGGAAAGGCGCGGTCCTTCTGATGTCCCATTTTGGGAACTGGGAACTGATGGCCGCGTTTCTGGTACAGAGAGGGTTTCAGATCTACGGGGTGATACAGAACCCCGTGGACCCGGGGCTCGCCGCGCTGATTGAAAGATACAGAAAAAACATAGGGGGCAAACCCATCCCCAAACAGTTCATGTTGAGGGATCCCATAAAACGTCTCAGGGAAGGCAACATGGTTGTCGTCGCGGGGGATCAGAACTGGGGTGGGAAAGGTGCCCTCAGGATCCCCTTTTTCGGCAGGGATTGCGGAACGGCAGGTGGACCGGCGGGATTCTCTCTTATAGCAGATGTTCCATTGCTGCCTGCGGTGGCCTTTCGTACGGGGAGTTTCAGTTACAGACTCGAGATAGGACCAGCCATAAAGAAACCCGTGACGGGAACAAGGGACGAAAAAATAATCGAGATGACTGCTGCTGCCTGCAAGTGGAACGAAAGCATTATAGAAAGGGCGCCGGAGCAGTGGCTCTGGATGCACCGGCGCTGGCGGGACTGAAACCCTTCGTCAGGAGGATCCTACTTTTTTTTATCTGAGAACAGGGTACCTCCGACGGAGTAATCTTCTGGAGACATCTCGGAAAGAATTATCCGGACCTGCTCCGGAACCACGTCCAGAGAAGAACATACAGCTCCTGTCATCTCGCTGACCAGTTTCTTTTTCTGCTCTCCCGAACGTCCTTCAAGAAGATGAACCTGGATTATCGGCATCTTGTGATACCTCCTTTGGTAAATGTCTATTTCCCAATACAGAAACTGGAGAAAACCTTTTCCATAAGCGATTCATCGGCGTCAACGCCGATAATTCTTCCAAGGCAGGATCTGGCTTCGGACAGAGTTTCCAGGGCTGTGTCCACCGGAGCCCCCGCCGTCAGAGAATCCATGGTATTTATAACAAGATCGAGAGCCATTGACATTTCAGTGATCTGCCTCTCTGTGGTGTTAAGGTCTTCGTCCATCGAGGTTATTCCCGCAGACGAGAGGACTATAAGGTCCTTGAGGGATTCAATACCCTCACCGGAAACGGTGGAAATGACCCGGACGTCCGCACCGGGAAGGATCTTAATGATATCGGTGACATTTACCGCCTGGGGCAGGTCGGATTTGTTCAGCGCGACCACGTGACATGTGCCCTGGAGGCTCGTCGAGAGAGCGAGGTCGTCGTCGCTCAAAGGTTCACTCCCGTCTATGACCCAGACTCGAATGTCCGACTTTTGTACGGCTTCTCTGGCACGCTCCACACCCTCCTGCTCTGCCGGATCCTTCGGAAGCCTTATACCGGCGGTGTCCACAAGCCGGAGGGGGATACCCTTGTGGGTTATGACCTCTTCGATGATATCCCGGGTCGTTCCGGGCAAAGAAGTAACGATGGATCGGGATTCCTGGAGAAAGGCGTTCATCAGTGAGGATTTCCCGACGTTCGGTCTCCCCGCGATGGCTACTCTCACTCCTTCTCTCAGGAACCGGCCTGATCTTGCCGAGGAGAGCAGTGTCCTGATTTTCTCCCCCGTCTTGGACAGACCTTTGATAAAAAAATCCATCTCCAGGGTGGGAATATCCTCCTCGGGGTAGTCGAGGGAAGCCTCTCCAAGGGCCGAGAGTTCCAGCAATTCCTCGTCTATCTTTTTAACCCTCGCGGAAAGAGAACCCTGAAGACACTTCGCCGCCGACCTCAGAGACCGGTCCGACCTGGCCCTGATGATACCGAGAACCGACTCTGCCTGTGCCAGGTCGATGCGGCCGTTCATGAAGGCCCTTCTGGTAAATTCCCCTGGCAAAGCCATTCTTGCCCCCAGGGAGATGCAGCGTTCGAGGCATCTCCTGGCAGCGACGGTCCCACCGTGGCATTGAATCTCGGCCATTTCTTCCCCGGTGTAGCTCTTGGGTTCCCGGAACCAAACGGCGAGGACCTCGTCTATCTCGGCTCCGTCGTTATCAGTGATGAACCCGTTCCTCATGAAACGGGGCGGGGTTTCCCCAAGAGAAACCCCGCCTCTGAAAAAACCGTCCACAAGATCCCTGGAGCCTTTTCCGGAGACTCGTACGACAGATATTCCGGATTCTCCCCATGCGGTGGATATTGCGGCGATCAGTCCGTTCATTTCGCTCTACTATCCCTCCAGTATCTCTCTTGCCGCTTCTCCAAGCCTCTTTACGCCTTCATCTATGATGTCGGGCTGACAGAAAGTGTAGTTCATCCTGGCGTTGTGTTCTCCGCCTCCGTTGGAAAAGAAGGGTGTGCCCGTCACAAAAGCGACCTTCTTCTCGATGGCCTTGTCAAAAAGGGTCTTTGCGTCGATGTTGGGCATGTCAAGCCAGAAGAAGAATCCGCCTTCGGGTTTGACCCAGGATATCTCCTCAAGAGGCAGGTGCTTCCGGAAACTGGCTTCCATGGCATCCCTTTTGGTCCTGTAGTTGGATATGATCTTGGGCAGGTGTTTGTCCAGGTAACCCATCTTGCAGTATTCATAGACGAGAGCCTGGGTTATCGGGCTGGAACACAGGTCGACAGCCTGTTTGAATACCGTCAGCTTCCGGATAATATCCTTGTTGCCTGTTGCCCAGCCAATACGCGTTCCCGGTGCCAGGATCTTGGAGAATGATCCAGCGTATATGACACCGCCATCTGGATCCATCGAGAAGATAGAGGGGAGGTGTTCACCGTCAAAACGGACATATCCGTAGGGATCGTCCTCGAAGATCGGGATATTGTATTTGTGAGACATCTCGACCAGTTTTTTTCTTCTTTCGATGGTCATGGTGCATCCGCCCGGGTTATGGAAATTGACTATGGTATAGATGAACTTGATGTTCTTGCCCTCGCGACGGGCTTTCTCGATCTTGTCGGGCAACATGTCCACCATCATGCCCTCGTGGTCGGTGGGTATGCCTATGAATCTGGCTCCGTGGTTGTGGAAAGCCGTGAGGGCGGCAAGGTATGACGGGTCTTCGGTAATGACATAATCTCCGGGATCGATCATGGCCCAGCCCATAAGATCCAGAACCTGCTGTGAACCGGTTGTCAGAAGCATTTCGTCAAGGGCTGTTTTCCTGCCCATTCTTGGTGCGGTCCATTCGGACAAAAATTCCTTGAGTTCAGGCAGTCCCTCAGTTGTTCCGTACTGCAAAAGGTTCTTCCCGTCCTTCAGGAGTGCCTCTGCTCCCAGGTGGAACTCCTCCACGGGGAACACGTCGGGGGCCGGCATCCCGCCCGCGAAAGAAATCATTCCCGGCTGCTTGATAACGCTCAGAATTTCCCGGATCGGCGAAGGCCGCACGTTCATGGCCTTGTTGCTGAAGTTCGATTCCCAGACACCGCTCAATTGGATCTCCTCCCTGTCATATGCTCTGCTTGTCCTGGGCTGAATGTCAGGCTAACTCTCTCAAGGCTTCACCCAGCCTCTTAACTCCTGTATCGGTCATTTCCGGAGAGGCGAAGGTGAAACACATCCTGAAGTTGTTGTCCCCACCCGAATCGGTGGGGTAAAAGGCGCTTCCAAGAACGAAGGCGACACCCTTGTCGACGGCCTTTTCCAGAAGCCTGTCCGCGCGGATGCCGGGAGTCGTCATCCAGTAAAAGAACCCGCCTGCCGGTTTCTGCCATGAGATCAGATCGAGGGGCAGATGGGCGTGGAAGGCGGCCTCCATTCTGTCTCTCTTATTGCGGTAATGGTCGATGATCCGCGGCAGGAAGGAGTCCAGGTGCCCTAACTTGCAGTACTCCCAGACCATTGCCTGGACGACAACGCTGGTGCATACATCCGTACCCTGCTTGAAGACCGTCATTTTTCGTATAAGGTCCTTGTCTCCCGCGCACCATGCCACCCTCGTGCCGGGAGCAAGGATCTTGGAGAAACTGCAGGCAAAAAGGACAATGCCGTCCCTGTCCATGGAAAAAATTGACGGAATGTCCTCTCCATCGAACCGCACGTATCCGTAGGGGTCGTCCTCCAGAATGAGGATCCCGTACCTTTTGGCGATATCGAGGAGCTTCTTTCTGCGTTCCAGGGACAGGTCGCATCCGAGAGGATTGTGAAAATTGACGATCGTGTATATGAACTTGATCCTGCCGCCTTCGGCAAGGGTTTTTTCTATCAGGTCAGGGAGAAGATCGACCTGCATGCCGTTCTCGTCGCAGGGTACCGTAAGGAACCTTGCCTTGTGGTTTCTCATGGTGCCAGTGGCGCCCAGAAAAGTGGGGTCTTCGCAGACCACATAATCTCCCTCGTCGATCAGGGCCCAGCAGAGGAGGTCGACCACCTGGCTTGAACCGGCGGTAATAAGAATTTCTTCATGCTGCAACTTTCTTCCCATTTTTGGGGCTGTCCATTCGGAAATGAAATCCTTGAGGGGTGGATAGCCCTCGGTTGTGCCATACTGCATAATATCTTTGCCCTCGCGGGTTATTATATTTGCCGCTTCCTGGAATTGTTCGATGGGAAATATCTCGGGGTCGGGCATTCCGCCGGCGAAGGATATCATGCCGGGTTTTCTTACGAGGTGCAGGATCTCCCTGATCGGAGATGGCTTGATGTTCTTTGCGGACCTGCTGAAAAGAGGATCAAAAAAATCGCTCAATGGCTACTCCTCCCTTGATATATGGATGAAAAAAGAGCGGGGAGATCATCCCCGCTCCCATTGTATCCTATCACGCTATCGCCAAGAAGAGCCAGTTATGGATTTTTTCGGGGATACTGTTTCTCAACCGCTTCAGTTGTTGCCTTTACGTGGATCATGCGTCTCTCCGTCGGCGGGTGAGAGTTGAAACCGCTGGGAGATGTTTTGTAGCCTGCCTTTTTCATGCTGTTGAAAGCGTTGTACAGACCCCACGGGTCATAACCGGCCTTTGCCGCGAGATGAACGCCGTAGTCATCGGCCTCGATCTCCTGTTCGCGGCTGAAACCCGCTTCGGCTAGAACTATCCCGGCGCCAAGGACGTCCACCCCTCCGACCTTCTTTTCACCCAGCGCCTTGTAGAGAAGCAGCCAGAGCAGGCTCCGGTTGATTGATTCGTTGTAATGACCCAACTTGATATGCCCGATCTCGTGAGCAAGGACACCGGCCAGTTCATGCTCGTCCTTCAGGGTCTCCAGGAGACCCGTGGTGGCGTGTACCGAATATTTGTTAGCCGAGAAAGAAACCCAGGCATTGGGTTCCTTTTTGTTCTCGATATTGACAGGACCCGCGTCAGTGAGACCGGCGGTGCGGGTGAGGTTGGCCCATATGGGTGTAACGCTCTCCGGACTCAGCGCTGCGAACACGGGAGATGCCGCGAGAGAGACTACCAAGGCTATCAGAGATATCCTCAGAATGATCCTCTTCATTTTATATCCCTCCTCTGGAGGTTTGTAATTATTATAACGATTTTCCTTTATCGCCACAAAATTTCAACCGCAAAAAGGCCTATCTTTGAGTTACTGCCCCGATCCGTAATGGACAACCCGATCAGCAGGGGGTAAGGTTCTAGAGTCTTGATATCTCCAAAATCATGGGGGTGGTCCTGCCTTGAAAGGAAGGCTTGAAATGCTTCGGGAACTGGCGGTCAGGAGCGATACAAAAATGGTCCTTCTGGTAATGGATGGACTTGGCGGTCTCCCGTCGGTGGAGGGTCTCACGGAACTGGAGTCGGCATTTACCCCTAACCTGGACATGGCCGCACTGCGCGGTGAGACGGGGCTGCTCGAGATCGTCGATACGGGTATAACTCCCGGCAGCGGTCCGGGACACCTATCCCTCTTCGGATATGATCCCCGGGATCATTTTATTGGCAGGGGTATTCTGGAGGCGATGGGAACCGGAGCGGAGGTCCTCCCCGGAGAGATATGTGCCCGGGGAAATTATTCAACCTGGGGTGAGGGAGACCTTATCCTGGATCGAAGAGCCGGAAGGATAGATACGGAGTCCAGTTCCTCCATCACCTCTCTCCTTGGCAGGTCCATAAGGGAGATCGATGGAGTTTCGGTAAGATTTTACCCCGGGCTCGAGCACCGGTTCTCGGTGGTGCTTTCCGGAGAAGAGCTTGGCGAGAAGGTAACCGATGCCGACCCCCAGATCGAAGGAAAGCCCATGGTCTGGGCAGAGCCCCTCGACGATTCAGGAAGAAAAACAGCAACTGTAATAAACTCTCTCATTCGGAAGGTGCGCGAGGTCCTTTCGGGCAACGAAAAGGCGAACGGGTGTCTTCTCAGAGGAATATCCGGTACCCCTGATATACCCCTCATTCCGGATCTCTACGGGATAAGGGCAGCGGCCCTTGCCACCTATCCAATGTACCGTGGTTTGGCCAGGATAGTAGGAATGGATGTCGTTGATGCAGGGAAGACAGTAGAATCTCTTTTCCAGTCCCTCAGAAAAAACTGGGATTCTTTCGATTTCTTCTTCGTTCATGTAAAATACACCGACAGTCGCGGCGAGGACGGGGATTTCGAGGCAAAGAAAGAGGTCATAGAAAAAGTGGACACTCTTCTTCCCGACCTCCTGTCACTGGACCCCGATGTTCTGGCCGTAACGGGGGACCACAGTACTCCGGCCATGATGGGTGGCCATTCGTGGCATCCTTCGCCCCTGTTGGTCTGCAGCAGATTTGTCCGGCCCGACACAACATCGCAGTTTGGTGAGAGAAGCTGTTCGCTGGGGAGCCTTGGATTAATGCCGGGCAGTAAACTGATGGGGCTTATGCTTGCTCACGCGGGGCGGCTGGCCAAGTATGGAGCATGAGTGATCCCGTCTGGAACGGTTCCGATTTCTTTATGGGTGACGATGGATCATATTAAGGAGTGTTTTCGTTGACAGAGATCCAGACTTTGACTACATCCCAGCTTAAAAAACTGAACCCCGGGGAACGTTTTAGAATGATCGGGGTGATCCAGCAGATCAAGGGAAGGACAGATAAAAACAATCGTCCTTTCTGGGAAGTGTCACTGATCGATTCGGAGGGTTCTATTGATGCAAAGGTGTGGTCCGACGGGAAATGGTGGGACACCGTAACGGGTGAAAAAATCCCCCTGGAACCGGCATCCTCGGACATACCCGGGCTTTTCATAGGCTCCGTAGCGGGGGCAGTAGGTACTGTTTCCGAATTCCGGGGGAAGCAGCAGTACCAGTTTGTGGAGTTGTATCTTCTGGACCCCAAAAAATATCCCGTAAGCGGATTCATTCAGTCCTCTCCCATGGAACTTGAAAAAATGGAGAAGGAACTCCACGAGATCATCGGATCCTGTGGCACGGTGGTAAGAACATTTCTTGAAAAGGTATTATCGGGAGACCTCTGGGAAAGCTATCGCGATCTTCCGGCGGCAGTATCTCATCATCACGCTTATGTACACGGCCTGCTGGAACACACCCTTTCGGTGACGAAGGGGGCTCTTGCCCTGGGGCAGACCTACAGGGATTCAGGGGTTGACATGGATCTGGATATCGTCGCCGCCGGGGGGCTCCTTCACGACCTTGGTAAGATCGAGTCCTACAGGCTGAACCCCTTTCCGTCCATGACAGTTCCGGGGACCGTCATAGATCATATTGCCCTCGGTTATTCCCTATTCTCAAGGCTTGCCGGAGAATTCGGGCTTGACAAAGAAACTGCTGATGCCATAGGCCACATCCTTGTCAGTCACCATGGCCGAAAGGAATACGGCTCACCGGTACTTCCAGCCACACCGGAAGCAATGGTCGTCTCTTCCGCGGACGAACTGGATTTCATAATGTTCTGCTGGAAAACATTTCCAGAAAGCGGCAACGGAGAACCGTCGATCTCGGACTTCCACCCCTCGGCAGGTCGAAGGTTCTGGCGGAGAAAACCCGCAGAAGAGGGTGGTGTCTGATAATGTCCCAGTCATTCAAGGTTTCGAAGCATGACGATGGGAGAAGGATCGACAGGATCATAAGGAAGATCTGGCCTGATCTTCCTCTTGGAGCGGTGATGAGGGCTTTCAGAAAAGGGCTTGTCCGCCTTGACGGGAAAAAGGTCGAATGCTCTTTGCACGCGGCGGAAGGGCAACTGGTGGATGTCCCCTGGGATGACGAGATCGCTCTCCGTCAGCCGCTTTCATCTGCCAGGAAGGGGCCCGGACCATCCCTCATAGAGATAATCTATGCCGACCGGGATATATGTCTGGTAAACAAGCCTTCCAATCTCCTTTCACAGCCGGACACAAAGGGTGGAGAGAGCGTTATATCGAGGGTGACATCAACGATAGGCTGGAATGACCCGTCATTTTCCCCGGTTCCTGCCCACAGACTGGACAGAAACACATCTGGAGCGATGGTCCTTGCCCTGACGGGTAAAGGACTTCGGTCCCTTCATGAGGCATGGAGAGCAGGAAGAGTCAAAAAAACCTACCTGGCCCTCGTTGCAGGGGATGCCCCCGATGAGGGAGAGATAAATACCCCTATCCTCAAGACAGGGGAAGGGAACATTGCTACAACCGATGGCAAGGAAGGCCTTCCGGCACTGACAAAGTTCCGGAAAATGGACGGCGATGGTACCATGTCGCTTCTTCTCGTCGAACTGCATACCGGCAGACCCCACCAGGCAAGGGTTCACCTGGCTTCCAAAGGATTTCCGGTGATCGGGGATATAAAATACGGAGACAAGAAGAAGAACGATGAGTGGAGAAAAAACGGAGTAGGCAGACCGATGCTCCACTCCAGAAGCATCGAATTTCATGAAATGGACGAACCCCTTGGACATATCTCGGGTAAGAAGTTTCTGGCTGTTCCTCCAGAAGATTTCATGAATGTACTTGCAAGAAAAGGTTGGCGTTTATACGACCGTAGGGTATAATGAGCGAGATAACAGAGAATATTTCTCTACGGGGGGTATATTGATGAGTGATCTTAAACTGGAACTTAGCGAAAAAGCAAGAAACAAGATCAAGGATTCCGGCGGGGAAGGCTTTGTAATAGTAAGAAGACTTGGTGCCGGTTGAGGGGCCCGCAACGCTGCTCTCGTAGAGAGTGGCAAGCCCCCGGCAGAGAATGGATATATTGCCCTTGCAAGTGATGGTGTGACGGTATGGGTGCCTGAGGAGATGCAGTTCCTCGACAACGTTGTCAGGGTCGATCAGACAGGTTTCCTTTGGGCAGCCAATATTGAGGTCATGTCCGCTACATCGATGAAACGCGGTGGCTGCGGAGGGTAGGTCAAGGTAATAAAGGGGCCGGGAGCGTAAAACGCTCCCGGCTTTTTTTGACACGGCTTTTCTCACCACAGTGGACGCAGAGGGTGGTGCCCCGCAGAGAAAACCATCCTTTGCAAAAAACCGGGGTTTGCCCCTTCCGTTTCCCGTTCACACTTTTGCTCTTGCCTTCCCAGTCTCCCGTCTCCAGCCTCCTGACGCCCCTTCGATTCCCGTCTCACTTCTCACGTCTAACCTCTCACGCCCTTGCCTTTGCACACCGTTGACCGTTCACGCCTTTGCTCCTGCTGTCATCCTGAGGAACGAAGTGACGTGAGGATCCGGGTTGTTTTTTTCCGATTCCCGATTCCCGATTCACGATTCACGGCACCTAAACCAGATTTCCGCCGGCGGGCAAAGTGCCCGGAACGTCCGCCTGCTTGCGGATACCGCTTCGCTCTGCTCAGAATGACAAACCCCTGCTCACAGAATGACAAGCCCCCGCTCAGGATGATGCCTCAAGGTCGTTGTGGAAACTACTCGCAAAGGTTTCCCCAGCCAGGTGAGTGTTCCAGATCGGCGAGCATGCCTGGAGAGGAGCGGCAATCTCTCCTGTTTTCATGGGTTTCCATTTGGGCAATCGCCAGATTTTTTCAAGAAGTCTGATCAAAAGCCATCCAGCCGGTACCGTTGTATCTGTCAATTCGAAGAGAGGCCAGGTCAAAATAGAGGAGAATAGTCTCCAGTTTCCCCGATTTGACGGCATCTGCAACGGACGGGAAAGAATCAAGCCGCTGCAGCTGACGGATCCCCCAGGATTTGATTGCTTCCTCGAGAGAGGAGCCGTTACAGCTTTCTGCCCCAAGCCATCTTTTTATGCTGTTTTCTTCGAGGTGTTCAGGGTGAAGAGACGCCTTGACAGCTCCGCAATCTCCGTGGGAAAGGATCACGATCCTTTTAACATGAAGATGATTGATGGCATAATCGATAGCGGAAGCAACAGAGGGCTCTTCGGTACAGCAAAGGTTGCCTATGTTTCTCAGTACAAAAAGTTCCCCGGGGCCGACAGAAAATATTTCCTCCGGGATTATCCGGCTGTCGGAACAGCCTATTACAAGCGTATGCGGATGCTGTCCATTGCAAAGATCCCTATAGAGACCCCTGTCTGCATTATTGAGGAACTGTCTGTAGCCATTAATCAGATTGTCCAAAAATCGCACCCTCCCAGAGCATTTTTTGTTCACAGAGGGAATTATACCAACCCATAGAGTTTTTTGCCGGTATGTTTTTGTTTGTCGAGGTTCATTTGTTTACTCACCTGCAAGGTCTGAACACCCATTTCGGATTCCGGGGGGAATAACTGTGTATTTTATCCTGTGGGTCATCGCAATAATTCTGGTAGGTAATCTCTTATGGAGGCTGGCCTCTAAAAGGTTCTCCCTTCCATGTCCTGTATGGCTTCACCGTATGGTCGAGATGGATAACCCCTTTACCCGGACTAACAGAGCCTCGGAGATCATTATGTTGCTTGATATTCAGCCGGGGATGTCGGTTCTTGATGCCGGATGCGGCCCGGGTCGTCTGACTTTGCCCCTTGCGAGGGCTGTGGGGGAGTCCGGTCGAGTGGCCGCGCTGGATATTCAGGAGGGAATGCTTGAAAGGGTAAAGAAAAAGCTCATTGTCGAGGGTCTTGAGAATGTTGATCTGATAAAGGGGGGACTCGGGGATGGCATCCTCCCCAGTGACAGCTTTGACAGGGCTCTTCTTGTAACAGTACTAGGAGAGATACCGGAAAAGAGAAGTGCTGTCGATGAGATATTCCGGGCCCTCAAGCCCGGCGGTATTTTATCCGTTACGGAAGTTATTTTTGACCCTCACTTTCTGAGAGCCAGTACTGTGGAGAAGATTGCCGAAGAGGCGGGTTTTATAAAAGGATCTTCTTTCGGCAACAAGCTTGCATACACCTATCATTTCCTCAGATCCGGCAAGATCTCCTGACGGTAAGACCAGGATGGTTTTCGATTCGGCCCCTGTTTTTATGGTAACCAAGGCCTTTCAGGGATGTCATATCCATATTATGAAAAATGTGTAGGTGTGGTTCCAGGCGCCTGGGTTTTGGGTTTTCGGGTATACATAATACCAACCTCTTGACAAGGGATATATTTCACATATAGTAGAAGCAGAAGAGAAGGTCGTCTAAAGTTAACGAACTTGCTCCAAAATGAACAAGTTTTCCAATTATCCATGGCCCGGGGAGCCCCGGGTCATAAGCATGAATGTGGAGGTGCAGTTTGGATGGGTAAGAGAACTTCCGAGAACGTGCTGCTTGATATCGCCCTCAGGAACTTCTATGGGGCAGCCGAAGAACTCGGGCTTGACGAGGGACTCATCGAGATCCTCGGCAACTCGGAGCGCAAGCTTTCGGTGTCTATTCCTGTCGTTATGGACGACGGGACGACGAAAGTCTTCAACGGCTACAGGGTGCAGCACTCCACCGCAGTCGGCCCGGCAAAGGGCGGCATCAGGTTCCACCCCGACGTGTGTCAGGATGAGTGCGAGGCTCTCGCCATGCTGATGACCTGGAAGTGTTCCCTCGCCGGCATACCCTATGGCGGAGGAAAAGGCGGAGTAGAGTGCAACCCCCTCGAGATGTCCATGGGAGAAAAAGAGCGCGTTGCCAGGACTCTGGCTGCAAGGATCGAACCAATTGTTGGCGCATGGACCGATGTTCCGGCTCCCGATGTCAACACAGGTGGACAGGAAATGGTCTGGTTCATGGACACCATCAGCAAGATGCGCGGAAGGCTCGAGCCCGCCATATTTACAGGTAAACCCATCAGTCTTTGGGGCTCCAAGGGTCGCACCGAGGCGACAGGTTACGGCGTGGCAACCTGTGCCATAGAGCTTCTCAATGCCGTAGGCAAGGAAGTCAAGGGAACCACGGTCATGATCCAGGGTTTCGGCAATGTCGGAACCTACGCGGCCCTTACCCTTGTCGACGCCGGCGCGAAGGTTGTCGGTATCAGCGACATTACCGGTGCCTACCACTGCAAGGATGGCATAGATATCCACAAGGCATTCAAGCACATCAACGAGCACCCCAAGAAACTCCTTGAGGGCTATACTCAGCCCGGACTCGAGAAGATCCCTGCCGAAGACCTGCTCTTCATCGATGCCGACCTCTTCATTCCGGCCGCTCTCGAAGGTGTTGTCAACAAGAACAACGCCGACAAGATCAAGGTCAAGTACATTGTCGAAGCCGCAAATGGCCCCATCACACCGGAAGCCGATGCTATCCTAGACAAGAAGGGCATCCTCATCGTACCTGATTTTCTTGCCAACTCCGGCGGGGTTATCGGTTCCTACTTCGAATGGGCACAGGACCTTGGTGGCTATTTCTGGACCCGCGAGGAGTACAACACCCGGCTCATCCACATCATGAAAGAGAATTTCCACAGGGTCTGGGATTTCACCAATGAAAAGAAGGTCAAGATGCGCCGCGCGGCATTTATGGTAGCAATCATGCGTGTTGCGGACGCTGTCCGAATGAGAGGCGTTTTCCTCTAGAAAATATTTTACCATTTAGCATACGTTCTTTAATGAACCGGGGTTACCCTTCTGGGTGATCCCGGTTTATTTTTTTCCTATTTCGACGGTAATTTTTCACTTGTGCTGTGAACCAAAAATGCTATTATAAATATAAACAAATTGTGCCCACAGGGATGTACAAGACCTTGAGGGCAAAGAGAGAAGGGGGAGTTGTTATGGCAAAACTGAACCCGCATGAGATGTTCGTACAGCAGTTGGAGGAAGCTGCGCCGCATATCAGCGCAGAACCAGAGTATCTCGAGATACTAAAGCAGCCCAAAGAGGTTCTTGAGATAACCATTCCGCTAAGACTCGATGACGGTTCCGTGAAGGTTCTTAAAGCCTGGAGAAGCCATCACAACAATGCCCTTGGTCCCTACAAGGGTGGCGTCCGTTTTCACCCCCATGTTAATCGCGACGAAGTAGCAGCTCTCTCTTCATGGATGACCATAAAGTGCGCCACCGCAGACCTGCCCTACGGCGGAGGGAAGGGTGGAGTTTCCGTCAACGCAAAGGAACTCACCATGACGGAACTGGAGAGACTCAGCCGCGGCTATGCTCTTGGGATCAGTCGTTTCGTGGGAACAGATATAGATATCCCAGCGCCGGATGTGTACACCAACCCCCAGGTTATGTCATGGTTCGTAGATACCCATGAAAAGATCCACGGTCGCAGCGAACCATCGGTCTACACAGGTAAGCCTGTAGCGGTTGGTGGCTCCCTCGGCAGAGGTGATGCTACCTCACGGGGAGGCATGTATGTCCTCAGGGAGACTCTCAGGGAACTTGGTCTTCTGGGTAAACCCCTTACGGCGGCCGTACAGGGATACGGAAACGTTGGAAGTTATGCTCACAAACTTGGAGATCTGGTTGGTCTGAATTTTGTGGCAGCGTGCGACAGCAGGGGCGGAGCATACTCCGCCAAGGGAATATCCTACGAGGAAGTTTCAAAGTTAAAGCGTGAGACTGGAAGCATCAAGGGGATGAAGGGCACCGATGGTGTTACAAACGAGGAACTTCTGGAACTGGAAGTTGACGTTCTCGTCCCTGCAGCTCTCGAAGGCGTGATCAATGCTGAAAACGCAAAAAACATAAAGGCAAAGGTTGTTCTGGAACTTGCCAACGGGCCCGTTACTCCGGAAGCAGCGGCAATTCTTGAGGACAAGGGGATTCTCGTTGTTCCCGACGTTCTGGCAAATGCGGGCGGTGTCACAGTAAGTTGTTTCGAGTGGATCCAGGGCCGTACCGGAGACTTCTGGACCGAGGAAGAGGTTCATCAGAAACTGGACAAAAAACTCACAAAGGCCTTTCAGGAGATCTGGAAGATCAAGAAAGAGAAGAACATTACCTTCAGGCAGGCCGCCTATGTTCGCGCGGTGGACAGGATCACACTCGCCATGCGTTTCCGGGGGATCTGGCCATAGAAAACACAATCTGCTGGAAATAAAAAGGGGGCCCCTCAGGGGCCCCCTTTTTTCAGTTTTCTATTACGATACCTTCTTCTGTGTCCCCGTCAAGAAACACCGAAAAATCTCCCTTGTAAATTCTGATTTCCTCCTCTTGCCCAGTTTCGTAGGGCCTGTTCTCGAACCATTCCCTGTTGAAGATGTCCGCGTCGTCCCCTGCAAAAACAGGAAGATAAAGGATGTTGTCAACGTCAAGATCCAGGAAGAAATGGGTCCCGTAGGAGAGTTCGGGCGTGAAGTGCTTCTCTACGATGCCAAGTTCCACAAGGCATCCGCAGTTGCAGAGCTCCGCGTAGTCCACGGGGACTCCGAGATCCGGGTTGACACTTCCCCAGCGTCCGGGGCCCGCCAGGATGTATCTTGTTCCCTTGAGGCTGTCGTTCACCTTTCCCAGGGCCCTGGCGATCTTGAAAAAATTGTCCCTGCTTCCGTAACTGAAGGGGTCTACGTAGACTATGTGATCGGTTCTTTCAATCTGGCCGTTGCTAACCATTCTCGATCCCTTGAGAAGAATTTTTTCTTCAGGCACCTTTGGAATTCGGACGGAAGCCATTTCCTCGTAAGAGGACAGGGGTCTCAACTGAACCAGGGTCATCTTTTTTTCGAGGGTTTCATAGGTGAACTCCATGTCTATTGGTATGCCCATTTCGGTCTCGTAATGAGCGGAGATCTTCTTTGCGGTTTCCAGGAAATGGGGGCAGCGTTTGGGTAGTTCAGAGAAGGTAAAGAAGGGTGTGGTAGGGATCATCGGGCTGGAACCGGCCCAGTACATGCTGTTGTCCCCGTATAGTTCCACAAAGGATGTAGCGAACTTGTGGTTCTGCATAACGAAGGGTAGAAGGGACTTGAGGTCTCCCGAGACGAATGCCCCGAACTCAAGATCCACGTAGTCGAAGGAGTTCTGGCTGTACCTCGCGACTTCCCTGGCAAGATTGCCCTCGGGGCGCATATTCGGGTGAGAAAGATAAATCACCCTTGCAGATGAGCGGTCTACAGTTTTTGTTCCAAGACCGAAACAGAACCTGGTAACCCCCTGTTCCTTGTTTATCCTGGGGGATGGTCTGCGGTAAACCTTGGAAAAAATGGTACCGGCGAGTTCCGGATAAAAGAGGCCGTCATGTTCATGACCTATCAGTGGCTGAACCAGAACGGCCATGGCCTCGTCCCTGTCGGTGAAGCCGTGCTTTGCTCGGTAGGCCCTTGCGGCCTGGTTGTACAGAGATGCCCACACGGTCTTGATGCCGTCGGAGAGTTCCCTGCGGCGCCACTCCATGTCAAAAACATTTGCCGCAAAAGTGGTGAAATACTTGCCCGCAAAGGAGAGTAGATGAGAGTCCTCCAATAGTGAACTTGAACGTATAGCCAGAGGAGTATCGTGAAGAGTTCCCAGTATTCTGTCGAGGTCCTTCACAAAGGATTCCCGCATGTGGCCCTGTGAAAATGCCAGAATTATCTTTTCCAGATCCGGTTCGTCGTGTATCCAGTCCATCTTGTTATCGTTGATAAAATCATGGAAGGGCTCCGTAGTGACAACGAAAGTGGTAGAAGGCAGTAGAACCTCTTCTGCGAGTTCGGACCCCTGGATATGCTCAAAAGCGAAGGCAAGTCCCTTTGCCTTTCCTCCTATCTTTCCGCTGCCGATAAGCCAGTTCCTTGATTCATATTCGGGTTTACCGTCAAAGTCCTTGTAGGGTATCCATTTTGACGATGCCAAAGGGGATCACTCCTGTCATGGGTTAAGTCTGTATATTGTCCTCGGGAAGGGTATCGTCTCCCTTATGTGGGGAAGGCCGCATACCCACGAAACAACCCTTTCGATACCCATTCCGAAGCCGCTGTGCACGAAGGTGCCGTATCTGCGAAGGTCCAGGTACCAGGAATAGGATTCCTCGGGAAGGTTCTCCTCCCGGATCCGTGCATGAAGCAGTTCGAGGGAGTCCTCTCTCTGGGATCCGCCGATTATCTCTCCGTAGCCCTCCGGCGCCAGAAGGTCGTCACACAGAACCAGGTCCTCCCTTTCCGGGTGCTGCTTCATGTAAAAGGCCTTGACCTTCTTGGGGTAGCATTCCACGAAGAGAGGCCTGTCGAACTGCTGAGTTAGTATGGTCTCATCCTCTCCACCGAAATCGGTACCGTAGGTGATGGAACTTCCCAGTTTCTGAAGAAGTATTACCGCCTCGTCGTAGGTGATGTGATGGAACGGGGGAACGACCCTTTCGAGGGGGGCAATGTCCCTGCCGAGGGTTGCGAGTTCGCTGCCGCAGTGCTTCAGGACCTGTCCGACGATGTAGGATACAAGGTCCTCCTGGAGTTTCATGTTGTCGTTGTGATCGTAGAAGGCCACCTCGGGCTCGATCATCCAGAACTCCGTCAGATGTCTTCTGGTCTTGGATTTTTCGGCCCGGAAGGTGGGACCAAAGGTATAGACCTTGCCGAATGCGGCTGCTCCGGCTTCTGCGTAAAGCTGGCCTGTCTGGGCGAGGTATGCGTTGCCCATATCGAAATAGGGAACCTCAAAAAGACCGGAAGCGCCCTCACCGATGGCTCCTGTGAGGATGGGGCTGTCAACCAGCATGAAGCCGCCGTTGTGAAGAAATTCCCGCGCCGACCAGATTATCCTCTCCCTGATCTTCATGACAGCCAGCTGGTTTGCGCTCCGGAGCCAAAGGTGTCGGTTGTCCAGAAGAAAATCTATGCCGTGATCTTTTTTCCCGATGGGGTACTCCTCGGTGGGGTTGTGGATTATCCGCAGATCGGAGACGGTAAGTTCAAAACCGGAGGGCGCTCTCTCGTCGCGCCGTACCTTGCCGGTGACCTCCAAAGAAGCCTCGAGCCACAGGTTTCTTGCCGCCGAGAATTGTTCTTCGGGGACTTCCCCGTTAACCATAACTCCCTGGATAAAACCGGTTCCGTCACGAAGCTGCAGAAAATGGATCTTTCCGGAACTACGCTTGTTATACATCCAGCACTTGAGAATTACTTCCTTTTCCTCGTGTTTCGCGAGATCGCTGATGTAGACCCATGGAACAGACATAGGGAGACCTCCTTATGATTCGTGGCGTGTTCTCGATGCATGACAGTATGATACACTAACAGCATTATATTTTTTTATGGGTCGTAAAACCTGACATATTAAAAACCACAGGAGGCCTGATCCCCAAGATGACAGTTAATGCCGATGGATTTAACCTGGCCGAAGATCTCAAGTCCCGGGCAGGGGAGATTTCTCACGAGATAATTGCCTGGAGAAGAGAGTTCCACCAGTTTCCGGAACTTGCCTTTGAGGAGACGGTCACCTCCTCGAGGGTGGTTGATGCACTTTCAGTAATGGATGGTATGGAGGTTATCAGGGGATTCGGCTCCCCGACATCGGTCCTTGGGGTTTTGGGAAAAGATACAGGTCTTCCGGCTGTGGTTCTGAGGGCGGACATGGACGCCCTCGCTATCGAAGAGGAGAGCGGGCTGGCGTTTTCTTCCTGTTTCCCTGGAGTAATGCACGCATGCGGCCATGATGCCCATATTGCATCCCTTCTTGGCGCTGCCAGACTTCTTTCGGAACGGGCTTCCTCTTTGAGGAGGCCCGTTATTTTTCTTTTCCAGCCTGCCGAGGAAGGCAAGGCCGGAGCAAAAAAGATAGTAGATGCGGGTTTTTTCGATAAGTTCCAGGTTAAGTGCGTTCTTGGTCTTCATTTCTGGCCCAGCATTCCCTTTGGGCAGATGGCCACTCGAAAAGGATGCATGACAGCCCTTTCCGACAGGATCCATATTATGATAAACGGTTCGACCTCCCATGCAGCATCCCCTCATCAGGGAGTGGATCCCACGGTTATTGCCGCTCACATTCTTCTTTCGGTCCAGGACATAATCAGCAGGGAAAAAGATCCCCAGACTTCTGCGGTGATCTCCTTTGGAAGGATAGAGGCCGGAGAGGCTTACAACATTATTCCGGGAAGTGCCCATATGTGGGGGACCCTCAGGGCTCACGAACCGGAAGTGAGGGATTTCATCCAGGGAAGGCTCGAAGAGATGATCCCTCTCATAGCCAGGGCTCACAGGGCGACGGCCTCGGTGGAGTACAACAGGAACTACCCCTGCGTAGTTAACGATCCCGAAATTACGTCCCTTGTTCTGGAAAAAAGCAGGACCTTCTTCTCCGAAAACGTTTCCACTGTTACTGAAATGACCGGCCAGCTGCTGGCGGGGGAGGACTTTGCTTTCTATTCTTTGAAAGCGCCCTCATGTTTTATGCTCATGGGTACAGGAGGGGAGTTCGGACTTCACAACCCCCGTTACGACGTGCCGGAGGAACTGATCCCTCTCGCGTCCGCATGGGAGGCCTTTCTTGCCCTTTCATGCTGACAGGGAGTCCGGGAGAGCATTTTGCGGTTAAAATAGTCTGCATAATACATTATCCCCCTTCAGGGGGTTGAACTTATCCTATTATTCGGAGGGAAAACGCGTGAAAGTCAGACTTGAGGAAACCATAATCTCAAAATGCAAAAAATCGAATGGAGAGCGTGCCGTCTGGTGGAGAGGCGCATGGTGGTCGAGGAAGGTTCTTGCGGATCTCATAATGCAGTATGAAGAAAAGCTGAGAGAAAGCGGTTTTGGAGAAGGTGACAGGATCGCGGCGCTAATGCCTAACTGTCCCGCATTTCTCGCTCTGATGGTCGCGGTGTGGAAAGCCGGAGGCACCCTGACACCCCTCAATCTGCAGGCCGGTATGTCCGCAACCATGGATGTCCTGCGACACTCCGACGTGTCCGCCGCCTTTGTTCCTCAGGGCATGGACCAGCTGGCCGAAGGAATATCCGCTTCAGGCATACCGGCAATGGCTGTCCCACTGGACGGTGCCCTTCCTTCCTTCAAGTCCAGAAAAAGCGAGCCCTCCGATCCGGATATCGCGGTGTTGTTCTACACCTCCGGGACTACCGGGCTGCCCAAGGGGGTTCCGATCAGCCATTCAAACCTCCACGACAATGTCAGCAGATCGATAGAGCATTTCAAGGATCTTGCGGACGATGATATTTTCGTCAATGTCCTTCCCAATTTCCACACCCTTGGCTTCACTACCAGCGGATTGCTTCCCCTTCTGGGTGGCTTCCCCCAGGCCCTTGTCCCCACCTTCATGCCACCCGAGACAGCCATAGAATCAATAAAGGCTGCCGATGTTTCGGTCATGATAGCCGTGCCGACAATGGTCGCGCTGATGCTCGGAGCGATAGCAAGGGGAACCGAGGCACCTACTTCGCTGAGGCTTCTTGCGACCGGCGGGGATCGTTTCCCCGAGAAACTTGACGGCAGGACCCAACAGCTCCTCGGGGTTTCGGTCCTGGAAGGCTACGGCCTTACTGAGACATCCCCCGTGGTATCCCTCAACGAAGGGCTCAAGGACAGGAAACTCGGGACCGTCGGAAGAGTCCTTAAGGGATACGAGGTCGAGATCCGCGATATGGACGGAAATGTTCTGCCCGTGGGGAAAGAGGGGACACTCTGGCTAAAGGGGCCTTCGGTATTCAATGGATATTTCAGGGCACCGGAGATAACTGCCCAAAAATTCAAGGACGGCTGGTTCAACACCGGTGATGTGGTCAGGATGGATGAAGACGGCTACCTTACCATCGTTGACAGGCTCACGGATATCGCCATCGTTGGAGGGTTCAATGTTTATCCCACCGAAGTGGAGGCCGTTATCCAGCAGTTGCCGGGAGTCCGGGAGTCTGCCGTGGTAGGTGTCAAACATCCCGTCAGCGGCGAGATTGTCAAGGCTTACGTCATACCCACCGGGGAGCCCGCCATAACTTCAAGGGATGTCATTTCCTTTTGCAGGGATAAACTGGCCCACTACAAGGTGCCTCGTAGCGTGGAATTCATTGAGGAGATGCCAAGGTCCAGCATAGGCAAGATCCTGAAGAGAGAGCTCCGCAAGCGCTGAGTCGCGCCGGGGTGATGGTTCTTGTTCGGTATCGAATTTAGACTGACAGAAAAACCTTCCGTCGCTGAACTTGCAGGAATAGAGAAGTTTTTGGGCAGGTTCGGTCTTTCGATGGAAGGTGTGCCTGATGTTTCCGTTTTTGCCGAAGGCCCTTCGGGTGAACTTGTGGGCACCGGAAGCCTGAAGGGCAACGTAATAAAGATGATGGCAGTGGATCCTGACTGGCAGGAGGCGGGTCTTTCCGGGAGTATCATCTCGAGACTTGTCGAGCGGGGAAGGGCATCGGGGTTAACGCATTTTTTTGTATTCACCAAACCGGATTCAGCGGACAAGTTCCATGGTTTCGGTTTCAGGGAGATTGCCCGTTACGAACCTTTTGCGACCCTGCTGGAGATGGGGCAGCCCGGGATAGACCAGTTCAGGGATTATCTCAGGGGCAGCAGGGTCAACATGGGAGCGAAAAGCAGGGCAGGTGCCGTTGTGGTGAACTGTAATCCTTTCACCAAAGGACACCAGTACCTTGTGGAGACGGGCGCCTCGAGGTGTGATCATCTCTATGTCGTAGTGGTCGAGACAGACCTGTCATCTTTCCCTTTTCGTGACCGTTTTGCCCTTGTCAGGGAAGGAACCTCTCACCTGGAGAACGTTACAGTGATAAGAAGCGGTGAATACGCTGTCTCTCCTGCTACGTTCCCTTCCTATTTTCTGAAAGGATCATCGGTAAAGAAGATCGCCTCGATCCAGGCAAGGCTTGACGTGACCCTTTTTGCAAATCTTTTTGTCCCGGCCCTGGGGATCTCCGTGCGTTTTGTCGGTACCGAGCCCTACTGTCCCGTGACAGGGTCCTACAACGAAGCCATGAAGGAAGTGTTGCCCCCAAGAGGTGTCGAACTCGAGGAGATATCGAGGGTAACCGTTGGTGATGGCCAGGTGGTTTCCGCTTCAATTGTCAGGGAAATGATAAAGGCCGACAGATGGGATGTCGTCAGGGAAATGGTCCCCGAAAGCACCTTGAAATATCTGGAATCTTCCGACGGGAAAGCAGTGGCGGAGCTGATAAAACAGAGCGAGGGGCGTCACTGAGGTTTCGAGATCCAGGGAAACTCGAGGGCAGTCCGGATATCCGGGAACCCTCCCCTTTCACTATCAAAGGAAGGGCCTATTGGCACGAACAGGCCCTTCCCGTATGCCTCGAAGGCTTTTCTGTCGCTTTCAGAATCTCCAAAAAAAATGATCCTGGAAACACTCAGCCTTTCCTCAAGAATCTTCAGGCCCCGGGGTGAAGGTTTTGATATTCCTTCATCGGGAGTTATGCACAGGTGGGGAGGGAAACCGTCCCAGCCGAGAAGGTTCAGGGCCAGTTGCAGTTCCTGCCTGTTTCTTCCGGTGTAGATTCCTGTGGGAATATCGAGACTTTCCCACTCCTTTTCGAGACAGGGCCGCTCTCTTTTCCATAGCCCCCCGATTCGAATTTCGGGAGAAACGCCACGGAAAAGCAAATACTGCTCCTCCCCGAAATATATCTCCTCGCAGGTTTTTCTGACGGAGCCGCGGTCTACAGGGCTTTGAAAGACGGATCCACACCATTCCTCGGGGCTCCCGTCGCAGCTGGCAATGAGTCTTTCCCAGTCAAGGCGGGATACCGGTCCTTCTTCTCTCTGTAAGGCAGAACCCGAAGCGATCCATGAGAGGAAAACCCAGGCTATGTCGTAATCATCGTTGAACATGGGGCTTCTTCGGGCGATGTTGTAATGCTCGTCGTCAAAGAGGCGAAACGGCGCAGGGTGGCCGAGGATATCCTTTGCCCCGATCTGGACGGCCGCGGAAACCACCGCCGGAAATGACAGGGAGGTGTCAACAAGGACTCCATCGACATCGAAGACCAGCCCCGTATCAGTCATCGGTTTTTTTCTCCACGTGCCTTTTCTCGAGCTCTTCCATTATCATCGGGGGAGATACACCGAGGGCCAGGCAGCAGACCATCAGGTGATAGACCAGGTCGGCCGCCTCCAGAATAAAGGCTTCGGTGTTCCCTGTGGCGACGGCCAGGGCCGTTTCGACACCCTCTTCACCGACCTTTTGCCCCGTACGGGATAGCCCCTGGGAAAGAAGCCTGGCGGTGTAACTCTCTTCGGGCGAGGCCTTGCTTCGGGAAAGAAGGTATCTCCAGAGTTTTCCCGCGAAACAGGAAAAACCCGCAAACTTCTCGCCGTGAGACGAAAAACAGCTGAAGGAACCGGTATGGCATACAGGTCCACTGGGTCTTACAAGAGCGAGGAGAGCATCGTTGTCGCAGTCCCTGCGGATCTCCACGACCGCGAGGGTGTTGCCGCTGGTCTCCCCCTTGCGCCACAGCCTGTTGCGCGATCTGCTGAAAAAAACCATCTCCTTCAGCCTTTCGGTCTCGACAAGGGATTCCCTGTTGCCCCAGGCAAGCATCAAAACCTCGCCTGTATCGGCATCCTGGGCAATTATCGGGACGAGCCCCTTTTCGTCAAAACGGATCTGATCGGCGTACTGCATCATACAAGGTTCTCCTCCCCGGTCGTTCTTACAGGTATCGATCTGCCTGCCAGATATTTCTTGAGTTCCGGTATCCTGATGGAGCCGTAATGGAAAACCGACGCCGCCAGTACCGCATCCGCTCCGGACCATATCGCTTCGGCGAAATGTTCCGGAATTCCGCCGCCGCCAGAGGCTATGACGGGGACAGAGACGGAGGAGGAGACCGCCTCGATGCATTCCAGGTCGTACCCTCCCCGTGTTCCGTCGGAATCCATGGATGTGAGGAGTATCTCCCCGCAGCCCATGGACTCTCCCTTCTGCGCCCAGGAGACCAGGTCGATCCCTGTCGGGGCTGAACCTCCCCGGACATAAACCTCCCATCCCCCCCTTGGGCTCCTGCTCGCGTCGATCGCGAGGACAACGGCCTGTGAGCCCAGCAGCGAAGCGCACCTGCCGATGAGGGAGGGGTCGGAGACGGCGGCGGTGTTGAGAGATATCTTGTCGGCTCCCATTGCGATAAGGTCCCTTGCCTCTTCCTTTGAGCCTATTCCGCCGCCCACCGTGAAGGGAATAAAAAGCCTGTCGGCAACGTTTTGCACCCAACTGATCCTGGTCTTTCTCTCTTCCAGGGAAGCGGATATGTCAAGAAAGACAAGTTCGTCGGCTCCCTCTTCC
>DAOTIQ010000025.1:0-23440 GCA_035448245.1 Thermovirgaceae bacterium | reverse complement strand
TGAATTGGTTTTTTCAGGTTCTCCTGCCTCCCGTGTCCTGTCTCCAGTCGCCTGATTATTGTTTGTCATTCTGAGGAATGAAATGACGAGGAATCTGGTTTGTTTTCGTGATTCGTAAATCGTCAATTGTGAATCGAAAGGGGGATCCGTATACCGACCGGGGCCCGGAGTGAAGCCTTTCCCGAGAGGCAACTCGCCTGAAAGCGTTCGTTTCTCCGCCTGCTTCGGGGCGACCGCACAGTGCCGGGGGAAAGGCCCCCGGCAGGTGTGCTTTTCCTGCCACTCCGCGACGGCTTCGAAACTCACCGGCTCCTGAGCCTTCGGCAAAGCCTTAACTCCGGTCCCGGCCCTTCCAGTTTCCAGTCTCCTGTTTCCTGCCGCCTTTGTTTTCCGTTTACCGTTTACCGTTTACCGTTTACGCCTTTGGTTTTTTGTCTCACGTCTCACGTCTCACGTCTCACGTGGCTTGCCCCTCTGTCTCTTTTCCCGGTTTCTTGTTCCTCCTGCTAATATTAGGCGGGAGGGGAGCAAATGCCGATCAGGATAATCGGGTATCACCGCGCCAGAGATATCGAAGAGGATCTTTCTTCCTCGGGAAGTAAAAGCGGACTTGTCCCTTTTTTCCTTGTTCCTTCGTCCGGGGACAGGGAGATCCTCAGGGATATCATTCTGGAAAGTGTCTCTTTCGGTGCCGGGGAGCCGGCCATCCTCAGGTGGGACGACCTTTACAGGGAGGTCATGCGTGAACTGGACCTCCCTCCGGAAGAGAGACGCCGACAGATAGACCCTCCCGATCACTGGCTTATAGTTCGTCATGTCCTCGAAAATTTAAGAGCCGAAAACGATTGCGCCGACCTTCCTCCCGGAGCTCTGAAGCGGGGCTTTATCTGGACTTTGGGAGAGAACCTTCGCGAACTCCTGAGAGAGGAAGTGCTTCCGGACACTCTGGGAGCATCACTTGGATGCCCCTCATGCGATCCGACCGGCAAGTGCCCCCGATTGTCTACACCCCACGGCCTTCTCTGCCGTCTTTACCATGATTATCTTTCATACATGGAATCCCACTCCCTGGCCGACAGTGCCCAGACAGCGACAATTACACGAATCGCCCTGTCCAGCCATTTCGAAAAAGCATCGAAATGGATCCGGCAGCATCATTTCATCTTTGCGGGATTTATGAGTTTTACCCGCTCCCAGTCAGGACTCATAAGAGAAATTTCCAATCAAGGTGCATCGGTTACAATCTTCATGCCCGAAACAGGTCTGGATATCCATACAGCACGCGAGCAGTTCGGAAAAATGTCGGCTCCCGGAGCCCGGCCAGCACTCAGCCCCATAAAGGCACTGCTGCTTTCGGCCGGGGATTTCCGCCTTGAACTGGAGACCGTCGTTCGCAATCTTTCGCTTTGGGTGTCAGGCAAAGGCGAGTTCGCCAGAAGGGTGGACATTCCTTTCCCGGGCTGGACCGGCATTGGCCTCTCTGTCGATCCTGAGAGGCTGGAAATCACCGAGGAGATACTTAACCGCTACCGCGTCCCCTATGTGGCAAGCGGTGGACCTAAAGTTTCGCAGACGCCCCTGTGGCAAACGGCCGCGGCCGCCCTCGAGGCTAAACGGCTGGGATTCCCTACGGAAGAGACCTCTCATATCCTCTCTCAGCCATGGATATCCCCCGATGGATTCCCTCTGTTGAAAGCCCTCAGCCAGGGACCCCGGGGCGAAATTGAATGGAAAGCCTTCCTCGCAGTGCACGGTGATAAAGCACTATCCGACAATTTCGAAAGAATCGCCGATTTCTGCGCACTCGTCCAGTCAGGGGGGTCTCCTTCGGAACTTCTTCGCTCACTGCGTTCCGTCGCCGGCAACGGAGAAGTATCCATCTGGGGAGCTGCTCTTTCCCGTTTCGTAATGTCCGACCCCGGCCTTGACGAAAGCGCCAGAAGGCTCAACGCAGCATCAAGGGAACTTGTGGGGAAACTGGAAAGCGTTTCCGACATGGAGAAGGATATTGGCCCGGCTGGTTCGGTGACCCTTCGCGGGGCCGAGGCCTCGACATTTCTCTCGACCTGGGCCGATAGATCCACTGTGTGGCAGGCACCAAAAAGCCAGGAAAGCCTGAGCCTCTATGCGGGAAGCCCTCCCGTGCTGGCCCGGCATCCGGTCTTCATTGTGACGGGTCTTACCGCGAACGAGTGGCCGGGAAGACTTCGGGAATCCCCGTTGCTCGACGACCAACGCAAGGAGGCCCTCCACCGGGATCCCGGCATAGGCCTTTCACCGGTCCATCTGCCCCTGCTCCGGGAGAAACGCAAGCAGCGGGAGGCACTCCTCAGAAGGATCATCGCTTCGGCTGATGATCTCTGCATCCTTTCCCGGCCCAGGCAGGATGGATCAGGCAGGCCCCTTCTCCCTTCGATGATGCTCGAGGCAGCAATATCCGGCGACGACCCATGGATCACACCCACAGGAGGTGATCCCCCTTTCGCCAGATCCATGAAAGACGTCCTTCCGTCAGGAGGCGAAACAGTGATCTCCAATATCGAGATACGGGAGAACGACCACCCGCGAATGCCCGGACGTCTTTCGGCCCTTCCTCCGCCCACTCCGTGGCCCGTGGGGGTGGCTCAGAGGGCTTCCATGAGCAGCATCGACACCTGGCTGGAATGCCCCTTCAAATTCTACGCAGGGCGGGTCCTCGGCCTGGGAAAAACCTGGGCCTGCGGGTTTGATCCACTGGCCGCCGGAACCATGATCCACGCCCTCTGGGAGAAGGTCTGGACGGAAAGGCTCTCTTCCGGGGCAGATCTTTTCTGCCTTGCGGAAAGGTACTGGGAAGAGACAGTCCATGAACAATATCCGGACCTTGAAAAGCTCCCCCGCCACCTCGGCAGGCTCCGCAAGGAAACCCTGAAAATGGCTCATCTGCAGCAGGACATGGAAAATTCCGGACTCGCCCTTGCAAGGACAGGCCAGAAACGGGAAGAAAAGTTCAGCATCACCGTGGATGGCATTCCTTTCTCCGGAAGGTACGACCGGCTCGACATCCTGCAGGACGGTACCGCTCTCCTCTTCGACTACAAAACAGGCCGCGGCAACGGGCTGTCCCGCTCTCTACAGCTCGCCGCCTATGCGGCCGCTCTCAGGGAGACCGGATCCATCGAAATTTCGGGATACATCTTTCTGTCCCAGAGAGATAACGGAGTTACAGCCATCCTTGAAGGAAACGCGGCCGGGATACTGGGCAAATGGATCAAAAAAAATCAGACGAAACTCGAGGATATGATAGGGTCTGCCAAAAAAGTCATGGAAGATATGGCTCTCTCCATTTCCGAAAGCAGGTTCATCCCCAACTACGAGAACACCCAGGCCTGCATGTTCTGCGATTTTCACGGGCTTTGCAGGAAAAGCGAATCGACGGGCAGGGGGAGCGGCGAAGATGACGGCAACGATGACTGAAGTATTCAGGGAATACCTGGAGAATAAAGCCGCCCTGGAACCAGGGCAGGTTGAAGCTGTTATGTCCGACAGCCCCATGATCGTGGTCAGCGCGGGGGCCGGTACAGGCAAGACTCTCACCCTGGCGTGGAGATTCGTGAGACTGGTCGCCGTTGACCGGATTCCGGTCGACAGGATACTGACCATAACTTTTACTGAAAAAGCGGCCATGGAAATGCGGGAAAGAATACGCCGCCTTATGGCACTGCTGTCCTCTGACATGCCGGAATTCTGCGGAGCCATGGAGGAAGCCCTTTCCCGTCTCGACGAGGCCTACGTCTCCACCATTCATTCTTTTTCCATGCGAGTGCTGAGAGAGTGCGGCCTGTCCGTCGACATGGATCCAAACATAAGGGTGATATCACCTCCGGAGGAGAACTCCTTCTGGCAGTTCCTCGAGAGAGCCATCGACAGGGAAGATCTTGACCCTCTAACAGAATCTCTCGACCCGATATGGCGAGAAAGAGGATCAAACCTTCTGGAGGAGAACACAACGGCAGATATAATCAACACCTTCGGAGCAATCAACCTGTCCAGGGCCGCGTCTTCGGCCATTCCTCTTTTCGAGAGCCGAAATATCTCTCCGGAAGATCTCTGGGTCTGGGCGGATAATATCGTCGAACGCGACAAAGCGCTTTCCCGTGAACTTCTGGATTCCCTGGTCCCTTTGTGGACAGAGGCCTGGAAGGTCTGGATAGAAGGGATCCTGCCCGACGCCGGGGCACCTGAAATTTTCAAGGGTGACAAGGCGATTTTTGCCGGCAGGGCCCTGGACTTCTTCAAAAGATGGAACACTTCCCCTCCGGGCAAAGAAAAACTTCCCGCCTTTGCTCTTGCTCTTATGGATAAAGAGAAAGGCCTTATCGGGAATCTCAAGGGAAGCACCGGCAAGTGCATGAAACAGGTCAAAGGATCTGTTCTGAAAATAACAGGGGAGCCTCTTGCAGAATACAGGGATTCCCGCTTGTCATGGGTAAGCGCCGCAAAATGGATAACCTGGGGCTCCTCCCCGGAGGAGACACTCCTTCGGGAAAAACTCCTCCGCCTGATATCACTTTTCTGGAAATACTTCGAGTCGACAAAACTTTCCCGGGGGACAATATCCTTCGAAGACATGATCCGGGGGGCCCGCAAAGCCATCGTTGGCGAACCATCCTTTGCCGGGAAATTCCGCCATGTCATCGTTGACGAGTTCCAGGACACAAACTCGCTGCAGGATGAACTGATCACCTCCCTGTCGCCATCGGAGGGGGGCTCTCTTTTCCTGGTAGGGGACCTCCAGCAGTCGATCTACCGCTTTCGCCACGCTCAGCCCGAAATTTTCTGGAAACGGATCAATTCCCCGGGCGGGTCCGGGTGCAGGCTGATAGACCTCGATGTTACTTTCCGCTGCAGGCAAGACGTTATGGACAGTATCAACGGTCTTTTCGGCGAAACATGGAAGGACGGCATCGCCAGTTCCACAGGCAAAAAATTCTCCCCCCTGATGCCTCCGGAGTCCCGACAGTGGTGGAAACAGCGGCAAGAGATCTCGGCAAGCCCCTTCGAAATCATCATTGCTTCAGACCCTGGATCCGAAAAACCGGCAAGGACACCCCAGCTTCGAGAGGCGGCCCTGCGTGTCCTGGCCGACAAAATAGTCGAAACTGTTTCGACGGGGGCTACGGTATGGCGTGAAGACGGGGCTGGAACATTCTCTCCCGGACCCGCCGCTTACCGCGACATCGCCGTTCTGGTCCCGTCAAGAGGTTACTACGGGATCATAGAGAAGATCTTCATCGAAGAGCGCGGGATCCCTACCTATTTTGAGAGAAACAGGAACTACTTCGAGAGGGGTGAGGTAAAAGACGCCGTCAGCCTGCTGCAAGCCATGGCCGATCCCTCCGACAGCCTTGCGCTTGCCTCATTTTTGTCCTCGCCCCTGAGCGGCCTCTCTCCCGAACATGCATCGGAACTGGTCTCCGGATCTATCGGCACCAATAAGCCGCTGATCGACTGGATTTCCGAAAAATCCCCCGATGCTGCCGAGTGGTTTGATAATTGCAGAAAAGCGGGCCTGGCCTCCGGCCCCTCGGTCGCCCTGGCCTTGCTGTTGAACGAGAGCCGTGTGCTCGCCTCCTATCCTTCATGGAGAAGGGCCCGTGTCGCGGCAAACCTTCGGAGGGCCGTGGATCTTGCAAGGGAATACGAGGGAGCCATGGGAAGAAGCCTCTCCGGCTGCGCGGCCTACCTCGGGGATGTGGCTTCCAGAGGCATCGACTCGAAAGAAGCGGACATCCTCGGCGAAGACGATGACATGGTAAGGGTGATGACCGTTCATTCCGCCAAAGGGCTGGAATTCCCGGTAGTCGCAGTTACAGGCCTAGAAAGAGGGATCAGGACCCGGGGGCAGGGAACAAGGATCATTCCGTCGGCGAAACTAGGTGTAGCGGCAACGGGAATACCGGAAGAGTGGGACTACGAATGCAAAAACGATATATTCGGCGGAGCCATCCACGATCTCTTCGAAACGAGGGAGGAAACGGAGGAAAACGAGCGTCTTCTCTACGTTGCCTGCACGAGGGCCAGAGATTCGCTGATACTCTGCGGAATCTGCCCCGTAAGCAAGGGGGTCCCCAAACCGAAGGATCACTCCTGGCTCAGGACAATCTCATCGTGGCTGGGCGGGATCGAAAAACTTCCCCTTGTAAGGCCTGACGAGGTACAACCCGGGAAGACAGGGATAAGAGAAACTCCGGAGGCGGAGCAGGGAGGTTCTGTTCCAGCTCCAGAACTCCCAGAAAAACCGCTGGAAAGGATAAGTGCCACTGCTTACGCTCTCTTCAGGTTCTGCCCATACGCATTTCGCATGAGACACAGGCAGGGGATGGACATCTCCTGGGAGAGTCACTCCGGAGGGGACGGTGGATCCGATCTGGGGAGCCTGGCACACTGGATACTCAAACGATGGGACCTGCGCCCAGAGACCCTCCCAAGGTTCGACCCTCGCGTCTCGCTCTCCCTTGGCAGCGTCCTCCCGCCGGAACTGAGGCCGGTATGGGCCAACCAGTCCAGAAGCATCCCGCTGATCGCGCAACTGGAGAAGTTCTCGGCCTCTCCCGCGGCCGAAAGGATCCGTTGTGCCAAAGACGCAATGAAAGAAGCGCCCTTCCGTGTTCGTCTGAAGGACGGGACACTGATGGTCGGTGCCATCGACGTAGTCTGGAAGAGTGAAGGCCGCGTCTTCATCAGGGATTATAAAACGGGGATGATCAGCGGCAGCGCGGAGACACTTTATGACAGCCAACTGCTCTTCTACGCCCTTGCCGCACGGAAACACTTCGGCGATGCCCCCATAGATCTTGCTCTGGTTTCCATAGAAGACCCGGGCGAGACCACGATCGACACCAGGGATGTCTCATGGCCGGACATGGAGGATAATATTATCTCCACGGCAAAAAATGCGGGATCGGGCCCTTTTTCGCCAAACCTTGCAATGTGCCCATCCTGCCCGTGGCGCAGGAACTGTTCCGGAATCCATCTGAAACCATAAGGATCAATAGGTGGAAATACCCTTTTCACGGTAAAAGGGACAGGAATAATATTGGAAGTGACAGAACCATAATTCAGGCCCAATGCCGAAAGGGTGGTCCTCCGATGAAGAGTATCCGGCTTTTTCTTTTCCTCCTGCTTCCCATGATGCTGCTGTCCATGCCCCGAGAGACCCTCTTCGCCGAAGATCTTCCCTGGATAGAACATGAGGTAAGGCAGGGAGACACCCTGGCATCCATATCGAACAAATACGGCATGGAGATCTACTTCATCAGGTGGGCCAACGAACTCCCTGGAGAGGAGATCCCTTTTGAACTGACAACCATTCTCGTGCCACGGGAAGAGAACCTTCTGATTGAGACCATGTCGGAAGTCAGAGCCAGGCGCAACGGCGAAACGACAGCCAACCTCTATCACAGCGAGGAGACACTCCCCGAACCGGAACCCGTCAAGGGCACGGCCGAAGCTTCTCCCGACAAAAACACCGTCAGGACAGCGGAGGTTCGCCCCTTCTCCCTTTCATGGCCAGTAGAAGGCAAGATATATTCGAAATATGGTCCAAGGAGAGGGCGATTCCACGCTGGAATAGACATATCCGCCCCGCGGGGAACCCCCATATACGCGGCAGCAGCCGGAACCGTCGTCAGGGCCGCCTGGAGGAGCGGTTTCGGAAGGTCCATTCTCATCGACCACAATAACGGAGTGATGACTCGATACGCCCACTGCGACACAATGCTCTGCAAAGCCGGGGACACTGTAGCGGCAGGACAGAAGATCGCTACCGTCGGAAGGACGGGCCGGACTACCGGCCCCCATCTGCACTTCGAGGTGGTGATCAACGGCAAGCACCAGGACCCGGAAAAACATCTGCCAGCCAGATAACGGGACAGGAGGATCAGACTTTGAAAGAAATCGGAAGCATGGCACCGGATTTCTGCCTCAGGGACAGCAACGGCGATGAAAAATGCCTCCAGGAATTCAGGGGCAAATGGGTAGTTCTCTACTTTTACCCGAAAGACAACACAAGCGGATGCACCCTTGAAGCCATGGAATTTTCGGCCCTGGAGGATGAATTCAGCCGAAACAAGGCCGTTGTTATCGGGGTAAGCCCCGACACGTGCGAGAGCCACGCCCGTTTCATAGGAAAACACAACCTCACGGTTATCCTTCTTAGCGACCCGGAAAAGAAAGTCCTGACCGGGTACGGAGCCTGGAGAATGAAAAAAATGTACGGCAAAGAGAACATGGGGGTAGTCCGAAGCACCGTCCTGATATCCCCCGAAGGAGAGATCGCAAGGACCTGGGACAACGTCAGGGCGGCCGGGCACGCGCAGAAAGTTCTGGATGAAATCAGTACCGTGAATAGCGGATCGTAAAACCATTAAAGTCAGGGTTGGTCTATTTTTTTCAGCTCTTTCCTGACAGGCAGGATGCCCCGACTTTTCCGCATGATAAAATTAATTGCGGAGGGAAACAGATGGACGAATGGACAAGACCTGACCCGTCAAGGATGGCAATGCTTACCATAGACATCCAGAGAGAGTTTCAACCAGGAGGTTCATCGGGCAGAGAAGAGAACGCAAGAACGGTCCCCGCCGCGGCTCACCTGGCGAAAGCTTTCCGGAGAGCGGCAAAACCATTGATCCACATCGTCAGGTTGTACCTGCCCGACGCAAGCAATGCGGATCTTTGCCGCAGGTCGCGCATCCTGTCAGGAGAACCTCTATTAGTGCCGGGTTCCGTCTCCAGCCAGATCGCGGCCCCACTGCTGCCAGACCCATCGACACTTCTCGACCACAGACTTTTGCTTTCCGGCGGAATCCAGAAGATAGGCCCCAGCGAATACATCATCTACAAACCACGATTCGGAGCCTTCTTCGGCACTCCCCTGATGGAACACCTTGAGGCACTGGGGGTTGACACCCTCGCCGTTACGGGCTCAAACTATCCGAACTGCCCAAGGGCCACCATATACGAGGCATGCGACAGGGATTTCCGGGTCATAGCCGTCACCGACGGCATATCTCTCCTGAACGAGGCAGCCAAAAGGGAACTGGAAGCGATCGGCGTAAACTGCCTCTCCTCTGCCGAAACTGTTTCCCTTTTGCCTTGAGCCGGTTGGAACATTCATACACCCCCTTTTGGTATATAATGGGAAAGTTGTAATAATGACCTTCCGGGAGGGACTCCCATTTGTTTCTTCTTCTTGAGGAAAGCATGGCCGTGCATACAGGAAAGGTCGTGGCCCTTGTCAGATTCGGTGGAGAGACAGCCGTATTAATGAGGGACGGCTCTGTTATGGCCACAGGGTTCACCCCTGCTACCCTCGCCAGAAGATCCCGGAATTTCATGAAAAAAGGCAAAGAAAGAGCGCGTGACCTGCGCCAGGGAGGAAAGATCCTATGACATCCGCTTCAAGCCAGTATACCGCCAAGGATATCCAGATACTCGAGGGGCTGGAGGCCGTCCGGCGCCGCCCGGGAATGTACATCGGCGACACGGGCCCCAGGGGGCTTCATCACCTCGTTTACGAGGTAGTGGACAATGCCATCGACGAAGCCATGGCCGGGTGGTGCAGCCATATCTCCATAACCATCCATTCCGATGGACGAATCTCCATCGAGGACAACGGTCGGGGTATCCCCATAGATGTTCATCCCCAGACAGGAAGACCGGCGGCAGAGGTAGTCCTTACAACGCTTCATGCGGGAGGAAAGTTCGACCACAAATCCTATCAGGTCAGCGGCGGACTCCACGGTGTTGGCGTATCCGTCGTAAACGCCCTTTCAGAGTGGCTCAAACTCACGGTCTGGCGAGACGGTAAAGAGTGGAGACAGTCATACAACAAAGGCATTCCTCTTGGCGACCTCTGCTGCGGAGAATCGACGGAGAAGAACGGAACTCTCATAGAGTTCCTCCCCGACTCGGAAATATTCGAGGAAGTAATTTTCTCCTGGGATACCCTTTCGGGCAGGTTCAGGGAGATGGCTTTCCTGAATCCGGGTCTGGCCATAAAACTGAAAGAAGAGAGCACCGAAAAGGAGAAGATCTTTCACTACGAGGGGGGCATATCCTCCTTCGTGGAATATCTGAACCGCGGAAAGAACATCCTTTTCAAACCCCCCATCGTAATATCAGGGGAAAAGGACGGGGTCACCGTAGAGATAGGGGTCCAGTACAACGACAGCTACATCGAGAGGGTCTTCGCCTTTGCAAATCTCATTAACACAATAGAGGGCGGAACCCATGTATCGGGCTTCCGCACGGCCCTGACCCGGGCCATAAACGAATCGGCCCGCAGAAACAAGATCCTCAAGGAAAAGGACCCAAACCTCACGGGTGATGACCTCAAGGAAGGTCTTACGGCTGTCATATCCGTCAAACTGCCAGAACCCCAGTTCGAGGGACAGACCAAGACAAAACTCGGCAACGGGGAGATCAAGGGGATCGTCGACTCCCTCTTCTACGATGGCTTGATGGCAGACATCGACGAGAGGCCCGACATTCTGAAGACAGTCGTGGAAAAAGCAGTCAGGGCAAGACTAGCCAGGGAAGCCGCCAAGAAGGCCAGAGAACTGGTGCGCCGCAAGACGGCCCTTGCCGGACTGGACCTTCCCGGCAAACTGGCCGACTGCTCCAGCCGAAACCCCGAGGAGTGCGAAATATTCATTGTCGAGGGAGACTCGGCAGGAGGTTCCGCCAAACAGGGACGTGACCGAAACTTCCAGGCCATACTGCCGTTAAGAGGAAAGATACTGAACGTTGAGAAGGCCCGCATCGACAAGGCCCTCGACAACAACGAGATCCGCACGATCATCCAGGCACTCGGAGCGGGTGTTGGCGATGATTTTAACGTAAATAACATCAGATATAATAAAACCTTCATTATGAGCGTGGACGGGGAGGAGCCGACACTGGTTAAGGATCCCTTCGGGTCCGTTCGCCAGGTCCGAATTGGAGAATTCATAGACAAGGCCATAGATGGCTCTCTTTGCCCCGATGGATACGAGGTAATGTGCTTCGATCTGGAAACCGGTAATACGGGGTTCAGGCCTCTGAAAAAAGTAATAAGGCACACTATTGAGGAACCTCTTTACGAAATAAGAACTGCCTACGGAAGAAACGTCAGAGTTACCTCTTCCCACAGTGTTTTTGCCGTTGACAAAGGCCGGGTAGTACTGAAAAAGGGAAGCGAGATCGTCGAAGGAGACCTGCTCGTTGCCCCCCGCACCATCAAAATAGAAGGGAAGGGCATCCGGAAACTCGATATTCTGAAGGAACTTTTCGCCAGGAAGGACAGACTTGATTCCAACCTTTATGTCCGGGGTAAAGCCATTGAGGACATGCTTAAGAATGAGATACTCGAGGAGTATTCCGATAAACCGGAACTTACTGACAGACGTGTCGAAATTCCCGAAGATGTTCGGGAAACGCTCAAGGGCGCCCGAAAAACTTGCGGCTTCACAAACAGGGAAATATGCCAGAAAACAGGGATCAGGCAACCCATTACCTTTTATGGTTGGGAAAACGGTTCGAATCGCCCTACCGTAACCAACTTCCAGAACTATGCCAAAGCCGTTGGTCTCGATCCGGATAACATTATGGACAAGGTCCGGACAACTGATTCGAACCTTGAAAACGTCTGGAACAAGCAATACCGGGGCTCCTGTTCCAACAGGGTCAAACCATACATCAGAATCCAGGACCTTTCTCCTGAAGGAGTGGCCTGCCTTGAAGACGCGGGGATAGCCCTCACGCCAGAACACTATGCCTCCAGAGCAGTGCCCAGGAATATACCTGTTGACGATGATCTCCTGACCATCCTCGGCTTTTTTGCAGCAGAAGGAAGCCTGGACCAGAGACAAGGCATCCGGTTTGCGATTGGCTCAAACAACGAACCCCTGCGGAAGGAAGTTTGTGACAGGTTCAGCCGTGTTTTCGGCCTGGATCTTCACTGGTATCCGGGCAAAAATGGACGCAGCGGGGAACTGAAAATTCTTAATTCGGTTCTTTCGACGGTATTCCGGCTTGTTTTCGGGTTTGACGGAGCCAGGTCCTTCTCAAAAAGGGTTCCCGACATAGTCTTTAACACTGATAAAAACCTTCAGAAAGCATTCTTGAGGGGTTATTTCCTGGGAGACGGAACCATAAGAGATTCCGGTATTAGCGTCACAACAACGTCAAAAGACCTGGCCTCCGGCGTGCTCTTCCTGCTTTCATCTCTGGATATAGTCGCTACCCTTCACTCCAGGGAACCTTCAGATACAGAAGGCATGATCCGGAGCAAACCGGTAAGGACGAAACACAGGTACCATACGATAACCGTTTCGGCCCTGGATGATCTCAGAAAGATAGAACCCGTCTGGCAAGACCATCGTCTTGCCGGGAAATTGTGGGAAAAAATCAACAACGGTTCAAGCAAAAACAAGAATCGCCGTTTTGTTCCATTACAAGGAGATATCCTTGGACTGAAGGTCCTGGAAGTCAAGGAAGTCGAACCATCCACCCGATGGGTCTACGACTTTTCTGTTGAAAAGGACGAGAACTTTATCTGCGGAATGGGCGGCATCTGTTGCCACAATACAGACGCTGATGTAGACGGATCCCACATACGGACACTGCTTCTTACCCTTTTCTACCGCTTCATGCCGGAACTTATCGAAAAGGGGCACCTCTACGTAGCACAACCCCCGCTTTACAGGACGCAGACGGGCAAGGAAGTTAATTATTGCTACAGCGAGAAGGAACTGAAGGCCATCCAGGACTCTGCCAAAGGCAAGAAGCTGACGATCCAGCGCTACAAAGGTCTTGGCGAGATGAATCCTGACCAGCTCTGGGAGACTACCATGGACCCTGCTACCCGCATATGCAAAAGGGTCGAGATCGAGGACGCGGTCTCCGCTGAGGAGTACTTCAGCATCCTCATGGGCGACAAGGTAGAACCCCGCAGAGAGTTCATAGAGGCCCATGCCAAGGAAGTCAGAAACCTGGATGTTTAAGATCAAATTACAAGGAAACAGGAGACCGGGAGGAGACAGGAAAGCAGGAGCAAAGGCGTAAACGGTAAACGGTGAACGGCAAGGGCAGATCCTTCGATCGCTATGCTCCTCAGGATGACAAAATCAAAGGCGTCAACGGTGAACGGTCAACAGTCAACGGAAAAGGCAAGAACAAGGCTCTTGCCCTTCCAGCCTCCGGTATCCCGTCTCCAGATGCCAGTCTCCTTGCTCTTGCCTGTCATTCTGAGGACCACCGGGACGAAGAATCCGGGTTAGATCCAGATCTCCGCCTGTGGGCAAAGGGCGCGGAACGTCCGCCTTCTGGCGGGTTCCGCTTCGCTTCGCTCAGGATGACAGGCGAGATCAAATGCGTGAACCGGAAGCGGAATTATGCCACCGTCTGTGCCTGGTAGAACGGGGAGGGCAGGACGGGATAGACGCGGAAAACATGTAGATACACTTCCTCTGCCCTTTTCTTTACGTCTTCTTCGGAATACCGATCAACAGGCAAACCTGTCGATTCGATCCATAGGAAATCACTGATCGAGAGGCGAACCGCGTCGCGGGTCGCCTCTTTGTCACGCCAGTGGTCTATGCGTAGTTTCTCGGCCTTGAGATTCTCCAAAAGATCGACCGAGATCTTTTTTATCCGGTTTGTTTCGGAGGCTGTAAGATCCGGTTTCCTGAGCAGATCGAATACCGCCAGTGATTCCTCGTCAAGCCCCTCACTGACCGCCCTTGATTCTTCTTCGTTCAGGTCTTCATAAAAACGCAACAGTTCCTCAAATGTCTTCTCTATCGTCACCCGGTCCTTTTCGTTGTTGTATTCGGCAATGATCTCTTCAAAGTGTCGCTGAAAATCTGTTCGCAACGGGTTCTGCTCCAGTAGTCGTTGAAGACGATTCTCAACTAGCTGTCTCAGATTCTGTACAGTGGTTTTCTTTGCAGGACTTCGAGCGAATTCTTTCTTCAGCCGATCGAAGTCGATCCTGCTGATGTCATAAGGTGCGGATCCACTCGCAACACGTTCCGGCTTCGTCACGATGGCCTCGTCAATGACTTTTTGAAGGCTACGGATAATGTCGGTAATATCGGCTTTTTCCCTGTCCTGCTGGAGGCTCCTGTAAACGATGCTTATCGCGTCGTGCCTGGCACGATGGGTGTTGATCCCCTGGACATTGATACACGCCTTGAACTTTGAGAAAATAGCCCGGCACATCACCTCAAAGCGCTTGCGGGTCTCATCATTGCTGTTGGCAGCTTCCTTGCAGGCAAGAATTGCCGCGTTGCGCTCGAAACCCGAATTGCTGATTATGCCCTCAAGGGATGTTCCGTATTCTGATAGAAAAGCACAGACAAGGGCAATTGATTCAGCAAGATCGTCAAGAAGCTCTCCGTCAGGTCTGGCGGGTTCGATCTCTCCGCCCTCTTTACCACGGCCTCCATCCCCGGCTCCGGCAAATGTGGCCAGCGCCTTTCGCAAGTTCTTCAGTATGCCGCAATAATCCACGATCATCCCGTTTTCCTTGCCTTCGTTGACCCTGTTGGCCCGCGCGATGGCCTGCATCAGCGTATGCGCCTTGAGAGGCTTGTCCAGATAGAGGGTCGAGAGGCACGGAACATCGAACCCCGTCAGCCACATTGCGCAAACGATGGCGATCCGGAACGGATGCTCCTCTTCCTTGAATGCATCGTCGAGGGAAAGACTCTGGATTGTGTGGTACTGGGGCAGGCGCCGCATCTCTTCCGGCAGATCCATGCCTTCCTTGATGAGGCGTCGGTGCGTGGTAATATCCAGGCCCCACTTGCGAAATTTCTCCACCTCTCCCTGTTCCTCACTAACAACTACCGCCATACGTGTCTGACGCATCCATTCGATCTGGCGGAGCAGATAGGCCTCTTCCTGTTCACCCTCCGCCTTAAGGAGACTCTTTTCTTGCTCCTTTATGCGTTGATCCCAGTAAAATGCGATCAACTTGTACATTCGCGCGCAGGTGATCTTGTCGATGCACACCAGCATCGCCTTGCCTGTCTCCCAGGCTCCGGAATAGTGCTTCACGAAATCCCTGGCCACTTGATCCAGCCTCTTGCCGGCAGTGATGATGTGATAGTCCCGTTTCATCTCCTGTTCCAACCGCTGCTGCACATCGATGTCTTCGCTTTCAAATTCCTCCAGCTTTTCAGCGATCCGCTCGTTAACGTCACCTATCGCAACACCAAGTTTTTCTCCCCTTGCGTCGTAATAAAGAGGAACGGTGGCCTTGTCCTCTACCGCCCTCTGGAAGTCATAAGTCGAAATATAACCACCGAAAACACGCCTTGTTATCTCATCGTCTTTGAAAAGCGGAGTACCGGTAAAACCGATATAACTGGCGTTCGGCAGGGCGTTCCGCATGTTCAGCGCCAGCGTCCCATATTGCGTTCGGTGCGCCTCGTCGGTGATAACAATAATGTCGTCACGCTGCGTATAGCCTTCATCGGGATCAACTTCCAAATTGAATTTCTGAATAAGCGAGAAGATATGCGATTTTTGCTGGGCCAGCAGGCGACTGAGGTGACCTCCGCTGGATGCCCGGCACGGTTCACGATCATTGTTCACGACACCGCAACCCGCAAAGGTATCATATATCTGCTTATCCAGATCATCACGATCAGTCAGTATCAGAAACGTGAAGTTGCGTCCAAGTTTTCGATGGATCTTGCGGGTGAAAAACACCATGGAATAGCTCTTGCCAGCTCCCTGAGTGTGCCAGAAAACCCCCAGCCTGCCCTTGAGGCTCTTTCTGTTTTGGACTGCGTCGACGGCTCTGTTCACTCCGAGATACTGGTGGTTGCGGGCCAGAATCTTCTTCTTTTCGCCCGATGAGTCGTCAAAGACGATGAAGTTCTCAAACAAATCCATAAAATTGTGTTTGTCGCATATACCTTTGAGCAGCGTCTCCATCTCAACTGCACCTGGCTGATCCTCCGCCAGACGCTTCCACTCGTGAAAGTGCTCGAAGCGGCTTGTCACCGAACCCAGTTTTGCATCCACACCGTTGGCCAGGACAATGAATGCGTTGTGGTGAAAGAGATGCGGCACAGTGTCCCGATAATCCTTGAGGTTTTCCTCGTATGCGGCACGGATATCCCTGCTGACGTTTTTAAGCTCCATGAAGAGCAGTGGCAGCCCGTTAACGAACCCCACTATGTCGGCACGTCGACGATAAAGGTCCCCCCGCACCCAAAGCTCTCTCACACAGAGGAAGTGGTTGTTTGACGGTTCGTTGAAATCAAAAACTCTTATCAACTGGCGAACCCGCTCACCCTTTTCGTTACGAAATGTCACCTTGACCCCATCGCGGACCAGAGAATACTTGTCACTGTTGGTAGCAACCAGTGATTGTGTAGCCGCTATCGTCACGATCTGACGCACGGCGTCATCATAGGCTGTTTGAGGCAGCCCTGGATTGAGTTTCTCCATGCTGCTTCTCAGGTAACGCGTAAGCACGACATCTCGGCCCGTGGCCCGCCCAAGCAAGCTCTCTGGCCCGAAATCCTCGTTGTTGAAGGCATAAACAGACTCCCAGCCCAGTTGTTTTTCCAGGTACTCGGCGGTGGTCTGCTGAACGAGGGTGTCTTCGGTGTATGGTATCGGGGTCATTTTCTACTCTTCTCACGACTTGCCAATAACAACTTTCCCTTGGCTGAAAGCCGATAACGCTGGTTTTTGCTTCTAGGTTTATCTGGAATCGTCATCTCGATAACATCGGAATAAAGCGCAGGTTTGAGATAGTAGTTAGCAAAATGCATTCGATCCTTAAGTCCAAGAGCAATCATGATCTCTTCACGATTCATCTCTCCGACAAGTGCTTCCGCAAGTTTTACAACTTGCGGGGCATCATGCGGGGTATCATGCGGGGTATCATGCGGGGTATCGAATCCGAGCTCTGCCTCTGGCTCCACTCCCGGACGCGGGAAAATCATCGTGAACCAGTGCTCCGACACCTCGATTCGAGGTTCGGCCACCCCATACTCACGACACAGATCACGTATGCGTTTGATGCCGGATCCTATATGCTCCACAGCTTCCATGCGGTGCAGCATTGCAAACAGGAGGGGGTTTCGCGGGATGCTTTTGATCCCGAGATCCGCCTCTGTCATGCCTGCGGGAAGGCCTCCGGGGCTGACTATCTCTATCCTGTCCTTGAATATATAGACCTGCACATTGGCCGTGGATCTGTAATCCCGGTGCGCCAGCGCGTTGACCACAGCCTCGCGCAGCGCCTCCTCCGGCAGTTCCGGCCGCTCTTCGCGTTTTACGTGTTTGATAATGTACTCCACGTTGATCTTGGACAGGATGTAGGTCACTACCTCGTCGATCATGGAATAGACATCGCTGTTAAAACCGCGCCGGTCAAGAATGCGTACCTTGTCCACGCCCATGAACAGCGCACAGGCCACATCGGCACTAATATTGAACTTCTGGATATCACTTGCAAGCAGCCAGGCCCCCGCGTGCGTCATCTGTCCGTCCCTGACGAGATGCAGATTTTCCAGCACTACCATTGTGTCCATGCCTTCAGGAATTCTGGCTCGTTTCCTGAACACGGACCAGGCCTCTTCCGTCAGATCGTTCTTCAGGGAAAAACGGGTGCATGGAGTTTCGTCGAAATGAATCAAACCTTCCTTGAAGAAAAATTCCCGTATCTCCTGGTGGGACATCTGCTGCGATGATGATCCTTCGCGCATGAAGAACTTGCCCCCGAAAGAGTAGGGCTTGCTGTGCTGCTGAGGAACATTTATGCAAAGGACTTTTCCTGTACTCTCAACTTCCACTGCTATAGGAGGTTCCGCCGAGTGAGCTATGTTCTGTATTTCCGATTTGAGCCGGTTGTGATTATCTACGCCAACAATATCTCCAAGGTCAGTTACGCCGATCAGGATCACTCCACCGGTGGCGTTCGCGAAAGCGCATATCTCACGCCCCAGGTTGGAGGTTCCAGCCTTCTTGAATTCGGTTGTAAAGCCTTCGCCGAGTGCTATGAGATCCGCAAGCGATTTTCGGTTCATGCCGCAGCCTCCTGCGCTATCAGGTCCTGTATAGGGTTTGTGATTTCGTACTTGTTTCTCTGTCAAACGTCATCTATGATCTGGTTAGCTCGTCTGCCATGTGTAGAAGGAGTAACGAGGTCGTCCTGAAAAGGGCGACCTTTGCTGTTTTGTCGGTCTTTTGTCATTCCAAACATAATGACACAAAATCACCTGTCACCAAGCAAACCTTCTATCACAAGTTTCGGCATGAGATATATTTAAACAAGATTGCCTCGTAATTATCCTGATTTCCCATGCCTTTCGTAAAGACTATACAGGCGGTCCAGGCGTGCATCTCCGGATAATTCCTCTGAAGATGACTTTATCTCATTTAAGCACTGTATAAGTTCCTCCGGAAGAAATTGTGCATCATCACTGATGATCAAATTCAAAAAGCCAAGGGTTTCTTCTGGAAAATGTTCGTGTAGCTTTGCTTCAAAGAGGAGATGGATCAAGAAATCTGGGCCATGTATTAACTTTAGCCAATTCTGCAGTTCATTGAATGCCTCGGGGAAACCCCCTCCTGCGGCAATACAGAGCCTTCCAAAACTTTCTGATATCGTGGGTGTATTTAAATCACGAGATTTAGGCCAGATATTCCGAAGATATGGAAGAATTCGATTACTCCAGTATTCTTCCCTCTGTTCATCTGAACCCTCAAGAGCTCGAACCAATGTCCGGACCACGCTTTCTAATCCTTCTTTAGGTAAGGTCCTTGTTGCATTGCCAAGTTCTCTATTCGAAAAATCATTAGCCGAATCCAGGGCCAGAAAGGTCAAAAAGGACGCATATTGCCTGGCATGTTCGCCCAGGCTAGTAAAATGAGTCGATGTCTCAAGCAAAGGTCTCTTGATTGCCGATAACAGTGGCCGATAGATTCTGGGTGACCACAGGAAGCCCTTCCAAGCTCCACGGGCTTCAATTTTGGAAATTGTCCAATCGAACAAGGGGAGCAGATAAGTACTTGTCCATTCTTTATCAACTCTGAACAGGGAAATAGCATGACCTGTCAATATTAGGCGACCACGTATATTTTTTGGGATAGATGTATCGCAAAGCATAGTAAAAATATTTTTTAAGTCTTCCGTCAATCCTTGCCCATCTTTAGGTTCTTGGCGATACCACCAATCTAGCAGGGCTTCAGTTACTAGCCCTATGGGATGATTAATTGATTCGAATACAAGGTCATCCTTTTTGGGGTCCTCCTCTAATTCATACTCCAAATCCAAAATTTTCTTTGCTAAACCCAAAAATACTTCATCTTGACCTTGAAAATTATTTGCTTGTGCTTGTAGCCACCAACCAAGTGGGTTAGACAGTTCCTGGATAATATTATCTGGCATTATGTAAATCAGTTGGGCAAGATAGCGCCAGGATTTTGTTCCAAGTTTCCCTTCCTTCCAGACGTGCAACGCCTCTTTCCAAGGTTTTACCGGCCATTTCCCCTCTTTTGCAAGTGAATACAAAGCACATGCTGTTGTAGAGAATTTTTCCCGGCACAACTCATTCCAATCATCTTCCCGCCAAGAATCGGATTGAGAGGATTCCTTAAGATATTCAACCAATTTGCGCCGCCTACGGGGCACACGTACAAATTGGCGCCATTCTTCATCTTCCATTCCCATGCCCATCCAAAATGGAAACTCGTCACTCTCGTTTTCTGCAAGTCGCCATTTTGGATATTTATCAATCAATTTGGCAAGTTTATTCGCAGCACCATTACTAAGGAGCCCCCCGGCATTTTGTATTTTTGCTAGCCGCAGCCATATTTCACGATCAATAATTCGTTCCCACCTTTCGGGCTTAATATCTTCTCTGTACATGCTACGCGGAGGCCCCAGCAAAATTGCTTGCTCCAATTTTCCCATTTCTTTTACATTCCATTTCGAAGAAAGGGCCACTATTAGTCGAATCGCTTCCCTCTCTGTTTCCAAGGACCATAGCCACCATTGTTCATCAGTCAAAAGCCACTCAAGAGCCTGACGTTTTTCAACTACATCGTCATATGTGGAAGCAAAAAATACTAGCCGCTTGAATAGCGGGAAGGAGATTTGCCACCAATTTTCTGCAGCCAGTCGAGCCTTAGTTCTGTTGGTCTGCGCGGTAGCAATCCAGGCATCACGAGCCAGTTCGATCAAGATTGTCCAATCACGGAAAGCTTTATTCTGAGGATGTTCGCTAATCGAAGGTTGATGAATATAGGATAAATCACTCTTTTCACCTGCGCCGTCCAATCCTTGCATCAGATCAAGAACATCATGCAATGAGCTTGTAAAGTCATTCAATAAGTTCGGCAACACTTCATGCCATTCCGGTTTTCTCGACCAATTTTCCAAAGCGGTATGCATATCATCACTGGACAGCTCTATATTCCAATCTACCAGTTTTTTTATACTGTCTGATTCTTCACTAATACCCAACTCAGGCCAAGGTATCGGTGCACTGATATTAACCTTTGGGGATAAAAATTCCCTTAGTTCCATCCTCAAAACAGGAGTTAGGCCTGAGTGTTTAAAATGACGAAACCAGTCATATATATCAAGAGTGTGGTTTTTCTTTTTTATTCGGCCAGAGAGAAATAAATCCCAAAGGGTGCGCATCTGTAGACTTGGAATTCCCTTTAAGGATTTATTTTTGACATGATTAAATTTCTTATTTTCTCCGGATCTCTCCAATTCATCAAGTTCTTCTATCTTACTTTTTACCAGATCCATAAAAAACGGATGCAACTGGCCTCCCTGATTAGCCAACCAGAGAATAAGTTTTGAATCATCAAGGTGCCTTGTGAGCCAACTTGCAATTTGGAACATAACACCATCCCATCTGTCGTTTCGGTAACCTCTGTCGGAAATGTGCATAAATGACGAGAGTAAATAGGGTGATGGCCGACAAATGAAGCTGAAAGCAAGTTCATCATTTTTTTCTCTTTCAGGAACCACTCCAAAACGGGACAAATCATCGTGCTTGAATTGTGGTTCTGAAAGTGGCTCAAGCCATTCAATAGGAGGCACTGGATTTAGTTCTGCAAAATGCTTAGCAGCTGACTTATCGGTCAATGCCCACAGAACGCGTCCAACCGCAAAATCTGATCTGGTTGGAGCTAGTGGGGGCGTACTTGCGTGCTGAGCGATAATCATTTTTTTGCCCTGAACTCCATCGCGATAGGTCTTGGCCCATTCGCGCAAAGTCTTATGCAGATACTCATGCCCCTTATATTTTCGATAAAGAATTGGAGTTACGGTTTTTGCCTTCCACTCCTTGAAAGCCTGCTCCTCTTTGCCTTTTGGATAACTGCCAAAGGCAAACATCTCGCGTGGCGACTCCCCCAGCAAACGATCTGCTGCCAGAGCATCCATCATGTAACGCAATACAGGATCGTTGATGCTGTAACCAACAAAACACACTATGTAGTTGCGGAAGAGCTCGCTTAAGAACCGAGCTGCCCAGCGTTCGCTAAGGTAAGCAAGGCCAAAATCACCGCTGGATACAACGAGGCGGTCAAATTCACTTGTATTTGGCTCAGATGGCAATAGGCCATGCAAATAGACCAATCCGTCCCATCGATTTTTGGGAATAGGTAACAATGGTGCCTTGAAGGATTCAAAAACGAGCTTTTTCCTTGCAATTACCTCTTCGAATAGTCGATCAAAGTTGGTAGTGATTAATCGCCTACGTCCGTCACGATTTTGTGAAAGGGTAAGTAATGCCTCATGCGTTTCAAGAACCTTTGAAGTAATGGTTTTTGGCGTCAGGATTCGCAATATCGCATCGCGAACTACTTTCCGATCACCGATATCATCCTCCAACAGACCGATAGCTGTATCAAACTGCTTTGCTTTTATCGCGGCCTGCTGAACTTCGTTTTGGGGACCCCCAAAATTCAAGTAGACCGCTTTTACAAGACCGTCAAAACTAGGAAGCCCTGCAGGGAAAGAAATACCTGCGCCACAAAAAAAGACAACTCGCCCATCCTCGTGTTCTTGCAAGAGCCTCTCGGGAATATCTGGACCGTTAGCGACAAAGGCAGGCATCAGAGCATTACCTCCCCGTTCATCAGGCGCGGCAGAAGCAGGTCGCGAGCCTCTATAAGTTTTCTGTTTGAAAATACAAGTGACTTAGGTTGTTCCAGAATTGGACTAATCACGCTGTTAAATAGACCCAGAAGGCTTTCTTGAGGCAGAAGAACTGGGTATTGTTTCATCTGTTTCCAGTCTGCCCGTGGCATCTTTGAACCCTCTTTCATCTTCTGAGACGTTAAGGCTACAAAAGCATCAGAAGAAACGGTCATGAGGACTATAGGCATTAAGTTTTCTTCATTTGCACGAATAACGATGGCATCTGACGATGCAATTCCATCTACCAAAGCAGCTCCTACTTTATGGAAGTATGGACGGATTTTTCCGAAAAGAATATCTCCTTGGCGAAAGCGATGTTTGCTACTTACCACCTGTTCGACGCATCCCCATTCTCTTAAAGAAATTGAACGACGGGGCATGTGTTCGAGACCAATGTAGGGAGTTTTTGGTTCAAGTTCTTTTGGCAATACTGTCTCACGAACCTCTCTGCATAAGTTACCTAGGCATTTCCTCTCCCACCCCTCCGGGACACCGTCGGTGATCTTTACATGCTCATGGCCGGGGAAGCGGAGGTGGACGAACCATTCCTTGTAAAGCAACCTGGCGGACTCCTCAAGTAACTGAATCCGCCGCCGGTTGTTCTCGATCAGATCGTCGTAGGCAGAGAGGACAGCTGTGATGCTATCCTGAGCAGAATGGGGCGGCACAGGGACTTCAACGAGAGCGAGTTTCTCACGAGGGAGGTGCTTGATTGTTGTTCCAGTGAAAAGTGGCGATAGATGACCGGTTCGCCCCCTGTAGAGGAAGAAATAGTAGAGAAACTCCGGTCTTAAGCACTCGTGGGGCCGAATCCGGTGAAGCGCTTTTTGGATCATCATGCTCGAACGTTGATCTTTCCAGATCGCACATCGACCAGGTTCACCACCTTCGCACATTACGATGTCGCCATATCTCAGTCCGTAGCGCTCCAACTCATGATGCTCAAAAGGCATTTCACGCAGATCGCACAGATCAAATTCACTCCAACGAACGTTGACGTTAGCGAGGTATGGCAATGGTTCACCGCGATTCTTTTTCTGGTCAAGCATCTTTCCGAGGCAGAAGTCTGCGACTGCTTCGAGTCTCTTGGTTTCCCAACTCATACCCCTAACTCCTCAAAATTTTTCCTGATAACCGCCGCCAGTCGCACAGCCTCGGTGTTGAGATCTTCCAGTTCCACATGGATTTCGCGCAGGGTTTCCTCGAAGTCGAAATTCTCGTCCACTT